>NZ_MWQN01000003.1:600000-900000 GCF_002024165.1 Embleya scabrispora
CGTCGAACTGCCCGGCTTCGTGCAGGAATCCGCCCTCGCGGGCGTAGCTCTTTCCGGAGGCCGCCGGGTCGGGGTCGTACAGGCCGGCCAGGTCCCAGCCGCGGTTGGACGGGAATGGCGAGACGACGTCCCGGCCGTCGGCGACCAGGCGCCAAAGGTCCTCGGGCGATTCCACTCCGCCGGGGTAGCGGCAGGCCATCCCGACGATGGCGATCGGGTCGTCGTCCACCGGCGCGGCGGGCGCCATGGTGGGCGGCGCGTCCCGGGTGCCCACGAGTTCCCGGCGGACCTCGCGCAGCAGTGCCGCCGGTGTGGGGTGGTCGAAGACGAGGGTGGCGGGCAGGCGCAGGCCGGTGGCCGTGTTGAGCCGGTTGCGCAGGTCGAGGGCGGTCAGCGAGTCGAAGCCGAGCGACTTGAAGGTCGCGGTGAAGACGATGTCGGCATCCGTGGGGAGGCCGAGTACGGCCGCCACGTGTTCGCGGATCACCGCCGCCAGGGCCCGATCCCGCTCGGCCTCCGGCAGCGCGCCGAGCCGCTGGTCGGGCGCGGGCCCCGACCGGAGGGCGCCCGCGGCGGCCGCGGCGGGGCGGGCCGGAGCGCGCACGAGATCGCGCAACATGCCCGCCGGCACGCCGCTCCCGGCGCGGGCACGGAGCGCGGGCGGGTCCAACGCGGCCGGGACCAACAGGGCCTCCGTCGAACCGAGCGCGGCGTCGAAGAGGCGCAGGGCCTGCTCCGTGGCGAGCGGTCCGATGCCGAGCCGGCGCATACGCTGCCGGTCGGCGTCGCTCATCGCACCCGTCATCCCGCCGGCCTCGCCCCACAACCCCCAGGCGAGCGAGGTGGCCGGGAGGCCGGCGGCGCGACGGGCGTGGGCGAGTGCGTCCAGGTAGGTGTTCGCCGCCGCGTAGTTCGCCTGACCCGGACCGCCCAGGATGCCGGCGATCGAGGAGAAGAGCACGAAGGCGGCGAGGTCGTGGCCGACGGTCAGCTCGTGCAGGTTGACCGCGCCGTCGACCTTGGCGCGCAGCACGGCGTGCAACCTGTCGTCGGTCATGGCCGCGACCAGACCGTCGTCCAGCAGTCCGGCGGCGTGTACCACACCCGTCAGCGGGACCCGCAGGCGATCCAATACCCCGCGCAATACGTCCCGATCGGCCACATCACCCGCCTCGACCACCACCGACGCACCCAGCGCCGCCAACTCCTCGATCAACTCGGGGACCCCGGGGGCCCGTTCACCCCGCCGGCCGAGCAGCACCAGATTGCGCACCCCGTGCCGCGAGACGATCCGCCGGGCCACCAACCCGCCCAGCAGGCCGGTGCCGCCGGTGATCAGGACCGTCCCGTCACCGAAGCGACCCACTGCCTCGACGGGGGAAGCGGCGTGCCGGACCAATCGCGGCACCGAAACCGCGCCCCCGCGTACCGCCGACTCCCTTTCCCCGGACGCCAGTACGCTCGGCAGGGCGGCCGTCCACTCCGCGTCGTCGACGTCCGTCACGACGAAACGATCGGGGTGCTCGGTCGCCGCCGACCGCATCAACCCCCACACAGCCGACGCCGCGAGGCCCGGCAGCGCCGAGGCTTCCGACCCCGTCGAGACACCCACCGCACCCCGCGTCACCACGACCAGTCGCGCCCCGGCGAACCGTTCGTCGGCAAGCCACTCCCGCACCACGGACGACACCCGAACCGCCATCCGATGGGCCGCCATAGCCCTGTCGTCGTCCGCCGTCGAGTCGGCGAAACAGGGCAGGACAACCACCTCGGGTACGCCGTCCGCAGCCACCGCCCCGAGATCGGGGGCATCCGCGCCGAGTACCCGGATCGCACCGGCGAAGGCGGCATCGACCCCACCGGCCGGAACCCACTCGACGCGGTACAGATCGTGTTCCGCGGCGGGCCGCGCGGCGGCAAGCACGTCGTGGGCGATCGGGCGCAACGTCAGCGCCTCGATCACGGCGACCGGACTCCCGCTCGCATCGGCCAGCGACACCCGGACGCCGTCCGGCCCGGAGGGGGACAGCCGTACCCGCAGGTGGGAGGCGCCGCTCGCGTGCAGCGTCAGCCCCTTGAAGACGAACGGCAACAGCACCCGCTCGCCGCCCGGGGACAGTGCGGCGTGCAACGCGGCGTCGAGCAGCGCCGGGTGCAGTCCGAAACGGCCCGCATTCGCCGCTTCCTCATCGGGCAGCGCCACCTCGGCGTACGTGTCGTCGCCCACCCGCCATGCGGCCCGCAGGCCCTGGAACGCGGGCCCGTACGCATAGCCGCCGCGCTCCAGGTCGGCGTGGAAGGCTTCGAGATCCACCGGTTCCGCACCGGTCGGCGGCCAGGTCTCCGACCCGAAGGACGCGGTTTGCGCCGATCCGCCTGCCGAGAGCGTCCCGACGGCGTGCCGGGTCCAGTCCGACGCCGCCTCGTCCGCGCTGCGGGCGTACACGGCGACCGAACGCAACCCGTCGGCTTCGGCCGCGCCGACCACGACCTGGATCTCCAGCGCGCCGTGCTCGGGGATCACCAGCGGCGCCTCCAGCGCGAGTTCGGCGAGCCGACCGCAGCCGACCTCGTCCCCCGCCCGGATCGCCAGTTCCACGAACGCCGTACCCGGCAACAGCACCGTCCCGGCAACCACGTGATCCCCGAGCCAGGCGTGCGTGGACAACGACAGTCGTCCCGTCGACAGGACTCCCCGCCCGTCGCCGAGCCGCACCACCGCTCCGAGCAGCGCATGGCGCGCCGAGGCCTGACCGAGGCCGCGCGCGTCACCGTGGGACGCCGAACGGGCCGCCCAGTATCGGCGACGCCGGAAGGCGTAGGTCGGCAACTCGAGGTCCAAGGAGGCGGGTTCGCCCACCAGCGGCGACCAGTCCACGGCGAGCCCGTTGACGTGCGCCTCGGCGAGTGCCGCGGTGAAGCGCTCCGGGCCGCCCTCACCGCGCCGCAACGTCCCCAGCACCACCGCCTCGGCCCCGGCGGCTTCCACCGTGCTCTCGATCGGCGTGGTCAACACCGGATGAGCGCTCGCCTCGACAAACGCATCGAACCCCTGAGCCAACAGCAACCGCACGGTCTCCTCGAAACGCACCGTGCGCCGCAGATTGGCATACCAGTAGTCGGCGTCGAGGGCCGTGGACTCCAGCCGTTCGGCGGTCACCGTCGAATAGAACGGCACTGACGGCGCCACCGGATCGATGTCCGCCAACTCGGCGAGCAGCCGGTCCCGGATCGACTCCACCCGCTCCGAATGCGACGCGTAGTCCACCGGCACCCGACGCGCCCACACCCCCCGCGCCTCACACACCGCGACCAACTCGTCCACCGCACCCGCATCACCGGACACCGTCACCGACACCGGCCCGTTCACCGCCGCGACCGACAACCGCTCCCCGAACGGACCCAACAACGCGACCACGTCCGCATACGCCAACGACACCGACACCATCGCCCCGGAACCCGCCAACACCCCCAGCGCCCGGCTCCGCAACGCCACCACCTTCGCGCCATCCGCCAACGACAACGCCCCCGCCACACACGCAGCCGCGATCTCCCCCTGCGAATGACCCACCACCGCACCCGGCACCACACCGAACGAACACCACAACTCCGCAAGCGAGACCATCACCGCCCACAACACCGGCTGCACCACCTCCACCCGGCCCTGCCACACCCCCGACCCCGACCGCAGAACCGACACCAACGACCAATCCACAAACGGCCCCAATGCCACCTCGCACTCCGCGATCCGCGCGGCAAACACCGGGAACTCGTCAAGCAACCCCGCGCCCATCCCCACCCACTGCGACCCCTGCCCCGGAAACACCAACACCGTCCGCCCCGAAGAGCGAGCCATGCCCGAGACAACGCCCGGAAGGGGCTTCTCCGCACTCAACGCCGCCAATCCGGCGACGAGTTCGGCCCGGTCCGAGGCCATTACGACGCCCCGGCGCGCCAGCAGCGATCGCGACGTGATCAGGGCCGACGCCAAGTCGGCCGGCCCGAGATCGGGTTCGTCTCCGACGAACCGCGCCAGTCGGGCCGCCTGCGCCCGCAGACCGTCGCGGCCGTGCCCGGACACCACGAAGGGGAGCAGCGCGCCCGTACGCGAATCGGGCGGTGGCACCGCCCGCACGCTCTCGGCCGCCACCTGTTCGACGATCACGTGCGCGTTGGTCCCGCTGATCCCGAACGACGAGATCCCGGCCCTGCGCGGACGGCCCGCCTCGGGCCACTCCCGGGCCCGGGTCAACAACTCCACCGCACCCGCCGACCAGTCGACGTGCGCGGACGGCTCGTCGGCGTGCAGGGTCCGCGGCAGTACGCCCGCGCGCATCGCCATCACCATCTTGATCACCCCGGCCACCCCGGCGGCGGCCTGGGCGTGGCCGATGTTCGACTTCAAAGACCCCAGGTACAGCGGCCGTTCGGCGCTCCGTCCCCGACCGTAGGTGGCGATCAGCGCCTGGGCCTCGATCGGGTCGCCGAGCGTGGTACCGGTGCCGTGTGCCTCGACCGCGTCGACGTCGCCGGCCGACAGCCCCGCGTTCGCCAGCGCCTGCCGGATGACCCGCTGCTGCGACGAACCGTTCGGCGCCGTCAGCCCGTTGCTCGCCCCGTCCTGATTGATCGCCGTACCGCGCACCGTGGCCAACACCCGGTGCCCGTGCCGCCGCGCGTCGGACAACCGCTCCACCAGCAGCACACCGACGCCCTCCGACCAGCCGGTGCCGTCCGCCGCGGCCGAGAACGCCTTGCACCGGCCGTCCGGCGCCAACCCCCGCTGCCGACCGAACTCGACGAACATGCCCGGGGTCGACATCACCGTTGCTCCGGCCGCCAACGCCATCGAGCACTCGCCGGCGCGCAGGGCCTGCGCCGCGAGGTGCAGGCCGACCAGCGACGACGAGCACGCCGTATCGACCGTGACGGCCGGCCCCTCGAAGCCGAACGTGTAGGCGAGCCGTCCGGACAGGACGCCGGCGGCGCTGCCGGTGAGCCGGTAGCCCTCGGAGCCGTCGACGGCCGCGTCGAGCCGGGCGCCGTAGTCCTGGCCCATCGCGCCGACGAACACACCGGTCCGACTGCCCTTCAGGGCGGCCGGGTCGATCCCGGCCCGTTCGAAGACCTCCCACGAGGTCTCCAGCAACAGCCGCTGCTGCGGATCCATCGCCGACGCCTCGCGCGGCGAGATCCCGAAGAAGTCCGCGTCGAAGTCGGCGGCGCCGGCCAGGAAGCCGCCGTACCGGACGTAGCCGGTACTCACGAAGCCCGGATCGGGGTCGGCATCCGGGTCGTGGAGCGCCGCCGGGTCCCACCCCCGGTCGTCGGGGAAGGGCGTGATGGCGTCGCCGCCCGCGGCCACGAGTCGCCACAGGTCCTCGGGGGAGGTGATGCCGCCGGGCAGCCGGCAGGCCATGCCGACGATGGCGATCGGGTCGCTGTCGGTCGGCTGTTCCGCCGCCGTTTCCAGCTCCGGCCGCTCGGGATCGGGTGCCGTGTCGAGGAGCAGGCCGGCCAGATGCCGTGCGACCGCGACCGGTGTGGGGTGGTCGTATGCGAGCGTCGTGGGCAGCCGCAGTCCGGTGTCGGTGTTGATCCGGTTGCGCAGTTCGACGGCACTCGGGGAATCCAGACCCAGGGCCTCGAACGTCTGCTCGCCGTCGGCCGCGCCCAACGCGGGCCGGTCCACGACCGTCGCGGTGTGCGCGAACACCAGTTCGTATACCGCCTGTTCCCGCTCATCACGGGCGAGCCCGGCCACCCGATCGGCCCACACCGACCGCGCCTGCCCGCGGGTCGCGGCGGATGTGTCGGCCGTACCGCCGACCCTGAAGCGCTCACGCTGGAACGCGTACGTGGGCAGGTCGACCCGACGCGCTCCCGGCCCCGGGAGCGGGTTCCAGTCGACCGTGACGCCGCAGGTGTACGCCTCGGCGAGCGCGGTGTGGAAGCGCTCGGGACCGCCCTGACCGCGGCGGAGCGTGCCGAGCGCCGAAGCGTCCGCGCCGGCGTCCTCGATCGTCTCCAGGATGCTGGTGACGAGCACGGGGTGTGCGCCGACTTCGATGAAGACGTCGTGCCCCCCGGCGAGGAGGGTCCGAACGGCCTGCTCGAAGCGCACGGTCCGGCGCAGGTTGGCGTACCAGTACTCGGCGTCGAGGGTGGTGGTGTCCACCGGCGCGCCGGTCACCGACGAGCAGAACGGGATGCGGGACGGGCGCGGCCGGATGTCCGTCAGGTCGCGGAGCAGGGCCGTGCGGGTTCCGGTGACCTGGGGAGAGTGCGAGGCGTAGTCGATCGGGACCCTGCGGGCCCGGGTGCCCTGGGCCGCGCAGGCGACGAGGAACGCGTCGAGTGCGTCCGGCTCGCCCGAGACGACGACGGACGCCGGGCCGTTGACGGCCGCGACCGACAGGCGCCCGTCGAAGGGGGCGATCAGCGCGTCGATCCGCTCGGCCGAGACGCCCACCGAGACCATGCCGCCGCGGCCGGACAGGTCCAGGAGGATACGGCCGCGCAGGGCCACGACCTTCGCACCGTCCGCGAGGGTGAGCGCGCCGGCGACGCACGCGGCGGCTATCTCGCCCTGGGAGTGGCCCAGCACGGCGGCGGGTCGTACGCCGAAGGAGCCCCACAACTCGGCGAGCGAGACCATGACCGCCCAGAGCGCGGGTTGTACGACGTCGGCCCGCTCCAGCCAGTCCGCGGACGCCGAGCGCAGGGTCGACACCACCGAGCGGTCCACGTAGGGCGCGAGCGCCGCGTCGCAGTCCGCGATCCGTTGGGCGAACACCGGTGCGCGGTCGAGGAGTGCGGCGGCCATGCCGAGCCATTGCGATCCCTGGCCGGGGAAGACCAGCACCGCGCGTCCGGCGGCTCGGGCCCGCCCGGCCACCACCCGCGGCACCGGTTCCCCGGCGGCGAGCGCGCGCAGACCCGCGACCGCGTCGGCCCGATTGCCGGCGAACACCACACCCCGGTGCTCGAACGCCGACCGCGTCGCCAGGAGCGAGTGCGCGATGTCGGGCAGATCCGGTTCCGGCCGGTCGCCGACGAAGCGAGCGAGTCGCGCCGCCTGGGCGCGCAAGGCCTGGTCGGTGCGGCCGGAGACGAGCAGGGGCAGCCCGCCGGGGGCGGCCGAAGCCGGGACTGCGGCGCGGTGGGGCCCGGTCTCGACCTGTGACCTGCTCTCGGGCGCGAACCCCGCCTCGGAGAGCACTACATGGCAGTTCGTCCCACCCATGCCGAACGAACTCACCCCGGCGATCCGCAGCCCCGCCGACTCCGCCGCATTCGCCGGCCCCGGTGCCGGCCACGCCGTCGACTCCGTGGCCACCGCCAACCGCAGTTCCGCGAACGGGATCTCCGGATTCGGCTTCGCGTGGTTCAGACTCGCCGGAATCTCCCCATGGGAAAGCACCAGCGCCGCCTTCACGAACCCGACCACTCCGGCCGCGGCCTCCAGGTGACCGACATTGGTCTTCACCGAACCCACCGGCAGCACCCGGTCCGCACCGCGCCCGGCCCCGAGCACGGCGCCCAGTGCGGCGGCCTCGATCGGGTCGCCGACCCTGGTTCCCGTTCCGTGCAACTCGACGTAGCCCACCCGGGCCGGGTCCACGTCCGCGTGCTCGTACGCCCGGCGCAACACGTCCCGTTGCCCGCTCGTGTCGGGAGCGGTCAGCGTCTCGCCACCCCCGTCGTTGTTGACGGCGCTGCCACGCACGAGGCAGTGGATCCGGTCGCCGTCCGCGAGGGCGCGCGGCAGTGGCTTGAGCACCACGACGGCGCCGCCCTCGCCGCGAACGTAGCCGTTGGCGCCGGCGGCGAAGGTGTGGCAGCGACCGTCCGGGGACAGCGCGCCGAAACGCTCCAGGCGGTCGGTGGACCGCGCGGTCAGGATCAGGTTGACCCCGCCGGCGAGGGCCGTTTCGGATTCGCCGGAGCGCAGGCTTGCGCAGGCCGTGTGCACGGCGACCAGGGAGGAGGACTGGCCGGTGTCCACGGTGAGGCTCGGGCCGCCGGCTCGAAGGAAGTAGGAGACCCGGTTGGCGACCATGCTGCGGTGCTGACCCGTGACGGCGTGAGCCGTGGCCGGGTTCGGGTCTTCGCCCCCGAGCAGCAGCGCGTAGTCGTCGGAACCGGCGGCGGCGAACACCCCGGTGCGGGTGCCGGCCAGGGTGGCCGCGACGATGCCCGCGTCCTCCAGTGCCTCCCAGGCCAGTTCGAGCATCAGCCGCTGATGGGGGTCCATCGTGGCGGCCTCGCGCCGGGAGATGCCGAAGAAGGCCGGGTCGAAGCCGTCGATCGAGGCGAGGAAGGACCCGCGACCCGACATGCCGCCGATGCCCGGACGGTCCGCGGGCGCCGGCCCGATGGTGTCCGCGCCCGTGCGCAGCAACCGCCACAGATCCGCCGGACCGTCCACGCCGGGCAGTCGGCACGCCATGCCGACGACGGCGATCGGCTCGTGCCGGTGCGGACCGGAATCCCGGTTCGCGAACGGGTCGTCGCCCGGGCGGTCCGCACCTACCATGTCAAGCCTTTCGGTTCTCGGCCGAGGTCGTCCGCTGTCGGGGCCCGGCGACCGACCCGGTCGGGCACGCCGGCATCCGCCGGACGGGCGGTCTCACGGTCGACCAAGTCTTCGACCGCTCCCACGGCCCGCGACACCCCTGTTTCCAACCCCTGTGCACCCCGGCGCCCGCCCCGCCGGGCAGCGGACGCCCACGGGAACGTGCCACCGCCCGGGCCCGCGACGAGGTCGCCGCACTGGACGAACGCGACTGGAAAGGGGCCGAGTTCGCGGACTCCGGAGGCCGTTTTCGGGCCACCGTCAGGCTTGCGTCGAGGATTCTCCAACGGTCCCGGATTCCCTGTTACCGTGACCGATGCCAACCGTTTTGCGAGCCCGGCGGATCCCGATGCGGGAGTCCCCGGCCGGTCGCGCGGTCGGCGACCGGGACGTCGGTGCCACCGCGTGGCACCCGTCGACGTTTTCGTGTCCCCATCACCGCTGTGAAGGAAGGTACATGGAGACCATCGAGCGCCATCGCCGTCAGCCGCACACGCCCACCGAGTCCACACCGCCCCTGTTCGCGGAGGTCCTGCCCCCGCGACTCCCCCATCGCCCGGCGCCGGCCGACGCTCGGCACGGCGCGAGCCGCACATGAACGCGCGGGATCGTTCGCACGCGACCGCCGCGCTGGTCGAACTCCTCGACGACGCGCTCGCGGGCGAGAGCGGAATCGCCGTCGTCGGCGGCTCCGTGGCCATGGGCAAGACCACACTGCTGGCCACGTTCACCCATCGGGTACGGGCGGCCGGCGGCCTGGTCCGGTCGGCTGTGGGGTCCGAGGCGGAGGCCGGCGTCGTGCTGGGTGTGGTCGCCCAACTGCTGTACGAGGCAGCGCCGTCCGGCCCGGACGGCACGAGCGTCGACCGGCTGCTCGCGATCGCCCGGGCGCATCTGGCGGCCTCGCCGCACGGGGCGTCGGGCAGGTTGTCCGCGGTGGACGCCGAGATCGTGGAGTCGTTGTGTGCGGCTCTGCTCGGCCCGGCCGGGCACCGCCCCCTGGCCATCGTGGTGGACGACGTCCACCATGCCGACCCGGCCTCGCTCGCGTGTCTGGCCTATCTGTCCCGCCGCATGCACACCGCCCCGCTGTTGGCGGTGTTCGGCCACGGCGACGGCGCGAACGAGCAAAGCATCGACTTCGTCGAGCAGTTGCTCCGGCTGCCGCACGTACGCAGTGTGCGCTTGGCGCCGCTCGACCCGGATCAGGTACGGGTCGCGGCGACGGCGGCCGGACTCGGCGCGGACCGGGCGGGGCAGGTGGCGGTTCGAGCGCAGCGGTTGAGCGGAGGCAACCCGCTGCTGCTCGACGGGATCCTCGACGACTTCCGGCGCGGCGAACACGCGTCGTCACCGGGCTACACGCGGGCGATGCTCTCGTGCCTGCATCGGAGCCCGCCGCCCGCGGCGGTGGTGGCGCAGGCGCTGGCCGTCCTGGGCGGTCCGGAGCCGATCGCCCGACTCCTGGGTCTGGAAGCGGGTGCGGTGGCACGGTGTCTGAGCGTGCTCGACGCCTCGGGTGTGCTGGAGCGGGGCCGGTTCCGGCATCCGGTGGCGGCAGCGGCGGTCCTGGCGGATCTGGGCCCCGAAGGCACGGCGGCGCTGCATCGGAAGGCGGCGGAACTGGCGTACGCGGACGGTGCGGACGCGACCGTGGTCGCCGAGCATCTGCTGGCGGGCCGGGGGGTGCGGGCACCGTGGGCGGTGCCCGTACTCGACGCCGCCGCGTCGTCCGCGCTGGCCGAGGGCCGCAGTACCCACGCGGTCGACTGTCTGCGTCTGGCCTGTGCGTTGAGCGAGGGCGAGGGCGAACTGGCGCGGGCCACGGTGGCGTTGCTTCGGGTGGAGTGGCGGCTGGAACCCGGGATTTTGGATCGACGGATTCCCGAGCTGCTTCGGGCGGTGCGTGTCGGTGGCCCGACGGGCACCCCGGGCGGGGGCCCGGACTGCGGCGAGATCCTGGCCGTGGTCCGGGCGTTGGTGTGGACCGGGCGCTTCGACGCCGCCGGCGAGGTGGTGCGGCTTCTGGTCGAATCGGGTCGGGCCGCAACCCCCGAGGCGGGACCGGAACTGCGCGCCGCCCGGATGTGGATCCGTTGCTCGTACCCCCTACTGCTCGAACTGCTGCTCCACGTGCGGGAGTTCGACACGGCGACGCCGGGCATGCCCGGTTCGACCGAAAGTCGGCGTCACCACGACGCCGCGACGCTGCTCGACTCGGTGTTGACCAGCGGTTTCGGCGACCACGTGGTGCATACCGCCGAAAGGATTTTGCACGGCGTCCGGCTGCACGGCACCGATCTGGACACCGTCGAGTGCGCGTTGCTCGCGCTGATCTACGCGGAGCGTCCCGCGTCGGCGCTGCCGTACTGCGACGAACTGATCGCCGCCGCGCTGCAGCGGGGCGAAACGGGCAGCCAGGCCAGGCTGCACGCGCTGCGTGCGGAGATCTGCGTCCGTCTCGGCGATCTGCCCGGGGCGGTGCTGCACGCGACGACGGCGTTCGACCTGGTCCCGATCGGCGCGTGGGGCGCGGCGGTCGGCGCGCCGCTGTCCTGTCTGTTGAACGCGCTCACCTCGATGGGCCGTCTGGAGGAGGCGGCCGAACTGCTGTACCTGCCGATCCCGGAGCACATGCTCCACAGCCGACCCGGCCTGCACTATCTGCACGCGCGGGGCCGGTACGGCATGGCCGTCGGGGACTGGGAGGGAGCGCTGGCGGATTTCCGGGGGTGTGGCGAGCTGATGCTCCGCTGGGGCATGGACGTGCCGGGGCTGATCGCGTGGCGCAACGACGCCGGCGAGGCGTGGTTGCGGATGGGCGAGCGGGACCGGGCCCGGGCCGTACTGGAGGAGCAGGCGAGCCGCGGCGAGCACGGGAGTTCGCCGCGTACTCGCGGGGCGACGTTGCGCCTGTTGGCGGCGACCCACGAACCGCACCGGCGGCCGGCCCTGTTGCGTCAGGCCGTCGACGCGTTGCAGGAGAGCGGGGATCGCTACGAGTTGGCCCGCGCGCTGGCCGACCTGACCGACATGTACAACGCGGTCGGCGAGACCCGGCGGGCCCGGGTGATCGGCTCCCAGGCCAGGATCATCGCGGACACGTGCGGGGCGGAGCCGCTGAGCAGGCTGCTCCCGGCGGACCGGGACCGTCCCGACGCCGAGTCCAAGGCACCGTCGGCGCTGCTCACCGACGCGGAGCAGCGCGTCGCCGACCTGGTGGCCCTGGGCCACACGAACAGCGAGATCGCGAAACTCCTCTACATCACGGTCAGTACGGTCGAGCAACATCTGACGCGCATGTATCGCAAGGTCGGCGTCAACGACCGGGCGCAACTGGCCTCGACCCTGTTCACCGGGCCGCACTCGCAGACGGTCGGCATCTGATCCGGAGGAACAGGCCGCCGACTCGGGCCTGTTCCGAGGCGACTGCGTGGACAACCGCCCCGCATACGTCGGGCGCCCGACCGGCTCCGTACGGTGACCGCGCCGGGCGCTCGCCGGGCGCCCATCGGGTCCGTTTCCCGTCGACTTCACGGGGCAGCCATGGATCGTAGGGTAAACATCGTTTATGCGGCATCCGCACGATATGACTGTTGTATCGCGCGCGTGTGTCGACGGGAGGCAGGCATGTTCAGAGCCATAGGTGACGTCTTGGGCAAGATCGGGAGCGCCATCGCGACCGTTGTCACGTTGCCGTTCCGCGCCTTGGCCCGCCTGTTCGGCGGCGCCTCGGACTCCGCCCACGGGCGGCACTGAGCCGCCGACGGCGGGTGCGATCCGACGACACATGCGATCTGCCGCGGTTCGCGCGGGCGGTGATCAGGCGACCGCCCGAGCGCTCCGCGCCTGCCACGCCCATCCGGCGCCGAGCACCGCGCATGCCCCGACCGTTCCCAGCCCGCCGGCGAGGAACGTGCCGCGCGCGCCGACGAACGGCAGGGTCAGGCCCCCGAGCGCGGCGCCGGCCGCGATACCGGCGTTGTAGGCACCGGAGTTCGCCGCGAGGGCGAGGTCGGTGCGTCCCGGGGCGCACAGCAGCATCGCGTTCTGCGCCGCCATGAACACCGGCCCGAGCGCACCGCCCATCAGCACCAGGAACACCACCGCCGCCACCGGATGGGCCCCGAAGGCGTACAACCCGAGCAGGCCGACCGCCTGCGTGCCCACCGCAGCGGCCAGTGCGGCATACGGGAAGCGGTCGAGCAGTGCGCCGGTGATGCCCACCCCGACCAGACAGGCGACCCCGAACACGACCAGGAGCACGCCGACCGTGCTCGGGGCGAATCCGCTCACGTCGCCCAGGAACTTCACGATGTAGGTGAATCCGGCGAACGCCCCGCAGGCGGACAGGGTCCCGGCCGCGAGCACGATCGCGAACCGGCGGGCGTCGGGGGCGGTGGCGTAGGCGGCCTGCTCCTCCTCCGGCCGCGCAGTCGGCAACAGTACGGCGATCGTTGCCAGGGAGACGAGCCCCAGACCGGCCGGCACGGCCATCGGCACCTGCCAACCGCTGTGCCGGCCCAGCCAGGTCCCGGCGGGGACGCCGAGGACGAGGGCCAGCGACCCGGCGACGGACAACGCCCCGAGCACCCGCCCGCGGACCTCGGCCGCGAACAGACCGACCGCGACCGGCGCCATCACCGCCCAGAACAGCGCCTGGGCGAGCGCCGTCGACAATCGCGCCCCGAGCAGCAGTCCGTACGCGCTCGCCGACGCCGCGACCAGGCTGGACACGACGAGCGCGGCCAGTACGCCCGAGAGCACATGCCGTCGGGGCACCGCCCGCACGAGGTGCGCAAGCGGCACGGAGGCGACGGCCACGGTCACGCCGTAGCCGGTGACCAGCAGGCCGACCGCCGGCACCGACACATGCAGGCCGGCGGAGATCAGCTCCAGGAGGCCCACCGGCAGGTTCTCCGCCGTGTTGAAGGTGAAGGCGGCGAGCATCAGCGCCGCGAGTATCGCCGCCCTGTGCCACGGAGCCGGTCGTACCGGGCCGCCGAGGGGTGCTCCCGATCTTGCTCGCATCCGCGCCGTGACACCGTCCATGGCACCACCCCACCCGGCGCGCCGACCCCGCCGCAACCGGAATTCGTCGGGCAGCAGGGCCGAGCCGCGCCCGTCAGGGCCGCGTACCCGCTTCGTGTACGTCGGATTCGCCCGCGTCGTCGGCACGATCCTGCGCCCCGAAGAGCCTTTGCGCGATGACCGCGGTGCCCGGTGCGTCGCGCCCGCCCGGGCCGGGGAGCACCTCTACCGCCTCGTCGACGAGCTCTTCGCCGCAGTGACCGCACGTCACCGTGGGTGTGCACGGCCGTCCGCAGCTCTTGTGCACCAGCCGCATCGGGACTCCGTCCACGGCCAGGTGCCGGTCCCCCCAGGCCAGGAGGCTCAGGACGACGCCGTAGAGGTCGCGGCCCGCGTCCGTGAGGTGGTACTCGTGGCGCACGGGGCGCTGTTGGTAGGGCTCCCGAACCACGAGTCCGGCGGCCCGGAGGCGGTCCAGGCGATCGGCCAGGACGTTCGTGGCGATGTCGAGATCGCGACGCAGTTCGTCGAAACGCACCAATCCCAGGAACAGGTCACGCAGCACGAGCAGCGCCCACGGGTCCGCGATCAGGGCGGCGGTACGGGCCACCGAGCAGGACATGTCCGCGAATCGGTCTTTGTTCACCCGGATCAGGCTAGTGCCTTGTATTCGGCAAGTCACTGCGCCTACGGTGACTTGCAGAAGACAAGTCACTGGTTCGAGGCCGGAGGCCGGCATGTACCACACGATCGTGCGCGCGAAGACGCGGAGGATCTGGGCTCGCATGGCTCGGGGCGACTACCGGGCGGCGGTGGACATGGCCGCGCCGACGGTGCGCTTTCGCTTCGTCGGGGACGCCGCGCCCGCCGCGGAACTGGTCGGCCGGGATGCGTTCGAACAGTGGTTCGCCGATCTGTACAGGCTGCTGCCCGACCTGCGGCTGCGGCTGACCGACGTGGTGGCCAAGGGGTGGCCGTGGAAGACGACGGTCGTGGTCCGGCTGGCCGTCACCGCGACCCTGGCCGACGGCAGCCGCTACGAGAACGAGGGCGTCCAGTGGGTCACCCTGCGCTGGGGCCGCATGGTCGACGACTACGTCCTGGAGGACACGGCCCGCCTCGCCGCCGCGATCGAGCGCCAACACCACGCCGTCGCCCAGGCGGCGGGCGGCCGCTGACCGGAGCGGGCGCGGGGCGGTCACCCGGGAACACGGCGGCGGCCGCGCATCGCCGACACGCCGGCCGCGCCCGGACTACCGGGACGCGGCGGTGCCGAGACGCCACCATGGGGCCATGGCCACACGTGGGAAGCCGACTTCCGAGGACGCGGGCGTCGACGAGGACACGATCGTCGACGAGTTGTACGGCCTCGCCCCCGACGAGTTCGTCGCCGCCCGCGACGCGCACGCCCACACCGCCCGCGCCGGCGGTGACCGGGCCCTGGCAGGCCGGATCGGCGATCTGCGGCGCCCCGTCCTGGCGGCCTGGCTCGCGAACCTCCTGGTCCGCGAACACCGCGACGAAATCGACGCCTTCCTCCGACTCGGCGCCGCCATGCGCGACGCACAGGAGCAGTTGCAGGGCCCCGAACTGCGCGAACTCTCCCGCCAACGCCACCGCGTGATCGACGCGCTCCAACACCGGGCCCTCGCCCTCGCCGCCTCCCACGACCACCCCTCCCTCGGCGACACCACCCTCCGTGATCTCCAGGACACCCTGAACACGGCCCTGGCCGACCCCGAAGCCGCGCAACGACTCGCCGCCGGCAGACTCACCGCCCCACTGCACCCCGAGGACGCCTTCGCCGCCGCCCCGACGGGCCCGACGACCGAGCGAGACGAGGCCGCTCCACCCGCCGAGGCCGGGAAGACGGGGAAGACGGGGAAGGCCACCAAGGGAACCAAGGGAACCAAGGGAACCAAGGGAGCCCGGGACGCCAAAGCCACGCAGGGCGACCACGCGGCCGAAGAGCGCGCCGCCCGCGAACGCGCCCGAAAGCAGTACGAATCCGAACTCGCCCACGCCCGCACCACCGTCGACGCCGCGGAGAAGTCCGCCCGGCAGGCAACCCGCACGGCCCGGGAACGCCGCACCGCCGCCGAAAAAGCCCGAGCCGGCCACACAAAAGCCCTCGCCGAGGCCGAAGCCCTGGCCACCCGCCTCGAAAAGGCCCGCACCCGGGCCGCCCGTCTCGGCACCGCGGCCGACAAGGCGGAAGCCGAACGGACGCGCGCGGACCAGGCGGCCCAAGACGCCTCGGCCGCTGCCCGATCCGCCCGCGACGACCTCGACCGGGTCACCGCCACGCGCCCCGACTGAGCGGGGATCACCCGTCAAGGAACCGCGACAACTCCCCCGCCACGAAACGTGGGTTCTCCTCGACCAGCCAGTGCCCCGCGTTCGGCACATCCACCGCCCGCACGATGTCGGTCACGCGCGGCGCCACCGTGCCCCGGATCGCGTCGAGTTGCCCCTGCGCGGTCATCAGCAGTGTCGGCACACGTACCGGTGCCACCGCCACGGTGTCGCTGACGTCCTTGTCCAAGGCACGATAAAGCTCGAAGCCCCCCGACAGAACACCGGGCCGGCTGTAGGTGCGGGCATACTCCTCGACCTCCGCGTCGTCGAACGGGGATCGGTCCGAATTGCCGCCGAACGCCGAACCACCGAAGGCGACTTGGGGATAGAACAGCGCCAGGTACTTCCGGACGTCATTGCCCACGACCGCCTCGGGGACCCGCCGCTGGGAGTGAAAAGCGATGTGCCAACTCAGCGTTCGATACGTGCGCGCATCGATCGCGGGTCCGGGCAACGGCAGATCCAGGTAGCCGAGCCGAGCCGTGTCGCCGGGGAACTGCCCGGCGTACTGGAATGCCACCGCGGCCCCGAAGTCGTGCCCGACGACGCGGGCGTCACGCACCCCGAGCCGATCGGCGATCAGCGTGTGGACGTACCGCGCCAGGGTTGCCTTGTCGTACCCGGTCGGCGATCCGGTGCTGTCGCCCAGTCCGGGCAGGTCCACGGCGTACACGGTGTGGCGCTTGGCGAGTTCCGGCATGATCGGCCACCAGCCGTACCAGGTCTGCGGCCACCCGTGCAGCAACACCACCGGCGTGCCGCTGCCACCCGTCACATAGTGCATGCGGACGCCGTCGACATCGGCGAACTCATGCCGAAACGAACCCTCGAAGTCGCGATCACCCCGAGTCGCGGCGGCGTAGGAGGGCACATCGTCGCCACTCGACGCCGAACAGCCGGCAACGCCGACCGTGAGCAGAAGCGCAAGTACGAAGGCCACCACCACCCGCCCGGATCGAAGAAGGCGACGCGGCAACAACCCTGGTCCGAAATTCATGTATTCCTGCCCTCGGGACGGGGGATCACCGGCCGTCCGCGAAACCCGCCCGACGGCACCCGGTGACTACGGGAACCGAACGACCCCGGCAACCAGCGGCTCGTTCGACGCACCCCAGCCTCGCCGGCCCACACCACGGCGGCACGAAATCTTGCGGTTATGGCAAGTCCGGCCGATAGGGCGGTAGCCCGGTGCGCGATCGTGGTGCCTCCGACCTCCGACCTCCGAGGCGGGGCACCACGATCGGCATGGGTCAGGACTGCCGGCGCTCGATGGTGACGGACTGTATGACGATGTCCGTGAGCGGGCGGTCGTTCCTGCCCGTCGGGGCCTTCGCGATGGCGTCGACGACCTCCCGGCCCTGGACCACCTCGCCGAAGATCGTGTGCCGGTTGGTGAGGTGCGACGTCGGGGCGACGGTGATGAAGAACTGGGAGCCGTTGGTTCCCGGTCCGGCATTGGCCATCGCCAGCAGGTAGGGCCGGTCGAACTTCAGGGCGGGGTGGAACTCGTCCTCGAACTCGTATCCCGGCCCGCCCATGCCCGTTCCCTCGGGGTCGCCGCCCTGGACATGAAGGCGTCGATCACCCTATGGAAGATCGTTCCGTTGTACAGCGCTCCCTTCCCGGGCGCGCCGGTCGACGGATCACGCCACTGGCGACTGCCGTCGGCCAGTCCGACGAAGTTGGCGACGGTTTCCGGCGCGTGCTCGGGAAACAGTCGCACGACGACCTGTCCGAGCGTCGTGTTCAGCGTGGCAATCAGTTCTTCCGCCATCGATATCCCGTCCTCTCATGCGCGACCCGTGCGGGCCGCCCGCCACATGCAAGCACGCAATCGCCCACCGCAGACCCACCCGCACCGCAACAACAACGGATTCCCGCCGAAAACCCCGCCCCCCGCCCGCACTCCCACACGTAGGCTGTGGAGGTGACCGGCCCACTGTCCGACCCATCCGATCCGGACTTCTACGCCCTCGTCGCCACGGCCCGCACCGTCCTCGGAGCAGGCATCGGCGACGATCCCGACACGTGGGAAGCCGCTGTGGGGCCGGACCACCTCGACGTTCCGGGTGACGGACTCCTGCGGCGGGATCACGGGCTCGTGGAAATCTCCTTCGCGCCCGCGCCGGGAGGACGGATGGCCTGCTTCGGCTTCGGCGTGAAGATCCACCGGCTGATCCACGATCGCACTCGGCGCACGGTGCCGTCGCCCCTGTCCCGGAGGTACGGGCCGTTCGCGCCCCGCATCCGCTTCGACGAGCTCCGGGCCCGTGTCACGGGTCTGGGCCACACGGTCGAAACGGACGACGGGACGGGCGACATCCATCGCTACCGCGTGGCCGAATCCGGCGCCCGCATCTTCGTCATCGCGGATCCCGACCCCTACGCCCGCGGCGACCACGAGCCACCCGGCCCGCAGGATCATCAGGCGGGCGACGTATGGTCCATCGACGTGTCACCGGCCTGGTGGGACCCGCGGTAGCGAACCCGGCCGGGGACGATGGCCGCCCCCGCCCCGCCCCCGCACACGTCAGCCCAATGCCTCCGCGAGCACCGTCGCGGTCTCGGCGAGCAGCGCCTCATCGGCCGGCGCCGCGGCGTCGTCCTTCGTGGACAGGACCGCCATCACGATCGGCCCCCGGTCCGGCGGCCGGACGATGGCCACGTCGTTGGTGGTGCCGCAGCTTCCGGTGCCGGTCTTGTCCGCGACGACCCAGCCCGCGGGAAGCCCCGCCCGCAGCCGCTTGCCGCCGGTCGTGTTGGCCAGCAGCCACCCGGTCAACCGCTCGCGGTCCCGCGCGTCGAGCGCGCCACCCAGCGCGAGCCGGGCGTAGGTCCGGCCGAGTGCACGCGGACTCGACGTGTCCGTCACCCGCCCCGGCTCCGCCGAATTCAGCGCGGGCTCCCACCGGTCTAGTCGAGTCACTTCGTCCCCGACGGACCGACAGAAACCGGTCACCGCGCCGGGACCGCCGAGCCGACGCAGCAGCAGATTCGCCGCCCCGTTGTCGCTGTAGGCGATGGCGGCGGCGCACAGGTCCGCGACGATCATGCCGTCGGCCAGATTCTCGGGCCGCCCCGTGATCGGCGCGTACCCGGACTCGGTGACGTCCTTCTCCGTGTACCGGATGCGACTGCCCAGGAACTGCCCGTCCCGATCGAGGTCCCGCAGCACCGCGGCCACCGCGATGGTCTTGAACGACGAACACATCGGGAACAGTTCATCCGCACGATGGACCACGGCCCGCCCGGAAACCGCATCACACGCGAACACCCCGAGCCGCGCCGAATGCGCCCGCTCCAGCGCCCGCAACCGCCCGACGACCCCCCGGTCGTCCAGACCCCGCGCGACGGCGCTTCCGGCACCCGGAACAACAACGGCGAGGACCCCCGCGGCCACCCCACCGAGAACCCCGCGCCGACTCGGACCGAACTCCACAACCGTCTCCCTCGCCTCGGACACCGACCGGCGCACAGGCCGGCGATCTTCCCGCCTGCCCTCCCCCGAGATCCCTTACACCCGAAACACACTCGCCCCGCCGTCAGGGGCCGAGGGCTCCCGGCTCTCCTTCAGGGCAGCCAGGCTGATGCGCTGAACCACGGGGTTCATCGATTCGCCCTTCGCGTCCGTGGAGCCCACCGACACGACCAGCGTGCGACTCAGGTCCTCGGGTGCGGCGATGACCGTGCTGTAGCCGTAGCGGGCGCCCGACTTGATCCAGTAGACCTTGCCGCCGTACTCGAAGCGCTCGAATCCGGCACTCATCTTCGCGCCCGGGATGTCGGCGGGGACCGTGAACATCTCCCGCAGTTGCGGCAGGGGGACGATGCGGCCCCGGAAGAGCGTGGTGATCAGCCGCTCCAGATCGGCCGTCGTCGAGATCATGTCGCCCGCCGCCCAGCGGTCCGCCTGGTTCCAGTCGGTGACGTCGACGAACTCGGTCGTGCCGTCGGCCCACGCGACCGCCTGGTAGCCCCGGTTGTGCGGGCCGCGGATCCGCGGATCAGTGCCGGGGAAGTATGTGCTCGTCATGCCGGCGGGGCGCAACACGCGCCGGGTGGCCTGCGACGTGTACGAGTCTCCCGTCACCTTCTCGATCAGCATGCCGAGGATTGTGTAGTTGATGTTGAGGTAGTGCTGCCGCGTGCCCGGGTCGAACTCCGGGCCCTTCGCCACCGCCGATGCCACCACGTCGCGGGGCTTCAGGGTGTCGAAGCGGTGCGCGTAGGCCTCCTCGAAGGTGTCCCCGAAGCCGTCACCGGCCTGGATGCCACTGGTGTGGTTGAGCAACTGGCGTACGGTGACGGGCTTGAAGGGCACATGCGACCGCCCCGACTCCAACAGCCCCGGAAGATAGTGCTGTACGGATTCCCCCAGGTCGATCGTGTTGTGGGCGGCGAGTTGCAGCACCACGGCGGCGGTCACCACCTTGGTCGTCGACCCCGCCCGGAAGCGTGCACAGGCGTCCGCGTCCCGACGACTGATCAGATCGTGCACACCCGAACTGCCGCGCCACACCCCCTCGGTACCGCCGACCCGAACGA
Organism: Embleya scabrispora; assembly: GCF_002024165.1. Classification (NCBI taxonomy): domain Bacteria; kingdom Bacillati; phylum Actinomycetota; class Actinomycetes; order Kitasatosporales; family Streptomycetaceae; genus Embleya; species Embleya scabrispora. The sequence continues at coordinate 620,513 of NZ_MWQN01000003.1, forward strand.
GCGCCGCGGTCGCGGTCGCATCCGGTAATCCGGCCAACGCGGCGGCCAGCGCCTCGGCGTCCGGGCCTTTCGGCTCGGTGTGTACGGCCGCCGGCGCCGGCGCGTCCGCGGCGAACGCGGGTGCGGCCAAGGGGCCGGCGGCCAGGGTCAGGACGAGAGCTGAGGCAAGGATCGAGGTACGGGTACGCATGGGCTCTTCCCAAGGATCGAAGGGACATCGCCACTTCAGTCTGCGAGGCCCGCCGTCCGCGCGAATCGTCGGCGCGGAGGACACCGACCCTGGTCCATCGGGGCAGCAACTCCCTCAAGCACTGCCGCCGTTGCCGGGGATCCCCCCTACGGGTCCGTGCCCCGCACGCGCACCGTCAGCCGTCGATGCGGTACCGCGCCCAAAACGGCGTCAGGTCCCGCGAAGCGGCCGCCCGAGCCGCCTTCTTGAACTCCGCCGTGGTGGAGATCCCGTACCGGTGGGCGGCGGCGTAGTCGCGCAGCAGCGTCTCCATCGCGGGTTCGCCGATCAGACGCCGCAGTTCGTGCAGCGCGCACTTGCCGTGGTCGTACACCACCGTCTCGTAGCGTGCCGGGTGCGCGTCCCAGTACCGCATCGAGTTCGTGATCCGCTCCGTCGGCGCGGCCCAGGACAGTTCGCTCCCGCACCCCTCCCCCGTCTTCCCGAGCGCGAGGTCCGTCGCGTATTCGGCGAACGATTCGTCGAGCCACGGGTCGTCGTACTCGTCGTTGCCCACGATCCCGTACCACCACTGGTGGGCGAGTTCGTGCACGAGCGCCGTGGGGCGCACGCGGTCCAGGACGAAGCCCGGATACTCCATGCCGCTGAACCACAGGTCGTCGTCCAGGACGATGTCCAGTTCGGTGTACGGGTACGCGCCGAAGCGCCCGGCGTGGGCGTCGACGGCCGCCCGCGCGACCTCCAACATGGCGCGGGCGTCGGCCGCTTCGACGCCGCCGTCCGCATACACGTTGATCTCGACGCCGGTCGCGGAGGTCCCGGATACCGCGGTGAACGGCCCCGCCGCCCAGGCGAAGTCCCGTACGTCGCGCGCCGTTGCGGTGGTGACGGTGCGTCCGGGTGCGCCCGGACGGTGGACCGAGGTGCCGGTGGCCGGTACCCGCAGGTTCGACGGGTGGTCGAGCGTGACGTCGAAGTCGGCGGCGAGCGAGTAGAAGGACTCACCCGTGTTCGTGTACGGGTCCAGGTGCCGGCCCGTCCCGTCCCGAACCGCCAGCACCGGCAGCGCGTTGCCGAGGAAGGCGTGGTCGCCGTCGTGGCCGAACCGGTCGATACCGGCCGGGACCCGGATCCGCAGCCGGAAGCCGATCGTGGCGCTCTCCCCTCGGCGCAGCGGCTCGCCCAACACGACCCGCAGGGCCGTGCAGCCGACGGACAGGCCCGCCGGAACACCGCCGGTGACCTCGGAGACCTCGATCGGCGGCGCCGAACACGTACCGTGCGCGTTGCCCCACAACCGCAGGTACACCTCGCCGAGCGGCGCGGCCGACACGTTGGTGAACCCCACCCGTTCGCGGCCGGTCCACCCGCTCCCCGAGGCGTCCCCGGTCACCTCGACCGTGTAGCGGGGCGCCGCCGGCGTGCGGACCGCCTCCGCCGGCGCCGCCGTGAACGCTCGTGCCCCTTCCGGGCGCACCGACCCGGAACTCGCTGCGACCCCCGCGACGAACGTGGCCAGGGCGGCTAGGGCGGCCACGGCAATTCTCATCGAACCCCTGTCCCCATCGCGATCCCCTCGCTGTCCCCGTCGGATCGGCGACGTGTGGAGGCGGGTGGCCGAGCCCGCGCTCGGCCACCCGCCGGTGCGGCGACGTGCCGCTCAGCCCTCGCTCTTGCGAGTGCGCTCGCGGTGCCGGGACACCGCCCGGTGCAGCGCCGCGTCCACTTCGGGCAGGTATTCCGCGATGTCCCGGCCCTGCGCGTACTCCACATACTCCACCGTGGCCACGGTGTGCAGCCCTTGGACGAGGAACGTGTACTCCCGTCCCTCCTCCAGCATCAGCACGATGGGCTTGTCGAAGGCGCTGGCCCAGCCCATCTCGATGTGGGTGCCCGGCGAGGCGGGGAAGCCCGGGAGCGCGACGAAGACGTCGGCCTTGCGGATCTCGTCCTGGTCGAGGCCGGTGCACTGGTCCGGGCGCATCAACTCGGCGCCCCATGCCTCGCGGCGGTGCGCGTTGTGCACGGCGAGTCCGCGTGCCTCGAAGTGTCGGATCAGGATGTCGAAGGGCGCCCGGGCATGCTCCGGCATCTCGCCGGTGGCCGGGTCGAGGAGTTGGATGAACGGCCCGGCCAGGAACAGCGAACTCACGTCGAGGCCGCACAGTTGGTCGGTCGAGGGGGCGATGGTCATGCGGCTGCCTCCGGAATGAGATCGTGGGAACGGAACGGCGTGGTCAGGTCTTGCGGAAACACTGGATGTACGCCTGGCCGCTGGTGCCGTACGTGTACTCGGTGCCCGCGTACGCCTGGTACGGATGCGACTCGACCCGGATGCTCCGGAAGTGCGGCAGGTACTGCCACCGCAGTTCCGGCCGGGTGCTGAAGAAGGGGATGAACACCCCGCCGGGGCGCAGCGCCCGCACGACCTCGGGCATGGTCCTCGCCCACAGCGCCTCGTCCTTCCATACGTCCATGTCCAGGGCGGGGTCGAAGAACATCCCGTCGATGCTCTCCGACGGCAGTTCGAAGACGCGTTGGAAGAAGTCGCCGCGTTCGATGGTGAGGTTGTCGGGCAACGTCGGGTGCTCGCTGCGGAACAACTCCTCGACCTCGTCGAAGAGTTCGAGCACGGTGTGGCTGCGGGTGGCCGGGTTGCCGGCGATGCGCAGCGCGGACAGCCCCAGGCCGAGGCCGACTTCGTAGAAGTCCCGGCCGTACTCGCACAACATGTCGGCACTGGCCCACATCAGGTCGCGCTCCCAGGCCTGCATGGCCTGTTCGCCGCCGATGCTCAGGGTCACCTCGCCGTCCTGCTCGACGAGTTCGATCTCGGGCTTGTCTCGGGTTTCCATGGCATCCGTCCTTTGCGGTGACGAGGGAAAGGGGGTTCGTGGGCGGGCGGATTCTCAGGTCGGGCGCGGCACGACCCCGAAGTGGCGGCGTGCCGTCGAGACGGCGAGGTCCTGCACGGCGAAGACCGTGAAGTAGTAGGCCTGCGGCGCGGTTTCCGCGGCGAACCGGACGCGGAAGGTGACGTCCCGGGGCCGGTCGTCCACGGCCCGGATGCGGACGGCGGCCGGTTCCACGGTCGTGTCCTCACGCAGGTACGTAGGCACGAACAGGCCCAGTCGTACCGGTCCCGGCCGGGCGGCCCGGAGCGCCACGCGCACCTCCAACACCCCGCCCTGCGCGACCTCGTCGGCCGCGTATGCCAGCAGGGACGGGGCCTCGGGCACCCGGAAGGTGACGTCGCCGCAGCGCATGCAGACCGCGCAGATCGTGTCCGAGACGTGCGGGAGCAGTCCGCGCCGGGTGAACTCCTGGGCGGGGCGCCCGCAGTGGCAGGCCACCTCCCGCACCTGCGGGTCGAGCGAACTGCGGTCGCCGAAGTGCGCGGGGTAGCTCATGATCTCGTTCTCGGGGTTCGCCACGACCTGTTCGGTGATCACGTGGTCCAGCGACTGGAGGTCGGCCGTGAGCGAGGAGCGGATCTCGTCGGGCGACTGGTCGGCGAGATGCGTCGGCCGGGCGAGCCACAGGTCCACCTTGCGCGCGAGCTTGACCAGCCTCGGACGCAACGCGTGGTTGTGCGGCAGCAGTTCCGAGGTGAGCAAGGTGGTGAGACGCCGTCCGACGGTGAGCACGAGCGGGTCGGGGCGGTGCTCGGAGGGGGTCGGCGCGGGCATGTCCCGGGGCGTGCGGGGCAATCCGAAGCGCATGAACGCCGGGTAGGGGTGCGATCCGGCGAGACCGGCGTTCAGGGTGTCCACGGAGTCCGCGCCGGCCAGGGCCGCGCGCATCCACGCGACGTTCTCCGGCCGGTCGGAGTCGTGCACGGAGACTGCGGCCACGACCGTGCGGGCCGGTCCGTCCAGGGCGTTGAGGAGCAGTTGATACCGGGGGTCGTACAGCGCGAGGTCGGCCAGCGGTCCGCTGTTGCAGGCGCTGAGCACCACCTCGGCCGCCTCCACGCGGTTGAGCGGGATCAGCTTGTCCTCGGGCTTGTAGCAGGGCAGTCCGTACGCGCAGCGCGGCCCGAGCAGTCCGGCCCGGGCCGGCACGGCCGCGTTCAGGCCGCAGATCGTGAACTCGCCGAGGTTGACGCTGTCGTCCTTGCCGTGCCCCTGGAACGCCACCCGGTGCCAGCGCGTGCCCAGGACCTCGGCGCGGATGTCGACCCGTTCGAAATCCCGGTCGTCGAACACCCGGACCCCGGACGGGTGCGGCGGGCGGTCGGTGTCGGTGAACAGGCCGATCGCGTCGACCCCGGCGGCCGGTGTCGAGGTGTACTGCTTGGCCACATTCCAGGCCACCGAGGCCGCGTCGCGTCCGCTCAGCAGGGTGAGGCCGGGCTCGCGGCCGCGGTAGGTGGTCAACAGCAGGCCGCGGATCGGGTCCAGGTTGAGCCGGTCGTAGCACCCGACGAGCAGCAGTGTCCCGGGGTGTCGACGCCGGAACGCCTCCGCCGTGCCGCAGAGTTCGTGCTCGGTGACCCACGTGCGGGCGAGCGGGCGGGCCAGCGCGGGCAGGCCGTCGGGCAGGTCCTCCGCCCCGAGCAGGACGCCGACGTCCAGGGGCTCGGGGAGTTCGATCCCGGCGTACAGGCGCGAGGCCAGGTCGACGGCGTGCGCCAGGTCCGGGCGTTCCGCGCACGCCACGGGCACGGGGGTGTGCGCGGGCGCGACCAGGAACTCGGCCACCGCCTGGGGCAGTCGGTCGACGTCGACCACGGTGAACAGCGCGCCGGCGGGCGTCGGATCCGGGCGGTCTGGTGCTGCGGCGACAACGGGAGCGTTCATGACGGGTGACCTCGTGTGTGATGTGGATTGGCCCGGTCGGGCACGGGACGAACCGGGGGCGGATGGGGATTCCGTGGGCGGTGGACGGCGATGGCAGGGTCGGAACGGTCCCGGCGGAGCGGTCGCAGCGGGGCGGTCACGTCGCGCACCGCGCCGGGGCCGCGGCCTCGGGAACGAGCAACCCGCGCCCCGCGAAGGCCAGTCCCGCCCCCACCAGGGCCACGCCGAACGCGACCGTGAACACACCGCGCGGACCGATCGGGTCCATCAGCAGACCACCGACCTGTTGACCCACCGCGTCCCCGAGGACCGTTGCCAGCGACGCCCAGGTGAACGCCTGTGCCAGCAGCCGCCGGTCCGCGAGGGCGCCGACGAGGGTCATCTCGCCGGCCGACACCAGGGCCATCGGCATGCTCCCGACCACCAGGGCGATGCCCAGGGTCACCGGGGTGGTGGTGGGCACGGTCAGCCCCGTACCGATCGCGTAGGCGAGCACCAGCCGGGGAAAGCGCACATGCATCGCGACCCGCGACGGGGCACGCCCCAGCCACAGCGCGCCCAGTGCGCTGCCGACTCCCCAGCACGCGTACACGACTCCCGTGCCGTCGCTCGATCCGTGCGCGGACACCGAGGCCGGAATGGCCAGCGTCATCAGACCGATCGGGACGGCGCTCGCCGCCATCACGCCCATCAGCACGAGCATCGACGGATCACGCAGGGGGTGGCGCGGCGTATCCCGGGCGGCGACCCCCTCCGGGCCGGACTCGGTCGCCGCCTCCGGGCTCGTGGGCACGCGCACGCAGGCCAGGCCGAGGGCGCCCGCGCCGCCGACGACGGCGACCACGGTCAGCGCCGTTCCGGCGGATCCGCACACCATCAGGGCCGCGAGCATCAGTGGCGCGCCGATGACCAGGACCTCGGTGAGCAGGGCTTCCCAGAGGTAGGCGGTCTCGCGTTGCGCGTCGTCGAGCGGCATGCGCGCCCACAGCGCCCGCATGCACGCGTTCGTCGGCGGCAGTGCGATGCCCGAGGCGACGGCCAGGACGGGCTGCGCCCAGGAACCGGGTCGGGTGGCCCACACCAGCGCGGCGAGCGTGGCCGGATAGGCGAGGCCGGTCACGATCAGCACGCCTCGGCGGCCGTCGCGGTCGAGCAGCCGGGCGATCAGCGGACTGCCGAGGGCCATGCCCGCCGTATACAGCGCGGCGATCAGCCCGGCCTGCGGGTAACTCCCGCCCTGCTCGCGGATCGTCAGCACCATGGCCAGCGACATCAGGTAGACGGGCAACCGGGCGACGACACTCCACCAGGCCACACCGGCGACGCCCGGGCGGGTGAGCAGGGCACGGAAGCGGGGGAGCAGCCCACCGTCGGGCCCGGAAGCCGCCGCCGGTGCCGAGTTCCCGGCGGCCGGGCCCGGGGCGACCTCGGATCCGGCGTCGATCCCGGTATCGGTGCCGTCCCGACGCGGAGCGGCGGTCATCCGGACACCGGATCGGGTTCGCGGACCGGGGCCACCTCGATCGTGAAGGCGTCCAGGACCGCCCTCATGCGCTGTTCGACCTGCCCGATCGACTCGCCCACGACGTGGACGTGCCCCGAGGCGTTGTGCGAGGCGCGGCGGGCCGTCACCGAGTCGCCGACCCCGGCCCGCACGACCGCGTCGACCACGCCCGGCAGGCGCAGGAGTTCGTCCGCCGAGGTGACCCGGCGCACCGTTCCCGATCCGGGCAGCGGCAGCAGCAGATCCCCGGCGCACCGGCGTTCGCGGTAGTCCAGGCGGGGGCGGCGCCCCAGGTACACGTCCAGCGTCGCCGCGAAGACGTCGAATCCGTAGGCGTGTCCGTGGTTGGCGGGGATCTCGCAGCCGGCCAGTCGGATCCCGATCTCGCCGGCGTACACCTGCCCGTCGACCACGAAGAACTCCATGTGGGCGTATCCGTGGTCGATGCCCATGCCGGTGACGATGCGCTGGAGCAGGTCGGGCAGATCCACGGCCGGGCCCTCGTCCGTGGCGACGCTGATGTTGGCGTTCATCGCGCCGTCGACGATGGCCAGCGGGCGGTGGGGCATCGCGCTGGGCCAGGCGCTCAGCACCTCGCCGTCGTGGATGAGCGCGCACACCTCCCATTCGGTGCCGCCGAGGTACTGCTCGACCATGAAGTCCCGGGCGGCGAGGTCGATGTCCCGCACCGCGTCCCGGCCGCGCAGCAGGTGGGTGTCGACGCAGGCGAACGAGTCCACCGGCTTGAGGACGAGCGGCCAGCCGTGTTCGGCGGCGAACCGCTCCACCTCGGCCGCCGACCGCACCCGGTCGAAGGCGGCGGTACGCAGGCCGAGTTCGCGAAATCGCCGCTTCATCGCGGCCTTGTCGCGCACCCAGGCCACCTGGTGTTCGCCGAGGTGGGGCAACCCGGCCAGGGCGGCGAAGCGCTGTGCGACGTGCTGACGCGGCTCGGAGGGGTTGCAGAACCGGGTGGGTGGCGTGGGCAGTTCGGCGGCCCACTCCCGGTAGCGCCTGGCCTCCTCTGCCAGGGGCGCCCCCTCGCGAACCCAGAACGCCGGCAGGTGCGCGGTCTCGCTCAGGTAGTCCTCCCGCAGATCGCCACGCGCCTCGGCGAACCGCAGCAGGACCAGTTCCTGGGGCAACGCCCGCGCCGCGTAGCGGGTGAACGAGGAGGCACGGTCGTCCACCATCAGCAGCGCGGGCGCCCGCCCCGTGCTCACACCGCCTCCAGGACGCGTCGGATCGCCTTGACCGCGGCGACCTGTTCCGCTTCCGGCAACTCCGGGGCCAGCGGCACACACAGCGTGCGGTCCAACCGGTCGCGGGTACGGGCGAATCCGTCGTGGCTGAGCATGAGCGAGCCCTCGGGGGCGAAATTCCACGGGAAGCCGTCGGCGTAGATCGAGCGGCGGCCGGTGAGTACCGGATGCTCCGGCAACAGGTATTTGTTCAGCGTCCAGTTGGCGATGCCCTCGGCGGTCAGCGCGGCCACGGCGGCGTCGCGCAGGGCGCGGTCGCGGCAGCGGAAGCGCAGGCTGACCTTCGCGTCGCCCGCCGCGCGCGGCCGTACCTCCAGGTCCGCACGGTCCGGCAGGTCCCGCATCGCGATGGCGTACATGCGCTCCAGCCCCTCGAGGAGCTCGTCGAGGTGGCGGAACTGCTGGCACTGGACCGCGGCGACCTGCTCGCCGGTGACGAAGTTCTCGCCGTAGTGGGCGTCTTCGTTCCAGGTGGGATAGCGCCCGGGCACCCGCGCCGAGCCGTGGTCGTGGTAGCGGCGCATCGCCGCCCAGGCCTGCTCGTCGTTGCTGATCACCAACCCGCCCTCGCCCGAGGTGAGGATCTTGTTGTGGTGGAAGCTGAAGGTCCCCGCGTAGCCCGCGGTCCCCACCGAACGGCCGTCCGGGAAGCGGGCGCCGAGGGACTGGGCGCAGTCCTCGATGAGATACGGCACGCCCTCGGGCAGCGTGGCCACCGTGCCCTCCATGTGGGCCACGATCACCCGTTCGGCGTCGGCCGGCAGCAGCGTGGGGTCCAGCGACAACGAGTCGTCGGCGTCCACCAGTACCGGGATCAGCCCGCAGGACAACACCGCGCCGGCCACCGCCACGAACGTGACGGCCGGCATGTACACCCGGTCCCCGATGCGCGGGCGGGTGGCGATCAGCGCGAGCCTCAGCGCCTCGGTGCAGTTGTGTACGGCCAACGTGTGGGCTGCGCCCAGGCGTTCGCAGGTGACCCGCTCCAACCGCGAGGCCATGCTCTCGGTCTCGGTCTGGTAGCGGAACAACACCCGGTGGTCGATGACCTCCCGCAGCTCCGTCATGTCGGACCAGTCGAGCCAGTTCGCGCCGTAGGGCAGGAAGCGCTGTCCCAGTCGCTTGTCCAGGGTCATTGCGCGTCCGCCTCCGTGATCGGGTACACCGCGTTGTCGACGAGCATTTCCTCGCCCTTGTGGTTGCGCAGGCGCAGGCCGTCGGGGGTGACGCTGAAGTAGGGTCGCGCGATGGGGATCTTGCCGAGGCGGGTGGTCAGCACGTACTGCGGCACCCCGAACCCGGTGATGTGGCCCTGGAGGCCCTCCATGATCTCCCAGCCCTTGGCCACGGAGGTCATGAAGTGCGAGACGCCGGTGACGTTGTCGCAGTGGTACAGGTAGTACGGGCGGACCCGGATGCGCAGCAGTTCCGTCATCAGCGTGCGCATGGTCGCGACGTCGTCGTTGATCCCGCGCAGCAGCACGGTCTGGTTCCCGACCGGGATCCCGTGACGCAGCATGCGGTCCACCGCCGCGCTCGCCTCCGGGGTGATCTCCTTGGGGTGGTTGAAGTGGGTGTTGATCCACACCGGGTGATGGCGGGCCAGCATCTCGCACAGTTCGTCGGTGATGCGCTGCGGCAACAACACCGGGAATCGACTGCCGATCCGGATGATCTCCACGGTCGGGATCGCCCGCAGTCCCGCGATGATCTCCTCGAGTTTGCCGTCCCGATAGGACAGCGGATCCCCGCCGGTCAGCAACACGTCCCGGATCTCCGGGTGATCGGCGATGTAGCGCAGATCCTCGTCGAAGGACTCGCCCTCGTCGTCGCGGAAGTAGGTGCCGTTGACGTCGGTGGTGTGGAACTTGCGCGTGCAGTGCCGGCAGTACACCGGGCACGCCTCGGTGACCAGCAGGATGACGCGGTCCGGATACTTGTGCACGACGCGGTTGGTCTTGCGGTAGTACGTGTCGCCGACGGGGTCGACCTCCGCGCCGGTGAACTCGACCAGTTCGCCGCCCGCGGGCACGGCCTGTTGTCGCACGGGGCACAGCGGGTCGTCGGGATCCATCAGCGAGGCGTAGTAGGGCGTGACGCTCCAGCGATATCGCCCCGCCACCCCGGCGATCGCCTGCTCCTCCTCGGGGCTGAGGTTGATCCACTGCCGGGCCTTGTCGACGTTGGTGATGCGTCGACGCATGTGCCAGTGCCAGTCGTTCCAGTCCGAGTCGGGGACATCGGGGCGCACGATCGTGGGGGCGGCCTGGGTGTCGGTGTCGAGGGGTGTGGTGGACATGGCGGCTCCAGGGTTGACGGGCCTTCGGCGACACGAGGCGTTCGGTCGGGGCGCGCGGGGCGGGACCCGGCCGGGTGGGGGGTGACGCGGGCGCTCAGCGGTGGCGGTACGGCCGGGTCGGCGCCCGATGGACCGCCTCGCCGGGGGTCGGGCTGCTCACAGTGGTGCGAGCGCGAGTTGGCGCAGGGTGCGGGCGACGCGCTGGGCGCCGCGCAGATCGTCCGGTTCGGGATCGAGGACATCCCACGGCACGGCGTCGTCGGACGATTCCCATACGGAGTCGTGCTCGGGATCGTCGACGAGCGGAATCGGGACCAACTGCCGCACTTGTGCGGCGAGATCGCGCTGGGCCGCGCCCAGGGCGGGCACGAACGCGAGCGGCGCCCGCCGGGCCCGGGCCAGGCCGACGGCGCCCAACGTCGGTGCGGCCAGGAACACTTCGGCCTCGGCGTGCAGCGTGTCCACGTCCACGTCGACCGCGCGACGCACCCGCACCCGCCGGTCGTCGCCGAGGCCCGCCAGCGCGGCCCGGATCGGCTCGAGCCGGGTATCGCAGACCACGTCGCACCGGCCGGTCCGGCGCAGCGCCGCGCGGACCAGCGCGGGCACCGTCTCGGCGGCGAAGGTGTCCGCCTCGGCGGCCGGCACGTTCCACGCCGACAACAGCAGCAGGGTTCCTTCGCGTTTCCGCCTGCGCGCCGTCCGGGCGGGCGCGAGCAGGCCGGTGGGGCGGGCGTCCGTGGCCCCGGGGACGGGGTCGGGGGCGGGGTCGGGCAACCATCCGGGTCGGTGGACCCGATGCAGCACACCGTCGAGGCGCGCGGGTGGGTCGCTCGGAGGCCGGTGGCCGGAGGTCAGATGTACCACCGGCACGCCGGACGCGCGCAGCCGTTCCGTGGCGCCCTCGTCGTCGCAGACCAACACCACGTGCGGCGGCGGCTCGTCGGGCGCCTCCAGGACCGGCCGCAGGTCGCCGAGGTGGGCGGCGATCCGGCGCCGGGCGAGCAGCGAGTCCAGGTGCTCGTCGCGGGAGACCAGGAGGATCCGCCGCCCGGACTCGGCGGGTGGTGGCGCGGAGCCCGGTCCGGGATCCTCGGCGGCCGTCCGTCGGGCGTCGGCCCCTTCCCGGGGAGTCAGTACTGCCATGCCGTCACCGACCCGAGCCGGGCGACGTCGTCGCTGTAGCCGGCCGCCGTGGTGGAACAGCCGTTGCACACCAGGGGCCCGTGTTCACGGTAGAAGTCGGCATGCGCGCGGAACGCCGGTGTGTCCAGGTCGATCACACCCGCCTCGCGCAGCGGCGCGCCGCCCGGCCCGTCGTCGCCTTCGCGGTGCGGGATGCAACTGCACGCGTACATCCGTCCGTACTTGCCGTCGATGTAGATGACGTCGTCGGCGACGTGGCACTGCGGCAGCGACGCGCGGGGGGTGACGGATTCGGTGAAGTAGGCTTCCTGTTCCGCCGGTTCGTCCCCGTAGAAACGTTTGCCCATCGGCACGAGCAGCACGTTCGGGTCCGCGTCGTAGACGCGGCCGCAGACGCGGCGCACGTCGTCGGGGTCGGGGTAGGTGATGCTGCGGTCCAGTTTCAGCGCGGACAGTTCCCACTGGCGCACTCCGGCGGACGTCAACACCTGCTGGAGCTGCGGCATTTCGGAGTAGTTGTGCGGTCCGACGACGGTGTTGACCCGGGGCAGGACGCCGAGGTCGGCGGCGGCGCGCAGTCCGCGCAGCCCGCTGTCGAACATGCCGGGCGAACGGCGGTAGACGTCGTGGGTGGCCGCGGACGCCCCGTCGAGGCTGACGATCACCTGGGCCAGGCCCGCCTCGGCCAGCGGCTCGGCCATCCTGGGCAGCATCGAGCCGTTGGTGATCAGGGACATCTTCATGCCGGCCGCCGTGCCCGAGCGCACCAGGTCCACCACGTCCGGATGCATGAGCGGTTCGCCGCCGGTGAAGCGCACGTAGGCCACGCCGGCCGCGCGGGCTTTCGGCAGCAGGTCGGCGAAGTCCTCGCGGGAAAAACGAAATGTGTCGCGCGACAAGGCGAAGTCGCACATGAAACAGTCGGCGTTGCAGGCTTCGAGAATCCGGACGAACAGATAACGATGACGCTCACGCACGGGGGACCCCTTCGGGCCGGTCGGAGGCGGGGCGGGCATGGGTGTGGCGGTGGTGCGACGGTCGAGGGTGTGTGGCGGTCAGGCGGCCCGGGGTACGCCCGGCAGCAGCGCGAGCAGGGCGTCGGCCACGTCCGCGGCCCCGTCGACACCGACGGTCGCGGTCAGCGCGCCCCAGTCGCGGGTCTCGGCGGCGGCGGCGCGCAGCGCGGTCAGGATGTCGTCGCGCAGCACGACGGCCGTGCTCCGGCCCGCCGTGTCCGCCGCCGCGGCGATTCCGGCGTAGATGCGTTCCAGGGCGTGGTCCTCGCCGCGGGTGCGCAGCGACAGCGCCTCCTCCTCGGCGAACACCGCTTTGGGCCAGGCGATTCGGGTCTGCGTACCGATCGCGCGGCTGTGGAAACGCCCGTTGAAGATCTGGCTGAGGTTCTGCGGCGGCAGGCACAGGGTGGGGACGTGCTGCCGGCCGGCCTCGAGGAGGGTGGTCAGGCCCGGGGAGGTCAGCAGCACGTCGCAGCCGGCGAGCCGGTCCAGGAACTCGCCGTGTGCGAGCGCCCCCGTGGTCACGTGTGGCGGGGTGATCGACGCGTCGACGAGGCGCCCGGCGAGGTCGGCGGGCAGGTTGCCGGCGAGGTGTACCTCGTGTACCCCGTGGGCGGCGAGCGCTTCCAGGACGGCGGGAACGACGATGCGCGGGTAGGCCGTCCAGTCGGCGAGCGCGGGTGCGCGCAGGCCGCCGAGGCTGACCAGGGCGGTGCGGTGGGGACCGGCGACGGGGGCTGCGCGCCCGGAGCGGGCCGGGGTGCCGACGACGGCGCCCACCCAGCGCAGCGCTCGCACGGATGCCAGCACGTCCCGGCATTCGGGGGGCAGTTCGACGCACTTTTGCGCGCAGTAGACCGTCGCGTCCAGGGGCAGCGCCGCCCGGTCCCCCTCGCCCCACATGAACGGCAGGCTGTCCACGAAGACGGTGGGGACGCCGGCCGCCTCCGTCGCCTTCGCGACGGCACCGTCCAGGACGACGACCGCGGCCACCGCCGCCTCCGCGCCGGCGACGGCGGCGACGGCCTCGCGCAGGTCCTCGGCGTCGTTCGGCAGGTCGTACCAGCGCTCGATGGCGTGTTCGGACAACACGGGCCGACCGAGCCCGGAGGCCACGCCGACGAATCGCAGGGGCACGGCCGAGCGTTGGCCCAGGGCCGCCAGGATCGCGCCGAGTTTCCCCGAGCTGCCCCAGCCGAATTCCGCTCCGGAGACGATTACGGTTCGTGTGCTGGAATCAGTGCGCAATTGAATCCGTCTCGACTTCCCGGTCGGCGGCTTGGCGACATAAATCTAGGTCGCCGCCCCGGAGCCATGCAACCGGTTAGTAGATATTCACCCGTATGCACGAATGATATTTCTATCCGAATTCAATGAGCCGGGAATACGGAGCGCTTATATGAGAATCGGCATCGCTACAGGCACCACTACACCGAGAGCGGGACCGGGTGGACTTCGTCCGCCGGGTGACCTGCACGTTCGTGGACGCGTTGTACCGCGTCGGCCGTGGGGGCTTCGGACAGGCAGTACACCGTGCCGGACTCCGGGTCGGCCCATGCCTGCTTGAAGTGCACGCCCTCCTCTGCCTCGATCGCCAGGTCGGCCTGGTGGGCCGCTGCCAGTTGTTCGTCGGTGATGCCGGTCATGCCGGTGTGGACGTCCATGAAAGTCGCCATCGCCGCACGCCTCCTCGCCTTTCGGTACGGCCCCGAGTGCTCGGTTTCTTCCATGCTCCACCCATGTCCGGACCGGTGCCCTCCGGCGGGGCCTTCGGACACGTGAATCGACGTGTGGGGCAGGTGGGAATCGCGAGGTGGGCGCGTGTAAAGGAAAGGCGTGAAGTGGGTGTGCCGGGTGGGGGCGTGCGGCGAACGGCCTCGGGGTGGCTACGCGACCCGGGTGGAGGTGGGTTCGTCGTCGGGCAGGTGGATGTCGTCCACGGCCACGTTCACCTCGACGACTTCCAGGCCGGTCATGCGCTCGACCGTGGCGATGACGTTCCGGCGTACCGCCTGACCCAGTTCGGCGATCGGGACGCCGTACTCCACCACGAGGTTCAGGTCGAGGGCACACTGCCGCTCGCCGACCTCCACGCTCACCCCGTGCGCCACGTTCGGCCGACCGCCCGGTACCCGCTGCCGCACCGCGTCCAGGGCTCGCGCCACCGAGCCGCCCAGGGCGTGCACACCCTCGATCTCCCGGGCGGCCACACCGGTGATCTTCGCGATCACGCCGTCGGCGATCGCGGTGCGGCCACGCGTTCCGGCGGCCGTCGGCTCCACCGTTTGCGGCGAGCGATCCGGCCCGCTCGGCGCGAGTCGCGCGCCGCCGGCGAGCTCCGGCACCAACGCCGGCGTGTCCGTCACATTCTTCGACTCAGGCATCACACGCGACCCTTCTTCGGCTACGGCCAGGGCTACGGCTGCGGTTCGGACTTCGGTTCGTGCCCGCCGCTCACAGACTCCGTGACCGCCCGTCTGCCCGGCCGGAGCACACTCATTCCTGCCGGCGGGCGGAGCCTACCCGGCCACCCACGGCACGCTGCCCGTGTTCCCCGTACGGCCGTTCTCGGTGCAGTGCGCGGGCGGCGTGGCGCCGTACACGTACTGGATGAAGTCGCGCAGGTCGTTGCGCCAGTAGTCCCAGGCGTGTTCGCCGGGGCCGGTGCAGTAGCGCGGTGTGAACGACGTACCGATGACCGCGCGCAGTTGGTCGTTCCACGTCTTGATGTCCGACTCCCCCTGCCCACTGGGCAGCCCCTGACCGTTCGCACCCCCGGAGTACATCGCGAACTTGCCGGAACCGCCCGCGTAGTCCGCGTACTTGCCCGCCGCGGCCATACCCACCGGGGTGATCGCCGGCCAGTTCGCCTGGGGTCCGTAGACGGCCTCGGTCCGCTCCACCGGAGTGCCGAACACCCGGTAGTTCGGGTCGATCAGCCCGTTCCAGGAGGTCGCCGCGCCATAGCCGAGCATCGAGTCGGCCACCCGGTTCAACGCCCGGTCGTCGGCGAGCGTGGTTCCGCCCGAAAAGGCCCCCACGGCCGAGAACCGGTCCCGCAGGTCGGCGGCGTAGCGCAACGCGCCGAGGCCGCCCATCGACACACCCGCGATCGCGCGTCCCGAACGGTTGTCGATCGTGTTGAAGTTCGCGTCGATCCAGGGCACCAACTGCCGCATGTGGAACGTCTCCCACATCGGTGCGAAGTTGCCCTGGGTGTGTCCGGCCCAGTCGGTGTACCAACCGGCCTTGCCGCCCTCGGGCATGACCACGATGCCCTTGAACGTCCGCCGGTCGATCGTGTTCAGCACGTCGCCCGCGTTCGACTCGGACCACTGCCGGTAGTCGCCGAACCCGCCGTGCAGCAGGTACAACACCGGATACGCCTTGGCGGGATCGGTCGCGTAGTCGTCCGGCAGCCAGATCCGCACCTTGACCGGCACGGTGACGGGGTCGATCGAAGGCGTCCCGCCGCGCGCCTGCATGATCGCCGAGGTGGTCATCGTGGCGTCGTACATTTTGCGGTCGTCGAGCAGGTTCGAGTTCGTCCACTGGGTGAGCGTGATGCCGTGCGAGTTCGCCGCCGGCAGCGGCGGCGCGGGCGGCGGCGGAAACGCCTGCGCCTGGGTCGGCACGCCCACCACGGCCGCGATCAACGCCGCCGCGACCGCGCACACCATCGCCGCGCGGCGCACGCGACGGCGGGTGCGCCCCGGTGCGCGGGGCTCGCCCCGGCTCCCGCCCCGCCCCGGTGCGTGCGTTCCGTCCGTTCCGCCCTTGCCGTTCGTTCCGCCCTTGCCGTCTGTGCCGTCCACGAACACCCCCGACGGTTCCTCGCCGTATCGATGTGCCCCCACGCGGGCCCGACCTGGCGCAACCCTGGCCGACCCGGGACCGTCTGTCCTCCCGCACACGGTGGACATCGCGGGTAAACCTGCGCGGTAGCCCTGGACCCGACCTGCACCGACCGCGGTACGACCTCGCCACCCACGCCGCCCGACCCGGATGACAGAATTCGGTACATGACGCACCAGGATCGGACGGATTCCATACTCGATCTCGACCCGAACGGGCCGCTGATCGTCGTCGCGGCGGCCATCGTGCGGGCGCGGCGTCTCATGGTGGTGAGCAAGAAGGCGGCGCCGGACCTGTTCTACCTGCCCGGTGGCAAGCCCGACCCGGGCGAGAGCCCGATACAGACGCTGCGCCGCGAACTGGACGAGGAGCTGGGCGCGCGACTCGTGGCACCGCGATTCCTCGCCGACTTCGACTCCGTCGCCGCCCTGGAGGGTGTGCCCATGCGACTCACCGTTTTCACGACCCGCCTGGACCGCGACCCCGTGCCGGCCGCCGAACTGGCCGACCTGCGCTGGATGTCCGGCCGGGACGACCACCTGCGCCTCGCCCCCGCGCTCACCGATCACATCCTCCCGCTCCTCCGCCACACCGGCGCCCTCGCGGCCTGAACCGGCCATCCACCCGTCGCCGCGCCGCGTCCCCTGATTCGGTCGCCTCGCCCCGAACCGCATGCCACCGTGGCAGATCGACACGAGGGAGGTCCGATGGCATCGCTCATCATCTGCGGCGCCGGCGTGGTGGGTCTGACCACGGCCCTGTTGCTGACCCGTGACGGGCACGAGGTGACCGTGTACGAGGGCGACCCATCCGTCGACCGCGCCCGCGCCACCGCGATGAACCCGGACCGCACCACCGAACCACCCTCCACACCGGACCCGTTCGGCGGGGCCGCATTCCACGACGGCGACCTCTTCCGCGCCCT
The DNA here is from genome assembly GCF_002024165.1 of Embleya scabrispora. NCBI lineage: Bacteria > Bacillati > Actinomycetota > Actinomycetes > Kitasatosporales > Streptomycetaceae > Embleya > Embleya scabrispora. The sequence goes on from NZ_MWQN01000003.1 coordinate 637,512, forward strand.
CCTGGAAACCGCCACGTGCCTGGCCCTGCCCCACCCCGCCCCGTCCCGCCCCCCGGCCCCTCACCCGCGCCCACCTACTCCGGCTGCTCGCCGACTGACGCCGGCCGGCTCGACCTCGCCGCACCGCAGCCTCGACCACGACGTACGCGAACCTCTGCTCAACGCCATCGCCGAGCGCGTCCGCACCCGCATGGGCGACCGGGCGCCACGCCATTACCCGAGCGTCCTCCGCGCCGGACGGCGGACCGAACGGTACACGGGCCGTTGAATAAATATGTAGATCGGTCTAGTCTCGACTCATGGGACGGAAAGGCGCCGACACACGCGACCGACTGCTGGACGCGACCCGCGATCTGGTCGAGGCCGGCGGCTACTTCGGTGCGGGCCTCAATCAGGTGATCGCCGCCAGTGGCGCACCGCGCGGGTCGCTCTACTTCCACTTCCCCGGCGGCAAGGACCAGATGGTCGGCGAGTCCGTCCGCCGAGCCGGTCGGTCGATCGGCGACGCGATGGGAGGGTTGGCCGAATCCGACGCGCCCGCCGCCGAGTTCGTCGAGACCGTACTGCGCCTGCTGGGCGACCGCCTCGAAGCGTCGGACTGGCTCAAGGGATGCCCCGTGGCCACCGTGGCACTGGAGACCGCCGCCACCAACGACGCGCTCCAGCAAGCCTGTTCGGAGGTCTACACATCCTGGGAGGCGATCCTGCGCGCCCGACTGGCCGGCCACCCGGACGCCGACGACCTCGCCGTCACGATCCTGGCCCTCGTCGAGGGTGCCCTCCTCCTGGCAAAGGCACACCGCAGCCGAGACCCGCTCGACCGCGTCGCCCGCCGCATCACGACCCTCCTGAACTGAACGCGCGCCGGATCCACCCGGGCCCACGCCTGTCCGCAAAATATGTAGATCGGTCTACCGATCCTTTCTCCAAGGAGCCCCATGGACGCCATCGTCTTCGGTGCGACCGGCTTCATCGGCCGTTCCCTCGTCGCCGAGTTGCTGCGCCGAGGTCAACATGTGGCCGCCGCCGTCCGGAACGACACCCTCACTCCCTGGCTCGCCTCCCGAGGCGTCGACACCGGCAGCCTGACCGTCGTGCGGGCCGACATCACCCGTCCGCTCACCGCGCTGCCCGAGGTGTCCGACGTCTACAACACCGCCGGGCGCTACGCCTTCGGCCTGGACAAGGCCGAGGCGCGCGCCGTCAACGTCGCCGGCGCGCTCAACGTGCTCGAATGGGCCGCCTCCCTACCCGGGCTGCGCCGCCTGGTCCACGTCAGCGGGTACCGGGTCAGCGCCTCCGACGGCATACCCGACTACGCCGGATCGGGCGCGTACGAGGCGTCGAAGCTGGAGGCCGATCTCGCGATACGCGCCCGCGCCCGCGAGTCGGGCATCCCGCTGAGCATCGCCAATCCCGGCGTCGTCATCGGACCGGGCCAGTTCATCGGCCTCGCGACCCTCGTCCGCGACCTGTGGGACGGCCGACTGCCCGCGCTGCCCGGCGGGCCCGACACGTTCGTACCGGTCGTCGCCCTCGACCACCTCGTTCGTTTCCTCGCCGAGATCCCCGCATCGCCGGCGGGCGAACACCACTGGATCCTCGACGACACCACGCCTCCGTTGCCCGAACTCGTCCGCACCATCGCCCACCACGCGGGCGTACCGGCCCCACGGCGCAGCATCCCCGTCCGCCTCCTGCGCCGACTGCCGAGCCGGCTCACCGGCGCCGACCCCGAGACGTTGTCCTTCCTGTCCACCGACCGCTACCCCACCACCTCCGCCCGCACGTTCGCGGCCCGCGTCGGCCTGGCGATGCCCCCGGTCGGCGATGCCCTGCGCGCGTGGACCGACGACCTGGTGGCCACCCGCTTCGGCACCGCGACGCCCTGGGCGAGCCCGTACGGCTTCCGCACCGTCGCCGGCAGCGCCACATGGGTGGTCGGCGAACGACGCCACCCCGCCCACGTCCTCCTGCACGGCCTGCCGCTGAACGCCGACGTGTGGGCACCCGTCGCCGCCCACCTCACCGAGCCGTTCCTGGCCGCCGACCTGCCCGGCCTCGGCCGCTCCGCCGGCACACACTCGGTGGACGCCTGGCTGACCGACCTGCTGCGCCCGGTCCGGACCCGCCCCGTCCTGGTCGCGCACTCGTCGGCCTGCGACCCGGCGCTGCGCTTCGCCGCCGCGCATCCGGAGCGCCTCGGCGCACTCGTACTCGTCTCCCCGGCGTTCCTGCAACGTCCCGCCGCCCGCACCACCCGCTCCGGCGCGGCCGTCCCGATGCTGCGCCGGATGTCCCCCGCCCGCCTGGCCGAAGCGCTCGGCGTACCGAAGAGCCCGGCGGTGACCGGTGCGGCGGCCGACCTGCGCCGCCCCGGCGCGGCGGGGCGTGTGGTCCGCGCCCTGCGCACCACCGTCGCCGAACGCGAGCACTCCCGGGCCCTGTTGGCCCGCGTCCGGGTCCCGGTCCGGATCCTCGTCGGCTCGGCGGACCCACTCGTCGTCCCGGTCGACCGCCCCGTGACCGAGATCGCCGGCGCCGGCCACTATCCGCAACTCATCACCCCGGCCGAGGTCGCCCACCACCTCACCATCGCGACAACTCCGCGCGCCGAAGCATGACTGCCCAGGCGGGAGCGGACGGCGCCCGAACGGCTGGGGTACCGCGCGGCAACCCACCCGTCGACACGGTGCGTTGGTTGTGTGACGGGTGGGATGCCCGATGCCCGATGCCGGGTGTGGGGTCGGGGCGGTGGGGCAGAGGTGGGTGGAACCGTCGGATCCGAGGATGTCGGACGCAGGTCGGCAGGCGTGCCGCGACATCGTCGCCGCCGGCACCGCACCGAGGTCCGTCAGGATCGGCTGGAGTCCCGACATGAACACCCTTCCACCCCGCACGCCCTCTTACGCCCCGATCCGGATCCGCATCCGGGTCCTGCCGGATTCCCCCGGCACCCTGTCCCGGGTCCGCGCCGAGGTTCGCGACAGACTCGGCACATGGGGTTGGCCGGACGAACGCGCGGACGACGTCGTCCAGGTCGTCTCCGAACTCGTGGGCAATGCCCTGCGGCACACCGGCGGCGAGGCCCGCGTGCGCCTGACCCGCACCTCGGACGGCGTCGACGTCGAAGTGGCCGATTTCCACGGCCGCCTCCTCGTGCTCCGACGTCCCGCGGACGGCGACGGCGGCCACGGCCTCCACCTGCTCGACCTGCTCACCACGAACTGGACGGTCGAGCAACACACCACGGGCAAACTCGTCCGCGCGCACATCCGCCGCTGATCCACCCGAGCCGCCTACCGGGGTCGCGCGCCCATCCGCCGAGTGTCAGGTGCGGCGGACCGGGCAGTCGCAGCAGCATGGATCAGTCGGAAACCCCCGTCCTGGACGCCCTGACCGCCTACCACGAACGGGCCTACACGCCGTTCACCCCACCCGGCCACAAGCAGGGCCGGGGCATCGACGCCCACACGATGGCCGTCCTGGGACGAGCCGTGTTCGGCTCCGACGTGCTCGCGACCTCCGGACTGGACGACCGCATGTCCACGGGTCGGGTCCTGGAGCGAGCCCAGGAGTTGATGGCCGAGGCGGTCCACGCCGAACACGCCTTCTTCTCCACCTGCGGCAGTTCCCTCTCGGTCAAGAGCGCGATGCTCGCGGTCGCGGGACCACACGAGAAGCTGGTGGTCTCGCGCGACGCGCACAAGTCCGTGGTGTCCGGGCTGATCCTCTCCGGCGTGCGCCCGATCTGGGTGGACCCCGCGTGGGACCCCGAACTGCACCTCGCGCATCCGCCCCGGGCCGAGGCGTACGAGGCCGCCTTCGCCGCCCACCCCGACGCGCGGGGCGCGCTGGTGACCAGCCCGACGCCCTACGGCACCTGCGCCGACCTGATCGGGATCGCCGAGGTGTGCCATCGGCGCGGACGACCGCTCATCGTCGACGAGGCGTGGGGCGCGCACCTCCCCTTCCACCCCGACCTGCCCACGTGGGCGATGGACGCCGGCGCCGACGTCTGCGTGACCAGCGTGCACAAGATGGGCGGCGGCCTGGAACAGAGTTCGGTCTTCCACCACCAGGGCGACCTCGTCGATCCGCACGTCCTGCGCGCCCGCGCGGACCTGCTCGGCACGACCAGCCCCAATGTCCTGATCCACGCCGCGCTGGACGGATGGCGGGCACACATGGTCGCCAAGGGTCACGAACTCCTGGACGCGGCGCTGCGCCGGGCGGACGACGTCCGGGCGACCATCGAGGACATCGACGGCCTGCATGTCGACCGCGCCGAATTTCTCGGCCCCGACCGCGCCCACGACCTCGATCCGTTGCAGGTCGTCATCGACATCTCCGCTCTGGGGCCGACGGGCTACGCGGCCGCCGACTGGCTGCGCGAGCACCACCGGATCAACCTCCACGTATGCGACCACCGCCGGATCAGCGCCCAGCTGACCTACGCCGACGACGACCGCACCACCGCGACACTCACCCACGCCCTGCGCGCCCTGGCCGCGACACCTCCGACGACGGCCTCCGCACGGGCCCCGATCCACGTCCCGGATCCGCAGGAACTACGCCTGGAACAGGCGCAGTTGCCCAGGGACGCGTTCTTCGCCGAGACCGAGCAGGTGCCCGCCTTCGAGGCGATCGGTCGGGTCTGCGCCGAAATGCTCACCCCGTACCCGCCGGGCATCCCCGCCGTTCTGCCGGGCGAGCGCCTCAACCGCCCCGTCGTCGACTACCTGACCTCGGGAGTACACGCCGGCATGGTCGTCCCGGACGCCGTGGACCCCCAACTGGACACCATCCGCGTCGTGGCCGACCGGACAACCGCCTGACGTGGTGCGCGGCGAGGCCCTGGGCGGGTGGACGTCGAGCACGCCCCGGCACGGGGTCACCCTGTGATCCCCTCCACGTCATGGCCCGCCCACACCCCGTGCGGGGAGCGGGCGGGCGACGCCCGGCGGCACGGAACCGGCGGGAGCGAGGCCCAGTACACGGGACGCCATCCGGGGCGTCGCCGTATCACGCTGTCCGCGGCCCGATGACACAGGGACATTTCCAGGGGAACACACCGCCGCCCGAACTTCGCGCCGACCCGCCGTGCGGAAAACCGCGGCGATCACCGGGATCCACCGAGGGCCGCCGAAATTGTCGGTAAAACTTGACCGCCGTCAGGAATGTGCGCCGTAGACCGGGGCACGCACGGAGCGGAGGTAAAAATCATGATTCCCCTTCTCGTCGTCCTGCTTCTGGCCCTGATCCTTTTCGGCGCCGGATTCGCGATCAAGGTGCTGTGGTGGGTCGCCGTAGCCGTCCTGGTCATCTGGCTGCTGGGCTTCCTCTTCCGCTCGACCGGCCCCGGCGGGGGTCGAGGCCGCTGGTATCGCTGGTAACCGAAATACGCGCCCGACGGCGCGGCCTCCGGGAGGCGGGGCGACGGTGCGTTCGGATTCCGAACATCCGCACCGGCGTACCCGCCTTTCCCGGTTCTCCCACGCACACCGGTATTCCCACGCGCCCCGCGGAATTCGGGTGGGGCGTCGTCCGGTCGTGACGCGTCGTCCCGCCGGGCGCGTATTCCCGAGCGCCGCCGCGAATTCCCATTGATTCGGGTCCGCCGCCTCCGCCGTGGCGCGGCCACGAAGAAACTCGCGCCCGCGCCCGGTGCCGACACGAAGCCTGGGTAGCCGTGTGGGCATGACGGACGTGACCCCCTTTGCCGCGGTAGGCATCGCCGCCGAGGTTCCTCGGGACGGCCGCCGGCGTGACCCGCACGAGCGGCCCGGCTTCGGCGATCTCGGCTCCCGTCCCGCCGACCCGCGCGGGGAAGGCCGGGGCTGATGATCGGGTACCGGCCGGGATCCGGTTTGACGGGACCGGTCTGGGGCCAGACTTCGGGGGTGAACGAGCGTGGGGTGGCGATCGAGGTCCTGCTGGTCGAGGACGATCCCGGGGATGTGCTGCTGACGCGGGAGGCGTTCGCGGACAGTGTCCCCAGTTCCCTGCGCGTGGTCGGCGACGGCGTCGCGGCCCTGGACTTCCTGTACCGACGCGCGGGATACGAGGACGCGCCCCGGCCGGATCTGATCCTGCTGGATCTGCAGTTGCCCCGGATGGGCGGCCGTGAGGTGCTCGAACACCTGAAGGCGGATGCCGACCTGCGGCGGATACCCGTGGTGGTGCTCGCCTCCTCGTCCGCCGAGGAGGACATCCTGCGCAGCTACGACCTGCACGCCAACGCGTACGTGACCAAGCCCGTGAACCTCGAGGACTTCGTGGCGGTCGTCCGCGGGGTCGACGACTTCTTCCGCTCGATCGTGCGCCTGCCCGAACAGATGTGAACACGGGGCAGCGCACCACACGGCCACGGCCGACGAGTCGGCGCGTGACCGTGAACCGTGAACCGTGAATCGAAAGGCCCGGCACCATGACCCACAACGACCTGTCCGACCGACGCGTCCTGGCGATCGTCACCAACTACGGGGTCGAGCAGGACGAACTGGTCGTCCCCGTTCGGGAACTGCGCGAAGCAGGCGCGGAGGTGGCCGTCGCGGCGACCTCGGCGGAGCCGATCCGCACGCTCGTGAGCGACAAGGACCCGGGTGTGGCCGTGGAACCCACGCTCGTGCTCACCGACGTGGACCCCGCCGGCTACGACCTGCTGCTCGTGCCCGGCGGCACGCTCAACGCCGACTCGCTGCGGCTGAACGACACCGCGCTCGCGATCGTGCGCTCCTTCACCACCTCCGGCCGCCCCGTGGCCGCCATCTGTCACGGCCCGTGGTTGCTGGTCGAGGCCGACGTCGTCCGCGACCGCACGCTCACCTCGTATCCTTCGGTCGCGACGGACATCCGCAACGCCGGCGGCCGCTGGCTCGACGAGTCGGTGGTCCGCGACGATACGGGCGACTTCGTGCTGATCACCTCGCGCAACCCGGGCGACATCAAGGACTTCCTCGGTCAGATCGAAACCGTCCTCGGCCGGTGAACGGCCGCCGGTAGCCGATGGCCGGCCGACCGCCGCAACGCGAAACCGCCCCCGCCGACACTCGTCGGTCGGGGGCGGTCTCGCGTGGGTGGCAAGGCGCGGCCGGACGGCGGTCAGGTGCCGAGCGCCTGCTGGAGCTGCTTTTTGTTCATCGAGGAACGGCCCTTGATATTGCGGCGTTTGGCATCCGCGTAGAGCTGGTCGTAGGTGGGCCCGGTGGACCCGGAGTGCGAATGTTTCCCGCCTCGGCGACTTGCGGGCATGTCTTCGAGGGACGTGCGGCTCGCGGTCTTGGACTCGCCCGCCTGGGCACGTTCCTTGTTCACCGTGCGGGCCGCGATCTCCTCGGCGCGCTTGGTGGATTCACCGCGCTTCTTCGCACTGTCCTTGATGTGCTCGTACTGCCGTTCCCGCTTGGGGCTCGATCCCCTGGGCATGGCACCCCTCCTGTCTTCACCGAGTGAAAATCGGACAACACGGCCCGTACCCGGCCTGCCCGCGAGCATGCGGCCCGGCACCGCGGCCGCGGGTCGGCCGGCGCCTGGAGGCCGTTGGCCACGATCGCCGCCGACGCGATCGGCAGCGCGGTCTCGGCCATACGCCGGTCGGCGAAGCCGGCGACGCCCGCGAGGGCGCCGATCGGGCCGAGCACGACGGGCCACCACATCATGCGGTTGCCGAAGCCGGCGCGATCGTGCTCGAGGTGGATCTCCCCGCCGTCACCAGGGAGCCCGCGGCGGTGAGCAGCGCGAGGGTGCGCTGGAAGCGCCCGTGCCGCACGTCGCGCACCAGGCGGTCGAGCACCGGCACGGCGGTTTCGGGGCGGACGGGCATCGGTCTCACTGCCCCTCGTCCGCGCCCGGCCGATCCGGGCGATCGCGCCCGCCGGGCAACATCTCCTGAAGCTTGGCCTTCAGGCCCTGGCGGAACATCCCGCCCCGGTCGCTGTCGCCGTGCACGACGGCGGCCACCGCCGCCTCGATCTGGTCGAGCGTGGCGTGCGGCGGGATCGGCGGCACGGCGGGATCGGTACGGAAGTCGAGGACGAACGGCCGGTCCGCGGCCAGCGCCTCGCGCCAGGCCGGCTCCACGTCCTCGGGCCGGTTCACCCGCAGGCCGCCCAGACCGATCGAGCGGGCGAAATCGGCGTAGGGCACGTCGGGCAGGTGTTGCGACTCCTCGAACTGCGGCGCGCCCTCCATCGCCCGCATCTCCCATGTGACCTGGTTCAGGTCCTGGTTGTTCAGGACGGCGACGACCAGGCGCGGGTCGCTCCACTCGCGGCGATACTTGCCGGCGGTGATCAGTTCGGCCATCCCGTTCATCTGCATCGCGCCGTCGCCGACCAGGGCGATCGCCGGTCGCTCCGGGTGGGCGAACTTGGCGCCGATCGCGTACGGCACGCCCGGTCCCATGGTGGCCAGGGTGCCGGAGAGCGAGCCGCGCATGTCGCCGCGCATCCGCAGGTGCCGGGCGTACCAGTTGGCCGCCGAGCCGGAGTCGGCGGTGACGATCGCGTCGTGCGGGAGCAGCGCGTCCAGCGCGTGCACCACGTATTCCGGGTTGATCGGGTCCGCGTCCACCGCCGCGCGCCGCTGCATCACCTCCCACCACCGCGCCACGTTCGCCTCGATGCCCGAGCGCCACGCGCCGTGCTTCTTGGCCCGCACCAGCGGCAGCAGTCGGCGCAGCGTCTCACGCGCGTCGCCGATCAGGTTGATCTCGTACGGGTAGCGCAGCCCGATCATCGAGGGGTCGATGTCGATCTGCACCGCCCGGGCCCGGTCGTACTCCGGCAGGAACTGCGAATAGGGGAAGTTCGACCCGATGGAGATCAACGTGTCGCACTCGCGCATCAGTTCGTACGAGGGCCGGGTGCCGAGCAGACCGATGGAGCCGGTGACGTAGGGCAGTTCGTCGGAGAGCACGTCCTTGCCGAGCAGCGCCTTCGCCACGCCCGCGCCGAGCAGTTCGGCCAGTTCCTCGACCTCCGCCCGGGCGCCGCGCGCACCCTGGCCGACCAGGATGGCGACCTTCTCGCCGTCGTTGAGCAGATCCGCGGTGCGGCGCAGGTCCTCGTCGCCGGGCACCGGTGCGGACCAGGTCGCCCCGAGGCTGGACGGCACCATCTTGAAGGCGTGCCCGGGGGCGGTGTAGTCGAGGTCCTGGACGTCGGAGGGCACGATCACGGCGGTGACGGTGCGCCGCGCGGCGGCGATCCGGATGGCCCGGTCCAGCACGTTGGGCAGCTGTTCGGGCACGGTCACCGTCTCGCAGTACTCGGACGCGACGTCCTTGTACAGGCTCGCCAGGTCCACTTCCTGCTGGTACGAGCCGCCCATCGCGCTGCGCGCGGTCTGGCCCACGAGCGCCACCACCGGCACGTGGTCGAGCTTGGCGTCGTAGAGACCGTTGAGCAGGTGGATCGCGCCCGGCCCGGAGGTGGCGGCGCACACCCCGACCCGGCCGGAGAACTTGGCGTAGCCCACCGCCTGGAACGCGGCCATCTCCTCGTGTCGCGCCTGGATGAACCGTGGCCGGTCGTCCGCCCGCCCCCACGCGGCCAACAGGCCGTTGATGCCGTCCCCCGGGTAGGCGAAGACGTACTCGACGTCCCATTCGCGCAGCCTGGCCAGGATCCGGTCCGCGACCTTCTCCGACATGACGTTCCCTCTTCCCTTCATCGGCGCCACCGCGTGGGTGCCCGGCGCACCACCACGTTCCGGGAAACGCGATCGTGGCCATGCTGCTAACCGCGCGCCGGCTCGGGAAACGACCCATCGAGGCAAAGACTCGGTAGACGCCCGCTCGGCGGATCCTCCCGGCGGGGCAGGTGTCAGGGGCACGAGGGAAGCCGGTGCGGCGGGCGAGGGCGGTGGTCGGGACGGCTGCGGTCCTGTGGCGCCGGGCACAGCGTGGCCAGGGTCGGCAGGGCGAGGGTCGCGGCGGGCGGCGGGTCAGCGTGCCGCGATGAGGTCGATCACGAAGACGAGGGTGGCGTTGGGGCGCATCTCGCCGGGTGGGGTCGCGCCGTACGCCTTGTCGGGTGGGATCACCAACTGCACCCGGCTGCCGACACGTTGGCCGACCAGGCCCTCGTCCCAGCCGGGGATCACCTCCCCCGTGCCGATGCCGAAGACGGCGGGTTCGCCGCGGGACCACGAGGAGTCGAACACCGCGCGGTCGCTCTGGTAGACGCCCACATAGTCGACCGTGATCTGCTGCCCGGCTCGGATCTCGGGGCCCGAGCCGGGTTCGAGTACACGGGTCACCAGCCCGCCGGCGCCCTTGGTGACGTCGAGGGCGCGGATGTCCGGTTGGGTGCGTGGTGGGGCGGACGCGGCGGGCGAGGACGCGGACGACGGCTGCCCGCCGGACGGGACGGAAGCGGCTGGGCGCGTGGGCGGCCCCGTCGTGGCGGAGCGCGTCGCGCTCGCCGTCGGCTTGGGGGTACCCGCGGACCGGTTGCCGGCGTCGTCGTCGCGCGTGGCCAGGACGACCGCGACGGTGATCGCCGACACCACGACGACCGACCCGGCGGCCAGGAACGCCCGGTACCGCGGCCACGCTCGGGGCGGCTTGGGCGGCGGTGGTGGCAGGAACCCCGGGAACCCGTCGGGACGCGGCGGCCCGCCGGGCATGGGAGGCACGGGTGGCACCGGATCCGTGCGAGGCGGCGGCGGCACGGGCGGCACCGCACCCTCCTCGACCACATCCGCCGGCACGGGCACGGTCACCGCCGACGCCTGCGGCACACCCTCGTCCATGGGCACCGTGCCGGCCGGCGCTCCCCCGTCCACGGGCGCAGCACCGACCGGCGCCCCGTCCCGACCCCCGCCCGGAATCGCCCCGGCCACCGCCGCCGGCAACCACCACCCCGCGCCCGCGCCCGCCACGCTCGCGTCGATCGCCAGTTCGGCCAGCACCTCGGCGGCCGTCGGACGCGCCGTCGGCGACTTGTCCAGGCACGCCGACACCAGCGGCACCAACGGGGCGGGCACACCGTCGAGATCGGGGGCGTCGTGCACGACCCGATAGAGCAGGGCCGGCACCGACCCGTGCCCGAACGGCCCGCTCCCGCGCCCCGCGAACGCCAGTACCGCGCCGAGCGAGAACACGTCCGACGGCTCGCCCACCTCACGGTCCGCGCACTGCTCGGGCGACATGAACCCCGGTGAGCCGACCGTGCTGCCCGTGCGGGTGAGCACGCTCGCCTCGACCGCCCGCGAGATGCCGAAGTCGATCACCTTGGGCCCGTCGGCGGCCAGCATGACGTTGGACGGCTTCAGGTCGCGGTGGATCACGCCCACCGCGTGGATCGCCGCCAGCGCCTCGGCCAACCCGGCCCCCAGCGCCCGCAACGGCCCCACCGGCCACGGCCCGTACCGCGCCACCGCGTCGGACAGCGCCATGCCGTCGACGTACACGGTGGCCAGCCACGGGCTCGGCGCGTCCGGCGCCGCGTCGACCACGGCCGCCGTGAACGCCCCGCTCACCGCCCGGGCCGCCGCCACCTCGCGGGCGAACCGCCGCCGGAAGTCCGCGTGCTCCGCCAGGTCCGGCCGCACCACCTTGACCGCCACGGCCCGCCCCGACGCCGACCGCCCCAGGTACACCCGGCCCATGCCGCCCTGTCCGAGCCGCCGCTCGATCCGGTACGGCCCGATCCGCGCCGGATCGTCGCCCGTCGGCCCGCTCACGCCGTCCCCCACCTGCGTCCCCTCGCCACGTGCCGCCCCGACGACACCCGCCGCCCGCGCCGCGCCTCACCCGACCGGCCCCGGCCCGGGTGTCCGCGATCATCCCACTCGCGGGCTCACCCGCGCGTCGGGTTCCCGTCGATGCCCTCGCCCCGGGGCAGCAGCCCGGTCTCGATCGCGGTGACCACCGCGTGGGTGCGGTCGCTGACGTCGAGTTTGGCGAAGATGCGGAGCAGGTGGGTCTTGACCGTGGCCTCCGCGATCACCAGTCGGGCGCCGATGTCCGCGTTGGACAGTCCGTCCGCCACCGCGTCCAGGACCTGGATCTCGCGGGAGGTGAGCACCACCGGGGCGGGTCGGCGCATCCGGGCGACCAGGCGCTCCGCGACCCTGGGAGCCAGTACGGTCTGGCCCCGGGCCGCGGAGCGGATGGCGTCGACGAGTTGTTCGCGGGTGGCGTCCTTGAGCAGGTAGCCGATGGCGCCGGCCTCGACCGCGCTCTCGATCTCGGCGTCGGTGTCGTAGGTGGTCAGGATCAACACCCGGGTCCGCTTGCCCAGCCCCACGATGCGGGCGGTGGCGGCCACCCCGCCCAGCACCGGCATGCGCAGGTCGAGCAGCGCCACGTCCGGCTCCAGGCGCTCGACCAACTCGACGGCGGCCGACCCGTCGCCCGCCTCGCCGACGATCTCGATCGTGGGGTCCGCGGCCAGCAGCGCGACCACCCCCGCCCGCATCACCGAGTGGTCGTCGACCACGACGACGCGCAGCGTGTCCCCGTTCGTGTCGCCGCTCATGTCGCGCTCTCCCGCCGGTAGTCGTGCACATCCGCCACATCCGCCCCGGCCGCCTCGGCCGCACCGTCGACGGGAATCATCGCCAGGATCCGCGTACCGTCCCCGACCGAGCTGGTGACCGTCAACTCGCCGCCCAGCTCGGCCAGTCGCCGACGCATCCCGTCCAGACCGAAGCCTCGGGCCTCGTCCACCACGAACCCCCGCCCGTCGTCGGTGATCTCCAGCTCCACACCGTCCGCGACCCGGGTGAGCACCACACCCACCGTGCCGGCGTCCGCGTGTTTGCGGATGTTGGCCAGCGACTCCTGCGTACAGCGCAGCAGCGCGATCCGGGTGCGCTGATCACACTCGACGTCGGGCAGTTCGGCCTCCACGTTGATTCCCGTGTCCTGGGCGAAACGGTCCAGGGTCCGGCGCAGCACCCGGGCCGGCGACCCGGTGACCAGGCCGCTCTGTGGGGCCGAGCCGACCAGTACCCGCGCCTCGGCCAGGTTCTCCCGGGCGGTGCGCTCGATCGACAACAACTGCCGCTCACTCGTGTCGGGATCGTTCGCCAGGCCCGAGCGCGCGGCCTCCGCCAGCACCACGATGGAGGCGAACCCCTGGGCGAGGGTGTCGTGGATCTCCCGGGCCAGCCGCTCCCGCTCCTCCGCGGCGCCCCGGCGCAGATCGGCGTCCGCCAACCGCTCCCGGGCGCCGGCCAGTTCGCTGTCCAGGGCCCGCACGCGAGCCCCGTTCTGCTCGATGTAGCGATGTACCGACAAGCCGACCGGCACGCTCACCGCGTAGGCGATCAGAGTCGCCGTGGTGTTCCCGGTGAGCAGGTTCGGACTCCAGCCCTGCGAGGCGACGCCGCCGAGCACGGTGCCGGCGGCGGCGACGCCGCTGCGCATGATCGAGGGATAGGGGGCGCGGGCGGCGAACCAGAAGTGCGGAAGGCTCGCCACGTACAACGACGCACCGCCGTCGCGCACGTAGGCCAGCGCGACCAGGCCGACGGTCAGCACCGCCGGGAAGGCGCTCGGCCGCAGCACCCGATTCCCCGGGAACACCCGTACGACCAGGTAGCTCAGGCCGAGCAGGACCGGCAGCCCGACCGCCCACAGCCGCTTCGCCCCGGGGTCGCCCGCCCCGGCCAGGGCCACCGGGCAGAGCCCGAGCAGCACCCAGAACAGGATGTACCAGCGGTGCGGCGTCCACATCGGGAAACGCTCGGGGGACCGCGGCCGTTCGGACATGGCGCTCAGCCTACGTTTTGGGCCGGTCGAACCTCGGCGGCGGGGGTGCGGCCCCGGCCCCGGCGCAGTGCGATCGCCGGCCACCAGCTGCGTTCGCCCAGCAGCAGCATGGCGGCGGGCAGGATCATGATCCGGATCACGAACGCGTCCAGGAGCACGGCCACCGCGAGGCTGAAGCCGAACTGCTTCATCTCGATCAGGTGCAGGCCGATGAAACTGGCGAACACGGTGACCATCACGAACGCGGCGCTGGTGACCACGCCCGCCGAGTTGCCGATCCCGTCGAGTACGGCCTGCCGGGTCGTCACGCCGCGCCGCACGGCCTCGCGGATCCGGCTGATCACGAACACCTGGTAGTCCATGGACAGTCCGAACAGGATCACGAACAGGAACAGCGGCACCCGGGAGCCGATCGAGCCGGTCGAGTCGAAGTCGAGCAGCGCCTCGGCCCAACTCCCTTGGAAGACCAGGACGAGCAGTCCGAGCGCGGCGCCGGCCGACAGCAGGTTGAGCAGCATGCCGAGCAGGCCCAGGACCACCGAGCCGAACGCGATCACGGTGATCACGAAGGTCACCAGGAGCAGTGTCGTGACGATCATCGGCAGCTTGGTCTTCTGGTGTTCGGGGTAGTCCGCGTAGCGGGCCACGTCGCCGGTGACCGCCACGTCGACCCCGCGCAGTCGGCCGATCGTGGCCGGTACGTAGTCGTCGCGGACCCGATCGAGCGAGTCCTGCGCCGCGTCGGTACTGACGAAGTGCGGCACGCGCAGCTCCAGCATGGTGATCCGGTGGTCGGGCGAGGTGCGCAGTTCGGCGATGCCGGCGAGCGCCGGGTCGGTCTTGGCCCGTACCTCCAACTCGCGCAGCGCGCCGGCCACCTCGTCGGCCCGGCCGGCGTCGGCGCGGACCACGACCTGGTGCATCGACTTCAGCTCCGGGAACGCCTCGTTCTGCCGATGCCAGGTGTCCATGGCGGGCAGGTCCCGGGAGTAGGTCTCACGGCCGATCTCGGTCAGTTTCAGGTTCGCGAGCGGGGCGGCCAGGGCCAGCATGGCGAACACGGCGACGGCGAGCGTCGCGACCGGGCGGGCGGCGGTGACTCGCAGGACGGCCGAGGTGATCCGGCCGGCACCACTGCGCGCGGGCTTCGCGGCGACCGGCTCGCCCCGGCGGGCCGCGCGCTCGGCCTTGGCCGCGGCGCGGCGTTCGGCCCGGGCACCGAGCTTGACCAGCAGCGCGGGCAGCGCGGTCAGCGAGCCGATCACCGCGACCACGGTGACCACGATCGCGCCGATGGCGATGGAGGAGAAGATCACGTCGTCGGCCAGGAACAGCGTCGCGCTGGAGGCGGCGACCGCGAGCCCGGAGACCACGACGGCGTGTCCGGAGGTGGCGGCGGCCAGTTCGACCAGGGCTCGGGAGTCGAGTCGCCCGCCCGAGCGGGCCCGTTCCTCGCGTTCGCGCTTGAGGTAGAAGAGCGCGTAGTCGACGCCGACGGCCAGGCCGATCAGCAGGATCACGTTGGTGCCGACCCCGGCGTCCGGGAAGACGTGCGACGCGAGCATCGACAATCCGACGGCCGCCGCGATCGCGGACAGCGCGAGCACCAGCGGCACGGCGGCCATCGCCGCCGAGCGGAACACGATGAACAGGGTGATCAGGGTGATCGGCAGTGCGATCATCTCGGTCTTGGCGAGGTCGTCGCCGCGTTGGCCCTGGACGTCCTTGCTGATCGAGGGGCCGCCGCTCTCCGCGATTCGCAACGACGGATGTTCCGCCCGTACCTTCGGGGTCTGTGCCAGGAGCGGGTCGACGTGCTTCTTCCCCTCCTGCTCCTCACCCTTCATGGTGATGTCGACCCGAACCGCCCTGCCGTCGGCCGAACGCACCGGCGCCCCGACCGAGGACACCTCGGGCAGTCGCCGCATGCGGTCCGCGATCTCGCCGGCCGCGGCGTCCGCCTCCGGGCCCACCCGTTCCGCGCCGGCCTTGGCGGTGATCAGCACCCGCTCCATCGGACGCTGCTCCAGGCCGCCCTGCGCGGCCAGCGCTTCCCCGCGACCGGCCTCGCCCACCCGATAGTCCTCGCTGGTGGCGGTGTTCGTCCCGGCGGCGATGCCGGCCCCCAGGCACAACGCGACAAACAGCACCCAGCCGGCGATGGCCCACCAGGGACGCCGAGCACTCCACCCGGCCACTCGAACAGGAAGTTTCGTCATGTCCGAATCCTGTTCGTCGGGCCGGTTGCCTCGACAGCCTCGACCGACGGAACTCCTTGTCCACCGATCGGTGGACAAGGAGTTCGGGGAGGGGGTTCAGTCCAGGATCGCGATGGCCTCGACCTCGACGAGATGGGCGGGAATGTCCAGGGCGGCGACGCCCAGGAGGGTGGCCGGGGCCGCCGGCGTCACACCCAGTGCGGCGGCGGCGCGGGCGATGCCGTCGAGGAGCGGCGGCATCTTGTCGGGCGTCCAGTCGACCACGTGCACGGTCAACTTCGCGACATCGTCGAAGGACGCCCCGACAGCGGCCAGGGCGGTGCCGACGTTGCGGTAGCACTGTTCGACCTGGGCGGCGAGATCACCCTCGCCGACCGTGACCCCGTCGGCGTCCCAGGCGACCTGCCCGGCCAGGAAGACCAGCTTCGACCCGGTGCCGACCGACACCTGCCGATACACGTCGACTTCCGGCAGGCCGGCGGGGTTCGTGAGGGTGATGGCCATGGTGCTACCTCCGTAGTGGTCTCCGATGGTTACTCGGAAACCATAGGAGAGTGAGCGCTGACCTGGAAGAACGCACTTTTCGGTGCCCGAGGAACTCGAAGGTGACCACGGGAAGGTGGGTGCCGCCCCCTCACGACGCGTCGAGAACGGCGCCCACGTCCCTGCGCAGCGCGCGCAGCACGAAGGGTCGGGCGTCGTCCAGGTACAGGTGCCCGCCCGGAAAACGCCGTACGCCGGACGCCGGCGGGTCCGGACGGCCCAGGCGGGCCCAGGCGCGCAGCCCGGACTCGTCGACCGACGTGTCCTCCGTCCCCGCGTAGACCACGATCGGGCAATCCGGCGGCGCGCCGGGAACGTGCGTGTACGTCTCGGCGATCGTGTAGTCGGCGCGCAGCCGGGGCAGCAGGGCGCGCAGCAGCTCCGCCTCGTGCGGCCCGGCGTCGGCGCTGCCGCCGAGGCGGGCCACCTCGGTCAGGAACGCGTCGTCGGGCAGCAGATGGCGCTCGCGCGCCGACGCGGCCACGCGGTCCGGCGCCTCGCTGCCGGAGGCGATCAGGAGCAGCGGCGGACGGCCGCGGGCGGCGAGGCGCCGGGCCGTCTCGTAGGCGGTGATCGCTCCGAGGCTGTGCCCGAACACGGCGTACGCGAGACCGGGCGCCGTGTCGAGGTGCGCGGCCAGCGCGTGCGCCGCCGTCGTCGCCAGGGTGGTCATGTCCGGCGGCACCGGTTCGCCGACCCTGGTGTCGCGGCCGGGCAGGAGGACGGGGCAGACCTGGATGTCCGGGCGCAGCTCCGTCGTCCAGGCGCGATACGTGCCGCTCGCACCGCCGGCGTGCGGGAAGCAGTACAGCCGAGCCCGGCAGCCGGGGTCGGGTTCGGGCGTGGGCGGCACCCAGGACGCGGAATCAGCCATCGGTGTCCTCCCGTGCGGTGTCGGGGGCCGCCGAGGGTCGCTCGGCGGCGGAGCCGGCCGCTCCCGCCGTCGCGGCTCCGATCGTCGGTGCGGCGAAGAACGCCTCCAGGTCGAGTTCGACGCCCAGTTCGCGCCGTACCCGGGCGACGAATCGGGCCGCGTCCAGCGAACTGCCGCCCGCCGCGAAGAAGTCGTCGCCGGGGGCGAGCCGGTCCACTCCGAGCACCTGGCCGGCCAGCGTGAGCAGGGCCCGCTCGGTCGCGTCGCCCGCGACGTCCTCGGCGGTGCCGCCGCCTCGCGCGGCCAGGCTCGGCAGGGCGCGGCGGTCGATCTTGCCGTTGGCGTCCAGCGGCACGGCGGCGAGGGCGCCGATGCCCGAGGGCACCATGTGCGCGGGCAGCCGCTCGCGCAGGTGGGCACGCAGCCGCTGCTCGTCGAACCCGGCGTCCGGGGCGGGCAGTACGTGTGCCTCGATCCGGCCCGCCAGCACGTTGAGCACCGCCGTATGGACATCCGGGTGCGTCTCCAGGGCCGCCTCGATCTCGCCGGGTTCGATGCGGTGTCCGCGCACCTTGACCTGGTGGTCGGATCGGCCGAGGAAGTACAGCGCGCCGTCGCGGGCCCGCGTGACGATGTCGCCGGTGCGGTAGAGCCGGCCGCCGGGGCGCGGGGCGAACGGGTCGGGGACGAAGCGAGCCGCGGTGAGGCCGGGGCGGTTGCGGTAGCCGCGGGCCAACCCCGCGCCGGCGACGTGCAGTTCCCCGGGAGAGCCGAGCGGCACCGGGGTGCCGAACTCGTCCAGGACGTGGACGCGGACGTTGTCGATGGGCCTCCCGATCGGCACCGACGCCTCGACGTCCCGGGGGTCGAGCCGCCAGTGGGTGACATCGATCGTGCATTCGCTGGGACCGTAGAAGTTGTGCAGTTCAACCCCCGGGACCGCCGCGTGGAAGCGGGCGCACAACTGCGGGGACAACACCTCGCCGCCGCAGAACACCCGTCGCAGGTCGGGCAGATCGGCGAGGGCCGGCTCGCGTTCCTCGATCAGCACGTCGAGCAGCGAAGGTACGCAGGCCAGCACGGTGACGCCCGTCGCGGCCGCCTCGGCGAGCAGGGCGTGCGGGTCGCGGCTCGCCTTGCGCGGGGCCACGACCAGGCAGGCGCCGGAGGTCAGCGGAGCGAAGATCTCCCAGACCGAGATGTCGAAGCCGAGCGAGGTGTGTTGGAGGATCGTGTCCGCGCCCGTCGAGCAGAACGCGCGGGCGTCCCACAGGAGTCGGTTGACCAGGCCGCGGTGCTCGATCTCCACGCCCTTGGGGGTCCCGGTGGACCCGGAGGTGTAGATCAGGTACGCCAGGCCGCCGGCGCCGACCGAGGCGCCCACGGGCGTGCTCGGCGCCCGCTCGATCCGGTCCGCGATCGTGTCCAGGAACAGGATCGGGACATCCGTCTCGGGCAGCCATTCGCCCGTCCACTCGTGGGTCAGGAGCAGTACCGCCGCACTGTCGCGGATCAGGAACTCGACCCGCACGGCGGGGTATTCGGGGTCGATCGGCACGTAGGCGCCGCCCGCCTTGAGTACGGCCAGGATCGCGACGATCGCATCGACGCCGCGATCCATGCAGATCCCGACCGGGTCGTCGGGGCCCACGCCATGGTCGCGCAACACGTGCGCGAGGCGGTCGGCCCGCCGGTCCAGTTCCCGATAGGTCAGCGTCGTGGACCCGCATCGCAGCGCGATCCGGTCGGGGCGGCGGGCCGCGGTCCGCTCGAACAACTCGTGTACACACACGTCGTCCGGCCGGTCGACGGCGGTGTCCTCGACGGCTCGCGGAACCCGCCGACGGGCCACCTCGACCACGTCCGCGGGCGCCGGCGGACCGATCACGTGCGGGCGTCGGGACGGCGGGGCGTACGGGTGGTCGACGCCGCGGGTGTACGCGGCTTCGCCGGCCGTCTCGGCGAGGAGGCGCCGGCGGCAGCGGGCGGCGACGCAGTCCCGGGCCAGGCCCGCCGCGCCGTGTACCTGCGAACCGTGCGAGACGCACGCCTCGACCAGGGGGCGCAGCGCGGCGAAGATCGCCTCTGCGCGGGCCAGTACACCCTCGGCTTCGCCGGGATCCGCCGCCAGGCACAGCAGTTCCTCCCCGATCGCCAGGCGCAGTGCCTCCTGCCGGGCCCGGTGCGCGGCGAGCGGGATCGCCACCGCCTGGTAGTGGCCGATCTTTTGCCCGAACTGGCGGCGTTCGCGGGCTCGTTCGATGCCGACGTCGACGGCGGTGGCGCCGATTCCGAGCAGGTGCGCGCAGCGCAGCAGTACGGCGGTGGCCCACAGGGGACCCGCGTCGAGCGCGCCGGCTCTCGGCGCCGGGCGCGCGGAGATCGCCCACAATCGCCCGTCGGGTCCGACGAGTTCTTCGGCGAGGAGGTCCGCGCCCTCGATCGGGCGCACTCCGGTCGGGCCGTCCGGAAGCAGGAGGAGTTCGGGCACGGCGTGCGTCAGGTAGGCGGTCGTCCCGTCCTCGCGGGTCACCCGGGGGTGGGTCGGTGGGCACAGCGTCACGCGTGCCCGATCCGTGTCCGATCCGCCCGGCAGGCCCCATCCGGCCAGGACGGGTGCGGCCGGTACGGGGTCCATCGCCTCGGCGGGCAGCAGGGCCCGGCCCAGACTCTCCGCGAGCAGCGCCGCCTCCGTGCCGCCCAGCCCGAGCCCGCCCTCGTCGGCGCTCACGAGCAGGTCGTGCCAGCCGTGCCGGACCAGCACGGCACGCGCGTCCTGCGACCGGTCGGGGTCGCGACGCACGTCCGCGTCGTTGTCCTCGGCGGCGCAGTGGCGCCATGCGGTGGTGAAGTCGCGGACGAGGCGACGCTGCCACGTGGTGTGCGCGAACATCTCAACTCACCTCCCGTTCCCACGGATCCCCGCCGCCGTCGAGCAGGTCGGCGGCGAGGGTGTTCAACAGCACCTCGGAGGCTCCGGCGGCCAGGGTGAGGCCGGGCGCCTCCCGAACCGCGAGCAGCAGGTCCGGGAACTGCGCGTGTCCCACGCCGGCGGCGGGCGGCGGGCCGAGCAGTTCCCACGCCGATCGGGCCACCCGCTGGGCCAGTTCGCTCGCCCACCACTTGGCCGCCGCGGCCGTGGACGCGTCCGGGCGCTGTTCGGCGACGTCCCGCACGGCCCGCCAGGCCAGCAGTCGACAGGAGCGCACCTCGGCGTCGAGACGGCGCAGTTCGTGTCGTGCCTCGGCGGCCGGGAGCCGATCCTGCGCACGCAGCGCGGCGATCAGTCGGTCCAGCCAGCGGACGGCGCGTCCGGCGAAACAGATGCCCGTCCGCTCCAGTCCCAGTGCCCGGGACAGCAGCGCCCAGCCCTGCCCGGGCCGGCCGACCAGGGCATCGGGCGGCAGCGCGACGTCGTCGAGGCGGACGTGGAAGAACAGTTCGGGGTTGATCGTGGCGATCGGTTCGACGTGCACCCCCGGGGCGCGCAGCGGCACGATGAACAGGCTGATCTCGGCGTAGCGGTTGCCGGCCCCGGGGGTGCGGGCGGCACAGATGCCGAACGTGGCCGAGGATGTGCGGGCGTTCCACGACTTGACGCCGTTCAGGAGCCATCCGTGCCGGGTCGGGTGTGCCTCGGTGGTGAGCGCGGCCAGGTCGCTGCCGGCCTCCGGTTCGGTGTACAGGACGGCGAAGACGCGCTCCCCTCGGGCCATGGCCGGGAGGTGGCGGGCGCGCTGTTCGGGGGTGCCGGCCGCGAGGAGGGTGGCGCCGGCGTTGTCGACGGTGTTGACGCGGGCGCTGTCCGGGACGCCGTGCAGCGCCAGTTCCTCTGCGACCGTCGCCGAGGCGTAGGAGTCGGCGTCCAGACCGCCGTAGGCGCGCGGCCAGTGCGGTGCCAGGAGGCCGGCGCCGCCGAGCGCGCGATACGTCGCGTCGGCGTGCGGGAGGTCCCCGGTACCGGTGCCCGCCGCCGCCCAGATGGTCGCCGATTCGGCCCGTACACGCGGGGAATCGAGTACGGCGCGTACCCGCGTACGCATATCCCCTTTCCCGTCTCTTGCGTCGTCGGTGATCATTCCGGGCGGCATGACTCCTCCTGGGGAATCTTGATGGCGCGCGGGGCGGGTGCGATTTCCGTCGATCATTTCGGAACACGATGCGAGGCGTTCGGCGAGACCGCTCCGAAGCCGGACTGCTGCCCGTTATCCGATCGCCCAAACGGGAAAATTTTCAATCAATCTATAGTGCCGACGAAAACGGCGCTCGAAGCGCTGATCATTCAGGTGAAAGCCCTGTTCGGCGGCCTTGGATATATCAATTGCGGCGCCGAAGGAGCCTGGTTGACAAGGGAGTTCGGGCTTTCTACGTTTGACTGCACAGCACCGGGAAGCGAAAGAATCACGAAAGAGAACCGGAAAGGGAGAACACGTGTCGATCCACGAGCCCGCGTCCATATCCGCCGACGACCCGACGTCGACCGAGAAGGCGACCGTCACCTCGGTATACCGTCGGGTCGCCGCCGAGTACGACGAGCGTATTCCCGGTGACGGCCCCTCCGACGAGTTGTTCACGGAGGCCGAACGCGACTTCCTGCTGGGAAAGATCGCCCCCGGGGAGCGGGTACTCGACATGGGGTGCGGCACCGGTCGATTCACCGTTCCCATGGCCGAACGAGGCGCGCTGCTCAGCGGGTTGGACATCTCGCGGGC
Source organism: Embleya scabrispora (assembly GCF_002024165.1). Taxonomy (NCBI): domain Bacteria; kingdom Bacillati; phylum Actinomycetota; class Actinomycetes; order Kitasatosporales; family Streptomycetaceae; genus Embleya; species Embleya scabrispora. The sequence goes on from NZ_MWQN01000003.1 coordinate 659,586, forward strand.
CATGCTCGACGTCGCCGAGCGCAAGTTGGCCGAACGGGGCCTGAGCGCGGACCTGCGCGAGGGTGACATGGCATCGATCCCGTTCCCCGACGACTCGTTCGACACCGTCACCACGATGCTGGCCCTGATGCACGTGCCGATCGCGGAGCGGCCGCGCGTCTTCGCCGAGGTCCGGCGGGTGTTACGCCCCGGCGGTCGCATGCTGCTCGGTGTGAAGAACTCCGTGTTCGAGCGCATGTTCACGGGCGACCGGTTCGCCGCGGTGGACGTGACGGACGTGCCGAACAAGCAACTCCTGTTCACCAACACCCGCAGCGGCGACGACTACACCGCCCCGTGGTACAGCTTCAGCCCGCAGGAGTTGACCACCCTGTTCGCCACGGTCGGCATGACCGTGACCCAGATGCGGGGCAACTCGCCGATCGCCGCCTGGCTGGCCGACGAGGTACTCGCGGACAAGGCGATCGCCGGCCTGGTGACCCGGCTGGAGCGGGTCCTGGGCGACATGCCGCCGTTCAGCCACCTCGGCTACCACCTGTTGGTCGAGGCGATCAAGCCGATGTACTGATCCGTCGCCGCCGCTCCCGCACAGGTCCGCGCGCGGGCGCCCCGTCACGCGTACGTGCCCACGCGTGACGGGCCGCCCGCGCGCGGGCTTTCGGCTGTCCGCCCCTCCGGCACGATGACGCGGGTCAGGCCCGGCCGTCGTCCTCCGCCCCACGCTCCCCGACCAGTACGGCCACCACACCGACGACCACGATCAGCGCGCCGACCACGACCCACACGGTGATCGACTCGTCCAGCACGAGCCACCCCAGGAACAGCGCCACGGCCGGGTTGACGTAGGTGTACGTGGTCGCGATCGAGGTGCGCGTACGCGAGACCAACCACACGAACGACACGTACGCCAGGATCGATCCCGGCCCGATCAGGTAGAGCAGCGAAAGCAGGCTCCGCTGCGACCACCGGTCCACGTCGAGGTGTTCGCCCACGGCCAGGCCCACCACGAACAACACCGGACCCGCGACCAGCATCTGCACGGCCGAGGCCAGGATCGGATCCTCGACCAGCGAGAACCGCGGTGCGTAGTACGAGCCGACCGCCTCCGACAGCGCCGCCGCCAGCAGGAACAGGATGCCCGACACGGCCGCCGTACCGCCCGCGCCGCCGACCAGGCTCAGCAGTGCCACGCCGAACAGGCCGCAGACCACCCCGCCCCATGTCGACCACCCGACCCGTTCGCCGTGCGCGGCCCGCAACAGGACCACCCACACCGGCACGGCGGCGGCCAACAGCGCGGCCAGGCCGGACGGTACCGAGTGCTCCCCGAGGGTGAGCAGGCCGAGCCCCGCGCCGATCACCAACAGCCCGATGAAGCCGGTCCCCACGAGCCGATCGGTCTCCATCCGCGGCAGCGACCGACTGCGTACCGCGCACATCCCGTACAACAACGCGCCCGCGACGGCGAACCGCAGCCCCGCGCCGACGAGCGGCGGAATGGTCTCGACCATGATCCGGATCGCGAGGTAGGTCGACCCGAACACGACGTAGACGACGGCCAGGTTGCCGGCCACGGCCCGGCCCGACGGTGGGGTCGGGGTGCGATCGGTCACAGCGCTCATGCCCACCCCCTGCCCGGGACGGGCCGTCCGATACTCCGCCGAACGCGCACACGTGCCCGAGCCGTCGGGCCCGGCGAGGCGTATCGGCCTCTCCCACGGGAGGGTTGGCGGCATTGCCCACGCCAGTGGTCGAACGCCCCGAAACGGGTCCGGCCAGGGGCGGAGCCTCGCGGCTCGCAAAAATGGTCTAGTCCATTTTTGGTCCAGACCATTGACTTCGATACCGCGTGAGCTATCTCATACCGATGCCGCCGAGAGCCACGCGAAGCGACGGCGGTCCGTCCCCTCTCACAGTCTGGACGCACGCACATGCGACTCCTTCGTACGTTACGAGCGGCCGTCGCCGCCACGGTCACCGCCGCCGCGGCGGTGAGCCTGACCGCCTTCGGAGCCGGCCCCGCCCAGGCCGCGACTCCCCTGCCCGCACACGTCTTCGCCCCCTACTTCGAGGCGTGGACCGGGGACAGCCCGGCGGCGCTGTCCGCCCAGTCGGGCGCGAAGCACCTGACCATGGCGTTCCTGCAGACCGCCACCTCGGGCTCCTGTACGGCGTACTGGAACGGCGACACCGGCATGCCGATCGCCCAGTCCACGTTCGGCGCCGACATCAAGACGATCCAGGGCCGGGGCGGGGACGTGATCCCCTCCTTCGGCGGCTACACCGCGGACACCACGAACACCGAGATCGCGGACAGCTGCACCGACGTCAACCAGATCGCCGAGGTGTACAAGAAGGTCATCACGACCTACGACATCTCCCGCCTCGACATGGACATCGAGGTCGACGCGCTCGACAAGACGGCCGGCATCGACCGCCGCAACAAGGCGATCAAGCTGGTCCAGGACTGGGCCGCGGCCAACGGGCGCAAGATCGAGATCTCCTACACGCTGCCCACCACCACGCACGGCCTCGCCGAGAACGGCGTGGCGCTGCTGCGCAACGCGGTGAGCAACGGCACGCGGGTCGACGTGGTCAACCTGATGACGTTCGACTACTACGACAACGCCACGCACAACATGGCCAACGACACCGAGACGGCCGCGCAGGGCCTGTACAACACCCTCGCGCAGCTCTACCCGGGCAAGACCCCCACCCAGCTCTGGGGCATGATCGGCGTCACCGAGATGCCCGGCATCGACGACTTCGGCGCGGCCGAGACATTCACCCTGGCCAACGCCAACCAGGTGTACAACTGGGCGGTGTCGAAGGGCATCAACACGCTCTCCTTCTGGGCGCTCCAGCGAGACCGCGGCAACTGCGGGGCGTCCTCCGACAGTTGCTCCGGAATCCCGGGCAACCAGTGGGACTTCAGCCACGTCTTCGCGCCGTTCACCAGCGGCACGACGACCCCGACCAACGACTTCTCGGTACAGACGACGCCCGCCTCCGGCACGGTCGCCGCGGGCAGCTCGACCACCAGCACGGTGAGCACCGCGGTGACGGCGGGTTCGGCGCAGACGGTGAACCTCACCGTCAGCGGCGCTCCCGCCGGCGTCTCGGCCTCGCTCAGCCCGACATCGGTGACGGCGGGCGGCAGTTCGACGCTGGCCATCACCACGACCTCGGCGGCCGTCTCGGGGACGTACACCCTGACGGTGACCGGCGCCGGCCCGTCCGCCAACCACTCGGCGACCTACACGCTGACCGTCACCGGCGGCAACGGCCACCAGTGCACGGCCCCGCCGTGGGCCTCCGGCACGGTCTACACCGGCGGACAACAGGTCTCGTACCAGGGCCACACCTGGAAGGCCAAGTGGTGGACGACCGGCGAGACGCCCGGCACCACCGGCCAGTGGGGCGTCTGGCAGGACCTCGGCGCCTGCTGAAACCGGCCCGAACCGCATCATGAACGGTGTCGCCCGGCGGATTTCCCGCCGGGCGACACCCGCATACCCCCACCGGGACGGTTTCCCCACGTTCAGCCGAATTCGGGCGCATACTCGACTCCACGACAGGTGTTCTCGGGGGAGGAACGCGATGCGCGCGCGGCGGGTCGGGACACGGGCGAGACTGGTCACGGTGTGCACGGTGATGGCGCTGTTCGGCGCCACGTCGTGCGGCTACTTGGGATTCGACGAGGACGGCGAGCGCAAGGCGGGGCTCGACGATCCGGTACTCGGCTACGCGATCGGGCCGATCAAATTCTCCATCTCGACGCGCGGGAAGATCTCCGTGTCGCTCGGGGCGCGCTGGGTCACCCCTGCGGGGACGTTCACGGTCGACGGCGGCGTCGACTACTCGAGGAAGGCCGCGACCACCGGCAACGAACTCATCGTGGTGATCCGGCATCGTGAGGACGGTCGGGTCAAGGAGGACGTCTACCGGGTCGCCGCCGCGAAGGGGCTGCGGGTGACGCTGGAGGGCAGGGTCGTCCAGGAGTTCTCGCCGGGGCGGGTGCTGCTGGACGCCGACTCGGGCACCACCATCACGATCGATTCCCCGGACGGCGGCGCGAGCCCTGGGACGAACCCGGGCACCGCCGCGAGCGCGCGTGCGAGCGCCGGGGCGACCGCGAGGCCGCCCGAAGGTCGGCCGTCCGTCACCGGCTCCACGCCGAGCACGAGCACAAGCCCGCGCCCGACCGCGCAGCCGACCACCCGCCGACTGCCGGCCGACTTCGCCGCGAGTTGGCGCGGCAGCGCCGTCAGCGCCGCCACGTTCGCCGTCCGCCTGCGGCTCCACGTGGGCAAGGCCGGAACCGTCGTCGGCGAGTCGGACTACCCCGGTGGCAACTGCTCCGGGACCCTGACCCTGGAGACCGAGGACCGCGCCGCCATCCGCGCCGACCGGGTCGTCCTGCGCGAGGACATCGTCCGCAACCCGGGGCAGAGGTGCGCGCGGCGGCTGGGTCGTGCTCGGCAGGGTCCTCGGCAACAGGCTCAAGTACGACTACTACGCAACCTTCCCCAACGGCAACGTCCCGGTACAGGCCGCAGGCCTCCTGACCCGCGACACCGCCTGACCCCGACCGACCCCGCCCCGGCCCCGACAACCGCCCGGCACGGCCCGCGCCGCCCAGGCCGAACGGCAGCACCCGCCTTCCGGTCGACCGGCACCGACCCGGCCCCCTCGACCGCCAAGGCCTGGTCCTGCCGGACGACCCCACCACCGCCCCTCCACCGCCGCGCCACCCCTGGCCCCCCGGCCGCGCGGGCGAACACGGTGAGCCGGGTGCTCAAATCCCACCATCGAACGCCTACATATAGGACATTTACTTATATTCAGCATGCAGAGCAGCCATCCCGAAGGGTCGTCATGGACACCGGTTCGTCCCCGCCCACCGACCCACCGCCCCCGGCCGACCCGCCCCCGGCTCCCGGCCTGGACGGTCCCGCGAGCGAGTTGCTTCTGCGTACCGGGCGCTTCTTCCGCCGCAACGCGGAGGTCTCGCCGGACCTGCGCGCCCAATACCTCAAGGGCGGCCGGCAGGGCGACGTCTTCTACCGCGAGCGCTGGAGCCACGACAAGGTCGTCACCTCCACCCACGGCGTCAACTGCACCGGCTCCTGCCGCTGGAAGGTCTACGTCAAGGACGGCGTGATCACCTGGGAGACCCAGGCCACCGACTACCCCTCGGTGGGCCCCGATCGCCCCGAGTACGAGCCGCGCGGCTGCCCGCGCGGCGCCGCGTTCTCCTGGTACACCTACTCCCCCACCCGGGTGCGCTACCCCTACGTGCGCGGCGTGCTCCTGGAGTTGTACCGCGAGGCCCGACAACGCCTGGGGGATCCGGTCCTGGCCTGGGCCGACGTGGTCGGCGACCCCGAACGCCGACGGCGCTACCAACGCACCCGAGGCCGGGGCGGCCTGGTCCGGGCCACGTGGGACGAGGCGGTGGAGATCGTCGCCGCGGCGCACGTGCACACCATCGCGCGGTACGGACCGGACCGGATCGCCGGGTTCTCCCCCATCCCGGCCATGTCGATGGTCTCGCACGCGGCCGGCGCCCGCTTCATGAGCCTGATCGGCGCGCCGATGTTGTCCTTCTACGACTGGTACGCCGACCTGCCGGTGGCCTCTCCGCAGGTGTTCGGCGACCAGACCGACGTGCCCGAGTCGGGCGACTGGTGGGACGCGGCGTACCTGATCATGTGGGGCACCAACGTGCCCGTCACCCGCACCCCCGACGCGCACTGGATGGCCGAGGCGCGCTATCGCGGGCAGAAGGTGGTGGTGGTCGCGCCGGACTACGCGGACAACGCGAAGTTCGCCGACGAATGGCTGCATCCGCATCCGGGAACCGACGCCGCGTTGGCCATGGCGATGGGCCACGTGGTGCTCAAGGAGTGTTTCGTCGACCGGACCGTCGAGTTCTTCGACACCTACGTCAAGCAGTTCACCGACCTGCCGTTCCTGGTCACGCTGACCGAACGCGCGGACGAGCCGGGCGCGTACACCCCCGCCAAGTTCGTCCGCGCCGCCGACCTCGCCGCCGACGGGGCCGCCTCGACCCAGGAGGGCGCGGACTGGAAGACGGTCCTGCTCGACGACGCGACGGGCGAGCCGGTCGTGCCGGGCGGCTCGATCGGCTTCCGCTGGACCGCATCGGGCCGGGGTCGCTGGAACCTCGACCTGGCCGGCGTACGCCCCCGGCTCACCCTGTACCGCGACCCCGCCGCACACGGCGTCGAGGTCCTGCTGCCCCGCTTCGACACCGAGGGCGGCGAGCACGGCCAGGGTCGCGGCGAGGTGCTGCGCCGAGGCGTGCCGGCGCGCCGACTCGGACCCGGCGGCCCGCTGGTGACCACCGTGTTCGATCTGCTCCTGGCCCAGTACGGGGTACCGCGCGACGGCCTGCCCGGCACATGGCCCATCGACTACGACGACGCGACCCAACCGGGCACACCCGCCTGGCAGGAGACGCTGACCTCGGTGCCGGCCGCGCGCGCCGTCGCCATCGCGCGGGAGTTCGCCGACACCGCCGAGCGGTCCAGGGGTCGCTGCATGATCCTGATGGGCGCCGGAACCAACCACTGGTTCCACTCCGAGACGATCTACCGCACGTTTTTGGCCCTGCTGCAACTCACCGGCTGCCAGGGCCGCAACGGCGGCGGCTGGGCACACTACGTGGGCCAGGAGAAGTGCCGGCCGGCCACGGGATGGGCCACCCTCGCGAGCGCCAACGACTGGTCCCGGCCGCCGCGGCAGATGATCGGCACGGCCTACTGGTACCTGAACACCGACCAGTGGCGCTACGACGGATTTCCCACCGACGTCCTGGCCTCCCCGCTGGGCGCGGGCGACCTGGCCGGGACGACCGCCGCCGACTGCCTGGCGACCTCGGCCCGGCTGGGCTGGATGCCCTCCTACCCCACCTTCGACCGCAATCCGCTCGACCTGGTCGACGAGGCCGAACGCGCCGGCGCCGACCCCGTCGAGCACACCGTCGAGGCGCTGCGCTCCGGGGCGTTGGGCTTCGCGTGCGAGGACCCGGACGCGCCGCACAACTGGCCCAGGGTGCTCACCGTGTGGCGCTCCAACCTGCTCGGCTCCTCCGCCAAAGGCGCCGAATACTTCACCAAACACCTTCTGGGCACCGACAGTTCGCTGCGCGCCGAGGAGGCGCCGCCGGGCTCGCGGCCGCGGGGCGTGCGCTGGCACGAGCAGGCCCCGGAGGGCAAACTCGACCTGCTGTTGTCGCTGGACTTCCGGATGACGTCCACCACGCTGATGTCCGACGTGGTGCTGCCGGCCGCGACCTGGTACGAGAAGCACGACCTGTCCTCGACCGACATGCACCCCTTCGTGCACGCGTTCACCCCGGCGATCGACCCGCCTTGGCAGGCCCGTACCGACTTCGAGGCGTTCCACGCCATCGCGGCGCGTTTCGGCGAACTGGCGCGCGGACACCTGGACACCCGCCGGGACCTGGTGGCCACCGCCCTCCAGCACGACACCCCCGGCGAGATCGCCCAGCCCGGCGGGATCGCGGCGGACTGGCGGGCCGGCCACTGCCCGGCGGTGCCGGGCCGGACCATGCCGAACCTGACCGTGGTCGAACGCGACTACACCGCCGTCGCCGCCAAGATGGCCACCCTGGGCCCGCTCGCCGAGCAACTGGGCCTGCCGGTCAAGGGAATCACCTTCGACGTGGCCGCCGAGGTCGAGGACCTGCGCCGGCTCAACGGCAGCGCCCGCACCGGGGTCGCCGCGGGTCGGCCGCTGATCGATACCGCGGTCCGGGCCTGTGACACGATCCTGGCACTGTCCGGAACGACCAACGGCAGGCTGGCCGTTCAGGGCTTCCGCACCCTCGAGGCGCGCACCGGGCAGGCGATGGCGCACCTGGCCGCCGAACACGAGGGCAGGCGGATCGGCTACGCGGACACCCAGGCCCGGCCCGAGCCGGTGATCACCTCGCCGGAGTGGTCCGGCAGCGAGGCCGGCGGCCGGCGCTACACCGCGTTCACCCTCAACACCGAACACCTCAAACCCTGGCACACCCTCACCGGCCGCCAGCACTTCTTCCTCGACCACGACTGGATGCACGAACTCGGCGAGGCGCTGCCGGTGTACCGGCCGCCGCTGGACATGCACCGGCTGTTCGGCGAGCCCGTGCTCGGCCCGGACGGCGCACACGAGGTGACGGTCCGCTACCTCACCCCGCACAACAAGTGGTCGATCCACTCCGAGTACCAGGACAACCTGTTGATGCTCTCCCTCTCGCGCGGCGGCCAGACCATCTGGCTGAGCACCGCCGACGCGCGGGCGATCGGGGTGCGCGACAACGACTGGATCGAGGCGGTCAACCGCAACGGCGTGGTCACCGCCCGCGCGGTGGTGTCGCACCGCATGCCCACCGGCACCGTCTACATGCACCACGCCCAGGACCGCACCGTCGGGGTCCCCAAGGCGCAGAGCACCGGCCGGCGCGGCGGGATCCACAACACCCTCACCCGTGTACTGCTCAAGCCCACCCATCTGATCGGCGGATACGCGCAATTGAGCTGGGCGTTCAACTATCTGGGCCCCACCGGCAATCAACGCGACGAGGTCACCGTAATCCGGCGCCGCTCGCAGGACGTGGAGTACTGAGATGCGCGTGATGGCCCAGATCGCCATGGTGATGAACCTCGACAAGTGCATCGGCTGCCACACCTGTTCGGTCACGTGCAAGCAGACGTGGACCAACCGGGGCGGCGTCGAGTACGCCTGGTTCAACAACGTCGAGACCCGTCCCGGACAGGGTTATCCGCGCCGCTGGCAGGACCAGGACACCTGGCAGGGCGGCTGGCGGCGCAATCGGCGCGGCCGACTGCGCCTGGCCTCCGGCGGCCGGTGGCACCGGCTGAGCCGGATCTTCGCCAACCCCAGGCTGCCCACGATCACCGACTACTACGAGCCGTGGACCTACGACTACCGCACCCTGACCGACGCCCCGCTCGGCGACGACATCCCGGTCGCCCGCCCGCGCTCCCTGCTCACCGGCAAGCCGATGGAGATCTCCTGGAGTTCCAACTGGGACGACGATCTCGGCGGCACCGCCGAACTCGGACACTTGGACCCGATGGTGGCCAAGACCCGGGAGAAGGTCGCCGACCGGATCCGGTTCGAGTTCGAACAGACCTTCATGTTCTACCTGCCGAGGATCTGCGAACACTGCCTCAACCCCTCGTGCGTGTCCGCGTGTCCGTCGGGCGCGATGTACAAGCGGGTCGAGGACGGCATCGTGCTGGTCGACCAGGACGGTTGCCGCGGCTGGCGGATGTGCGTGACCGCCTGCCCGTACAAGAAGGTCTACTTCAACCACAAGACCGGCAAGGCCGAGAAGTGCACCATGTGCTACCCGCGGATCGAGGTGGGCCTGCCGACGGTGTGCTCGGAGACCTGCGTCGGCCGACTGCGCTACCTCGGTGTCCTGCTCTACGACGCGGACGCGGTGCTCGCCGCCGCCTCCGTCGAGCACGAACACGACCTGTATCCGGCTCAGTTGGGCGTCTTCCTCGACCCCGAGGACCCCGCCGTGCGGCGCGCGGCCGAGGCGGCCGGCATCGCGCACGACTGGATCGAGGCGGCCCGCCGCTCACCGGTGCATACGCTGATCGCCGAGTATCGGGTGGCGCTCCCCCTGCATCCGGAGTTCCGCACCATGCCGATGGTCTGGTACATCCCGCCGCTGTCCCCGGTGGTCGACGCGCTGACCTCGACCGGCCACGACGGCGAGGACGCCGGCAACCTCTTCGGCGCGATCGACACCCTGCGCGTACCGCTCGAATACCTCGCCGAGTTGTTCACCGCCGGCGACCCCGCACCGGTGCGCGCCGCGCTGGAGCGACTGGCCGCGATGCGCTCCTACATGCGGGCGATCAACCTCGACGAGGAGCCGGACGAGGCGATCGCCGCCCGGGTCGGGCTGACCGGCACGCAAGTGCGGGACCTCTACCGACTGTTGGCCGTCGCCAAATACGACGAACGCTACGTGATCCCGACTGCGGCGATCGGCGACGCCACCCGCCTGGAGGAGTCCGCCCTGCCCGACGGGTGCAGTCTGGACTTCGCGGGCGGCCCGGGCATGGGCGGATCCGGCCCGTTCGGCGAGGCGTCCGGGCGGCCGGTACCGGTGAGCGTGGAGAACTTCCACGCCCTGCGCGATCGAGGCACCGCGGACCGACCCGCCGACACCGCCGGGCCCGGCGCGCGGGTCAACCTGCTCAACTGGGACGGAAACGGCCGCCCGGCCGGACTGTTCCCACCGCCCGACGAGGCGCGGCGCGACGACCCGGGAGAGACCGACCGATGAGGGCGTTCACCGACCGCTTCCGCCCCCGCGCGGCCCGCACCGGCCGGCGGCGCACCACCGCGGTGCTCCGCCAGGCCGCCGCGTTGTGCCTGCACTACCCCGACCGGGACTTCCACGCCCGGGTGCCACTGCTGCGCGCCGCGCTGGCCGAGGTCGCCCCGAGCCCGGCCGCGGTGCTGCTCACCGACTTCCTCGACGAGGTGTGCGCCTGGCCGGCCGACCGGCTCGCCGCGCACTACGTCACCGTCTTCGACCTGCGCAACCGGCGCAGCCTGTACCTGAGTTGGTGGCGCGAGGGGGACACCCGCCGGCGCGGCACGGCGCTGGTCGGCTTCAAGCGCCTCTACCGCGCGCACGGTCTGGACTTCGTCGGCGCGGAACTGCCGGACTTCCTGCCCGCCGTGCTGGAGTTCGCCGCCGTCGGCGGTCCGGAGGCGGCCGAGGCCGGCAGCGCGCTGCTGTGTGAACACCGGCCCGGCATCGAGTTGTTGCGTTTCGCGCTGCACGACGCGCGGACCCCGTACGCGGGTGTCCTGGAAGCCGTGTGCGCGACGTTGCCCGGCCCCTCCCCCAGGGACCGCGCCGAGGCCCGCGCCCTGGCCCACGCGGGACCACCGCGCGAGGACGTCGGCCTGGCGGCGTTCGGCGACGCCCCTTCCATCGCACACCCCGGAGCCGGCCGATGAACACCATGTTGTGGGCGGTGCTGCCCTACCTGTCCCTGGTCGTCCTGGTCGGCGGCACCGTCTGGCGGCACCGCTACGACCGGTTCGGCTGGACCACCCGCTCGTCCCAGCTGTACGAGTCGCGACTGCTGCGCATCGGCAGCCCGCTGTTCCACTACGGCCTGCTGTTCGTGGTCGCCGGCCACGTCGTGGGCCTGCTCGTCCCGCAGTCGTGGACGAACGCGGTGGGCGTCGGCGAACACGCCTACCACGTGGCGGCCACCGCCCTGGGCCTGGCCGCGGCGGCGGCGACCATCGCGGGCATCGCGCTGCTGATCCGCCGCCGGCGCACCACCGGGCCGGTCTTCCTGGCCACCACCCGCAACGACAAGCTGATGTACCTCTTCCTCGCCGGCACCATCCTCGCCGGCACCGCCGCCACGGTGTGGAACACGGTGGGCCCGCACGAGCACAACTACCGCGAGACCATCGGGCCCTGGTTTCGCAGCCTGTCCTACCTGCGTCCGAAGACCGAGCTGATGGCCCAGGCGCCGATCACCTACCAGGTGCACGTGGTGCTCGCGATGCTGCTGTTCGCGCTGTTCCCGTTCACCCGGCTGGTGCACGCCTTCAGCGCGCCGGTGGGCTACCTCTTCCGCCCGTACGTCGTCTACCGCAGCCGCGACGCACGGCCGCCGGGCGCCACGGAACCCCGGCCCGGGTGGGAGCCGGTCGACCGGTAGCGAGCACCCGCTCGAATATGCGTTCGAATCGATGGTATATCGTGGTGGAATGTCCGGCTCACTCCAGGGTTCGCTCTTCGACCAGGGCGACGTCGTCCGCGTCGGCCCGCCACGCGGGCTGCGCCGCACCGTGCTGGGTCGCGGCGCGTGGATCGACGAGCTGCCCGGGTGGGTGGCGGGCGCCGACACCCTGTTCGCCGCACTCGCCGAGACGGTTCCCTGGCGGGCCGAACGGCGGCTGATGTACGAGCGTGTCGTCGACGTCCCCCGGCTGCTGGCGCACTACCGCGCCGCCGACGCGCTGCCGCATCCCGCCCTCGCCGAGGCGCGCGACCGGCTCTCCGAGCACTACGCGGCCGAGCTGGGCGAGCCGTTCGTCGGTGTCGGCCTGTGCCTGTACCGCGACGGCCGGGACAGCGTCGCCTGGCACGGCGACCGCGACGGCCGCGGCGCCCACGCCGACACGATGGTCGCGATCGTGTCCGTCGGGGCGCCGCGCGATCTGCTGCTCCGACCGCGCGGCGGCGGCGAACCGGTGCTGCGCCGCCCGCTCGGACACGGCGACCTGATCGTGATGGGCGGCTCCTGCCAACGCGCCTGGGAACACGCGATTCCCAAGTCGGCCAAGGCAACGGGACCACGCATCAGCATCCAGTTCCGCCCACACGGTATCGGCTGAGCGGGCCGCCGACGCGGTGCCCGCCGACCTCGGGTCGGCGGGCACCGCCGCTCGGCTACTTGACGCAGGTCCGGTCGGTCCTCGGCAGTCGGCCCGTGGCCAGGTAGTCGTTGACCCGATCGTCCACGCAGGAGTTGCCGTAGACCCCGTAGACGGCGTGTCGGTTGGCCCCCTGGAGGGTGAGCAGCCTGGAACTCGGCATCATCGTGTGCAGCGCCACACTGCCGGTGTACGGGGTCCGCGGGTCGCCGTCGGCGGCCACGATCAGCATCGCCACGTCGCGCCGTACGCGTACCGGGTCCTCGCGCGGCGCGTCCCAGAAGGCGCACGGCACGATGTTGTTGGTGAACGGGCCGTACAGCGGGTGCGCGGCACGGGCGGCCTCGATGTCGCGCCAGTACACCTCGGGATCGCGTGGTGCGGCCACGTCCCCGCACAGGATGGCGATCTGGGCACCGGTGGGGCCGGTGTCGCCGGTCAGGAACATCCGCAGCTTCCCCGCGAACCCCGCCGACAGCGGCGCCGGTTGCCCGGCCGCGGCCCTGACGAGGGTGGCCATCTCGTCGGCGAACGCCGCCCGCGCCGCGTCGCTGTCGTCCGCGTTGTCCATCAGCAGCACGAACCCGACCCGGCTGTCGTCCAGCCGGAAGACCTCCGGTGCGGTGCCGACGACGAGCGGATCGCGCGCCGACGCCTCCTGGACGCGGGTCACCGTGGCCAGTACCTCCGCGCGGGTGCGGCCGAGGTGGTAGGTGTCGTCCCGAAGCGCGGTCCAGGCCGCCCAGTCGGACAGCGCCCGATCGTTCTCGCTCTCGCTGCCCCGCAACACCCGGGGGGCGTAGCGGCGCGGGTCGAGCGCGCCGTCCAGGACGACCCGATCGACACGGCCGGGGAACATCTGGGTGTAGGCCGTCCCGAGGTAGGTGCCGTACGAATAGCCGAAGTAGGACACGCGCCGCTCGCCGAGCGCGGCCCGGACGACATCCATGTCGCGGGCGGTGTTGCGGGTGCTGATGTACGGCAGCACGGGCGCGTTGGTCGCCCGGCATCGGTCGGCCAGATCCTTTTGCAGCGCGACCTGACGTTCGAAGCTCGCTCGACTCAGGCCGGCCGAGAAGAGGTTGGTGCCGACGGGCCACCCGCAGTCCAGCGCCGTACTGCGGCCGACGAAGCGCGGATCCATGCCGATGAGGTCGTAGCGCCCGCCGACCTCCTTCATCGCGGTACGCAGGACCAGGGTCAGATCGAGGCCCGAACCGCCGGGGCCGCCCGGGTTGGTCAGCATCGTGCCGATCCGGTGCCGGGTGTCGGCGGCCCGGATCCGCGAGATCGCGACGGTGATCGTGCGACCTCGGGGTTGGTGTAGTCGAGCGGGACGGTCACGTCGGCGCAGCGGGCACCGCCGCGTTCGAGGCCATGGCCCACGGTGTCGTCCGGGCCCAGGACACAACTGCGCCAGTCGAGCCGTTGGTGGTGGTAACGCTCCAACCCGGCGCCGGAGTTCGCGGTCATGTCGGTGTCGTCGGGTTCGGCCGCCGACGCCGTCGCCGATATCGCGCCCAGACACGCGGCGAGGGCCAGGCCCACGGCCAGGACCCGGCGCGCGGGACGGGCACGCCGACGCGGTGTTCTCGCCGTCACCGTCGCGGTCGCCGCGTCGGGGTGGTGTTCACTCGTTCGGTGCGCTGACGTTCTCGTCATGCTCGTCTCCGGAGTCCGATCCGCAGACGCACCCGAACACCCGCCGCAGTCGCGGTTGTCGGCGCACTGTCGAGGCGACGCGCCGCCGCGTGTCGACCCCGTCCCGGCGCGGAACGGATCGGCGTGCGGCGGCGCGGGCGGCGGCAGGGTCCGCAATCCGGCGGGACGGGTGGGGGGACGTGCGGATGCCTCGTATGAACGTGCACGACCCTACGAACGTGTCCCTGGCCGGACATCGGCCGGCCGCACGACGAGCGGCTTCCCGCTTCGTGTGCCGGACCGATCCCGCCTACGCGTGCCGCCGCCTACAATCTCCGGTCGCCGACCGGCGGTTCAGCCGCTCAGGGCCTGTTCCCGGTCCGGGCGGACACACTCGATGCGGTAGTCGCCGCTCTCCGGGTCGACGACGACGCCGTGGGTTTCGCTGTGGAATCCGGGGAAGTGCCGGTCGAACGCCTCCAGCGCGCCGAGGTAGCGCAGGAGCGGGCCGTCGGCGGCGCCGATGTTCTCCCCGGGCATCAGGACGGGGATGCCCGGCGGCGTCACGGTGACCATGGCCGCCGCCACCCGCCCGGCCGCCTCGGCCAACGCCACCCGTTCGGTACCGCCCCGGACCAACTCGCGATAGCACCGCTGCGGCGGCGCCACCGGCACCGGCAGGTCCCGGAAGGCGGTGTCCAACAGCTCGACCAGGTTCGCCCCGCGCAGGTGGTCGTGCATGTCGCGGCACAGCTCCCGCAGCCCCTGCTCGGCGTAGCGACCCGGGAACAGCGCGACGACGTCGGGCAGTACGGCGGTCAGCGGCGCGTTCTCGTCGTACAGCGCCTTGAAGTCCGTCAGCGCGTCGAGCAGCGTGCCCCACTTGCCCTTGGTGATGCCCATCGAGAAGAGCACGAGCGTCGTGTAGGAATCGGTCTTCTCCACCACGATGTTGCGGGTGGCGAGGTAGGCGGTGAGCACCCGCGCGGGGATGCCCCACTCGGCCATCGTCCCGCCGGCGTCGATCCCCGGACAGGTGAGCGTCACCTTGATCGGGTCCAACAGGCAGTATCCCTCGGTCAGTTCCGGGAATCCGTGCCAGGCCGCGCCCGGTTCCAGCTCCCAGCACGAGGGTTCGCCGCGCAACAACTCCCGGGGGCACGGGCGAAGTCCCAGCGTTCGCCGGTCGCGGGGTCGGTCACCGTGTCGGGTTGCCAGACGCCGAAGAACCACGGCGGCCGGTCGCCCGCGGCGGCGATGCGTTCGCCGAGCCGCACCATCGACTGCCGGAAGCGGATCGCCTCGACCACGGCCTCGTCGACCAGCCAGTGCCCCTGCGGGCCGTCCATCATGCCCGCCGCCACGTCCAGGGACGCGATGACCGGGTAGAGCGCGGAGGTGGTGCCGTGCATCATGAACGCCTCGTTGAACCGGGCGTGTTCCACGGGAGCGCGCGGTGCGGGGCGCACGTGCACCATCGCGCTCTGCGAGAGCGCGGCGAGCAGCTTGTGCGTGGACTGGGTCGAGAACACGGTGGGTCGATCCTCGTCCGGGAAGCCGTCCGGCCCCACCGACATGCCGTAGCGGCCGGCGTAGAGCGGGTGGAAGCGGGCGTACGCGAACCACGCCTCGTCGAAGTGCAGGCGCGGGGTGTTGGCGGCGAGGGCCCGGGCGAGCGCCGCGGCGTCGTAGCACAGGCCGTCGTACGTAGAGTTGGTCACCACCGCGTACTGGGCGTCGGGGCGCACGGCGTCGCGCGCGAGCGGATTGGCGGCGATCCGGGTCGCCACGGCCGCGGCGTGCACCTCGGTCGGGGGCAGCGGGCCGGCCAGGCCGAATCCGTTGCGGGTCGGGGTCAGGTAGACCGGGCGGGCGCCGGAGACGACCAGGCCGTGCAGTACGGATTTGTGGCAGTTGCGGTCCACGAGCGCGATCTCGTCGTGGGTGACGCAGTAGTGCCCGACCATGCGGTTCGCGGTGGAGTCGCCGTGCAGGACGAAGTAGGTGCGGTCGGCGCCGAAGATCCGGGCGGCGTTGCGTTCGGCGGCGCCGATCGGGCCCGAGTGCTCGTACAGCGAGCCCAGTTCGCCGACCGAGATGGACAGGTCGCTGCGAAACAGCTGCTCGCCGAAGTAGTCGAAGAACGCCCGCCCGACCGGGGACTTCAAGAACGCCACGCCGCCGGAGTGGGCGGGGGTGTGCCAGGAGTATTCGTGGGTGTCGCCGAAGTGCCGCAACGCCTTGAAGAACGGCGGAAGTACCGCTTCGAGGTGGGCACGCGCCGCGTGCACGATGCGCCCGGCGACGAAGGACGGGGTGTCCTCCAGCGGCCAGACGTAGCCGACCACGGTCTCGGCCACCCACAGCGGCAGTCCTTCGAGATCGTCGTCGGCCATCACCAGGAAGACCGGAAGTCCGGTGAAGCGCCGCCCCACGCAGCGCAACACCGCCGCGCCGGCGGTCTCCTTCGTGGACTGCTCGGCGCCGGGCAGGTCCCACGACACCAGTGCGGCGGCCAGCCCCGCCTCGGTCCGCAGCACCGCCTCGGCCTCGACCCCGTCCCGCGCCCACCGCACCTCGAAGCCCTGGTTCCGGATCTCGGCGGCGATCCGCCGAAACTGCTCCGCCCCGGCAGCGGACCCGTCCGAAGCCTCGGAGACCACGAAGACCACCGTGCCGACCGCCATGTCCGCCCCCTCACGCACCGTGTACCCGCCATCACCCTTTCGAGGGTCACCCGGACGGTGTCACGAAAGTCCCCGAAAGCTCCCCAAACCCCTCTTTCGAGGGAAAACGTGGCCCGCCGGGCGCGGCGGTGACGTCGACCCGGCGGAGGACGCGAGTCGTGTGGACGGGTTCGCGCGCTCCGCCATATCGTGTCGTGGTTGAGACCAGGCCGATATGACGACACCGATGAAGGAGACCCCAGAGTGGGCACGGGTGGCAGCGTCGAGACGTTGGAATTCCAGGCCGAGACCCGGCAGTTGCTCCAGTTGGTGATCCATTCGATCTATTCGAACAAGGACATCTTCCTGCGTGAGCTGATCTCCAACGCCTCCGACGCTCTGGACAAGTTGCGATTGGAGTCGTTGATCGACTCCGACCTCGAGGTCGATACGTCCGACCTGCACATCGTCTTGGCCGTCGACAAGGACGCCCGCACGCTGACCGTGCGCGACAACGGCATCGGCATGAGCCGCGACGACCTCGTGGAACTGATCGGCACGATCGCCAAGTCCGGCACCGCCGGTCTGCTGGAGAAGATCAAGGAAGCCAAGGAGTCCCAGGACGGCGCCGCGGCGCAGAACCTGATCGGGCAGTTCGGCGTCGGCTTCTACTCGGCGTTCATGGTCGCCGACAAGGTCACCTTGCGCACCCGGCGGGCGGGCACCGACTCGGGCACCGCGTGGGAGTCCGACGGCGAGGGCACCTACGAGATCCGGGCCGTCGACGACCTGCCCGTGGGCACCTCGGTCACCCTGCACCTCAAGGCCGCCGACAACGAGGACGGGTTGGCCGACTACCTGTCCGAGTGGAAGATCCGGCAGATCGTCAAGCAGTACTCGGACTTCATCCGCTGGCCGATCCGGATGGCGACGGAGCGGACCGACGCCGACGGCGTCACCACGCACGGCGTCGACACGCTCAACTCGATGAAGGCGCTGTGGGCCAGGCCGCGCAGCGAGGTGACCGAGGCCGAATACGCCGAGTTCTACCGGCAGATCAGCCACGACGGGCTCGACCCGGCCGAGACGATCCACATGCGCGCCGAGGGCAACTTCGAGTACGAGGCGCTGCTGTTCATCCCGTCGCAGGCCCCGTTCGACCTGTTCTCGCGCGAGACGAAGCGCGGCGTACAGCTGTACGTCAAGCGGGTGTTCATCATGGACGACTGCGAAGCGCTGATGCCGAACTATCTGCGCTTCGTCAAGGGTGTCGTGGACGCGCACGACCTGTCGCTGAACATCTCCCGCGAGATCCTGCAACACGACCGGCAGATCCGCGGGGTGCGCCGGCGCCTGGTGAAGAAGGTCCTCGGCGCGATCAAGGACATGCAGGCCAAGGACGGCGAGCGCTACACGAGGTTGTGGGCGCAGTTCGGCCGGGCGCTGAAGGAGGGCCTGCTCGAGGACACCGACAACACCGAGGCGTTGCTGGAACTGGTTTCGGCGGCCTCCACGCACGACCCGGAAAAGACCACCACGCTGCGCGAGTACGTCGAGCGCATGAAGGACGGTCAGGACGCGATCTACTACCTGACCGGCGAGACCCGGGCGATGGTGGAGAACTCCCCGCACATGGAGGCCTTCGCCGCCAAGGGGTACGAGGTGCTGATCCTCACCGACCCGGTCGACGAGGTCTGGGTCGACCAGGTCCCGGCGTTCGCCGGCCACGCGTTGCGGTCCATCGCCAAGGGGCAGGTCGACCTCGACGAGCCCGCCGACGACGACGGCGAGGCCGAGTCGGACCGGGCCAAGCGCGAGGAGGACTTCGCCGCCCTGCTCCCGTGGCTGACCACGACGCTGTCCGAGCAGGTCAAGCAGGTGCGCCTGTCGTCCCGGCTGACCACGTCGGCGGCCTGCATCGTCGGCGACGCGCACGACATGACGCCGACCCTGGAGAAGATGTACCGGGCGATGGGCCAGGAGATGCCCCCGGTCAAGCGCATCCTGGAACTCAACCCGACACACCCCTGATCACCGCTCTGCGCGCGGCGCACGCGACGAACGCGGAGGACCCGGCGCTCGCCGAGATCGTGGAACTCGTCTACGGCGGCGCCCTGCTCGCCGAAGGCGGCGACCTCCCCGACCCGGCCCGCTTCACCCGCCTGCTGACCAACCACCTGGCCAGGGGCCTGTAACCCACCCGGGGTGCGACCGGCCGGGCCGGCCGGTCGCACCCCCCGCCCGGCCGCGAGGACACCTGTGTGGGGCGGCCGGACGGGTCGGGGGCTCAGATGACGATGACTCGGCGGCCGCGGGTGTGGCCGGCCCGGCTGTCGATCTGGGCCGCTGCGGCCTCGGTGAGGCGGTACGACTTTTCGATCGGGATGTGCAGCCGCCCCCGGGCGATGAGGTCGGCGGCCTCGGCGAGCGCGTCCGGCACGCTTCCGGCCGCGCCGGAGAAGCGCACGCCGAGGTCCGGCGCGCCGAGGTCGGCGATGGAGATCACCTTGAGTGGGTCCCCGGTCAGCTCGACGAGTTCGCGGATCACCCCCGAGCCGGCCAGATCGAGCGCCGCGTCGACCCGGCCGAGCCCGCGCACCCGCTCGACCCAGCCCTCGCCGTATGTCGTGGCGACGGCGCCCAGGCCGCGCAGATAGTCCTGGTTCGCGGCGCCGCCCGTGGCGATCACCGCGATGCCGCGGTCGCGGGCGATCTGCAACACCGCCGATCCCACTCCCCCCGACGCACCGCTGACCAACAGCGTCTGCCCGGGTTCCACGCCGACCTCGCGGATGATGCGCAACGCGGTCTCCACCACGGACGGGTACCCGGCCGCCTCCTCGAAGCTCAGCCCCTCGGGCATCCGGGCCCAGGCCGACATCACGGCGAACTCGGCGTAGGTGTCCGACCCTTCGCCGAACACGTGGTCGCCGACCTCGACTCCCTCGACGCCTTCGCCGACCTCGTCCACCACCCCGGCGGCGTCCAACCCCACTCCGGAGGGCAGCTCGATCGGATGGGCCGACAGTTTCTGGCCTTCACGAATCCTCCAGTCGACGGGGTTCACCCCCGCCGCCCGCACGGCGATGCGTATCCGGCCGGGGCCCGCGTGGGGCTCCTCGGCGTCCAGGAGGCGCAAAACATCGGGACCACCGAACTCGGCGAAGCTCACTTTCCTCATGCCGTGGACCGTAGCACTAACGGTTAGTGTTTCGAAACCGTTGTTGTCTCGTAACTGATAGCATCAGGTCATGACCGAGCCAGTCGGCCGCCGCGAACGCAAGAAGGCCGCGACCCGCCAGAACATCGCCGACACCGCCCTGCGGCTCTTCCTGGAGCGCGGATACGACGCGGTGGGCATCCGCGACGTGGCCGCCGAGGCCGACGTCGCCGTCACCACGCTCTTCTCGCACTTCGCCTCGAAGGAGGCCCTGGTGTTCGAGCGGGACCAGGACTTCGAAAAACGCCTCGCCAAGGCGGTCACCGACCGCGAACCGCACGAGCCGATCGTCCCCGCGTTGCGGCGCGAGATGCGGGACATGGTGCGCCATTGCGCGTCGGAGGGCGCCGCCCCGACCTGGCACATGATCGACGCGACGCCCGCGCTGCGCGAATACGAGGAGTCGATGCGACTGCGCCACGCCGAATCGCTGGCCGCGGCCATCGCCGCCGACCTCGACCTGCCCCCGGGCACCACGGCCTGCCGGACGATCGCCAGGTTCGTGACCGACGCCCATGCGCCGGCCCGCGAGGCGGCCGATCCGGACGCCGCGGTGGATGAGATCTTCCGGATGATCGAGGCCGCCTGGGAGGTCGCCTTCCCGACGGCGACGCCTCGATCCTGATACAACCGATCAGCGATCAGCAGCACCACCAACGGCAGCACACGTCGACACTGAAGGACCATTGCGACCGCCGCACCACAACCCATGGTTGTACCCATAGGGTGTCCGCATGGACCTCGACGCCGTCCGGACCTTCGTCACCGCCGCCGAGGCGGGGCAGTTCCAAGAGGCCGCCACCGAGTTGGCGGTCACCCAGCAGGCCGTCTCCAAGCGCATCGCCGCGCTGGAGCGCACCCTCGGCGTACGACTGTTCACCCGCACCCCGCGCGGCGCCGAACTCACCATCGACGGACAGGCGTTCCTGCCGCACGCCCGGGAACTGCTGCGCGTCGCCGAACGGGCCGTCGAGTCCGTACGCATCGGCAGCCGTCCGCTTCGCGTCGACGTGCTCAGCTCACGCGGCGCGGCGTCGGGCCTGCTGCGCGGCTTCCATCGGGCACACCCCGAGGTCGAGCTCGACGTGGTGATGTTGTTCGGCATCGACACGGCCATCGCCGCCATCCGGTCCGGTGCGATCGACGCGTCCTTCCGCGCCGTCACCGTGCCGGGCCGGCCGCTCCCCGACGACGTCGAGTCCGCCCGGGTGCTCGACGAGCCGCTCCAACTCCTCACCGGCCCCGGACACGTCCTGGCCGGCGCCCGCTCGGTGCCCATGGCCGGGCTCGCCGGGCATCGGATCTGGATGCCCGGCATCGTCCCCGGCACCGAGTGGGCGGCCTACTACGACGACCTCGTCGCCGAGTTCGGCCTGACCATCGAGGCGACCGGCCCCAACTTCGGCGCCGACGCACTCCTCGACACCGTCGCCGACACGCCGGCCCTGGCCACCTTCATGGGCGGAAACACCCGCCTGGTCTGGCCCACCGACCACGGCCTGCGCCGCATCCCGGTGACCGACCCGATGCCCGTCTACCCCCACTCACTCCTGTGGCAGCGCGGCAACCCCCACCCCGCGCTGGCAACCCTTCGCACGCACCTCGCCGACACGGCCACCGCGCCCAACGCGCCCGGGACCTGGACCCCCGACTGGACCAACCCGCACTGAGCCCGGCCGGATTGCCGGCCGGGTGGCCCGAACTCCCGCCGTGTCGGCGGCCCTGCGCATGGCCGGCTGCCCGATCGGCCTGCCACGCAATCGAGTTCGCGGCGGGTACCGGCGGCCGCCGTCGTGGTCACGGTTACCGAATGTTCACACCCCGTAGGGTCCCGGCGGCCCCTCGGCGTCCGGCACGCTGGTCGCGATCCGCGCCCGGGTCCGGGCCGGACGTCACCACGTCACTCGGGAGGCCTCGCCTTGTCCACCTCGACCGTGCTCCGCCGCGCCGCGACGACCGGCTGTGTCGCCCTGCTCACCCTCGCCGCGACCTCGACCCTGACCGCTCCCGCGCAGGCCGCGTTGCCGACACCCGTCTCCGCGGCGACCGCCCGCTCGTATCTGGCCGGCATGGCCGCCACCGCCGAGAGCCACGGCGACAGCTACGACCGCAGCCTGTTCCCGACCTGGATCACCATCTCCGGGACCTGCGACACCCGCGAGTGGATACTCAAGCGCGACGGCGCGGGCGTGACCACGAACTCGGCCTGTGGCGCCACATCCGGCACCTGGACCAGCGCCTACGACAACGTCGTCACGACCGACCCGTCGACGTTCGACATAGACCACGTGATACCGCTGTCCGAGGCCTGGGCCTCCGGCGCCTGGGCCTGGACCACCACACGCCGTCGTACGTTCGCCAACGACGTGAACGACCCGCAACTGATCGCCGTCTCCGCCTCGTCCAACCGCTCGAAGGGCGACCGGGACCCTGCCGAATGGCTGCCCCAGGCGTCCTTCCGCTGCACGTACGCCCGGGCCTGGGTCCAGGTCAAGCACGACTACGCGCTCACCGTCGACAGCAGCGAGAAGAGCGCGCTCGCCTCCATCCTCGGCGCCTGCTGATCTCACGGACCGCGAACCGGGCGCCCCGGCCGCCCGTTCACCCGTTTCCCACACTGCGGATGCGGATTTCCTCGACAGAAGCGATCATGTAGACCGCCCGAGGAGAAAGCGGCACATATCCATGATTGTTGCGGAAGGCCTCACCAAGAGGTACGGCGCGAAGACGGCTGTCGACGACGTCAGCTTCGAGGTCCACCCCGGGCGGGTCACCGGGTTCCTCGGACCCAACGGCGCGGGGAAGTCCACCACGATGCGGATGATCCTGGGCCTGGACCGACCCAGCGCCGGTCGGGTGACCGTGGACGGTCGGGCCTACCGCGACCTGAGCGCGCCGATGGTGGAGGTCGGCGCGCTCATCGACGCCAAGGCCCTGCACGGCGGCCGGACCGCCCGAGACCACCTGGTCGTACTGGCCAAGTCCAACGGCGTCCCGCTCACCCGCGTCGACGAGGTCTTGGACGTCGTCGGTCTCACCTCGGTCGCCAAGAAGCGCTCCGGCGGCTTCTCGCTGGGCATGGGCCAGCGGCTGGGGATCGCCGGGGCGCTGCTCGGCGATCCCCGGGTGCTCCTGTTCGACGAGCCGGTGAACGGGCTCGACCCCGAGGGGATCCTGTGGATCCGCAACCTGATGAAGCGCCTCGCCGGCGAGGGCCGCACGGTCTTCGTCTCCTCACACCTGATGAGCGAGATGGCGCTGACCGCCGACCACCTCCTCGTCATCGGGCGCGGGCGGATCCTCGCCGACACGGGCGTGGCCCAGTTCATCGCGGAGAACTCGGTCAGCCACGTGAAAGTGCGCTCGCCGCAGGCGGATCGGCTGGCCGAACTCGCCGCGGAGGCGGGCTGGCAGGTGAACCGGGACCCGGCGGGGGCGCTGTTGATCCAGGAGGTGACCACCGATCAGGTCGGTGATCTCGCCGGGCACAACGGGGTGTTCCTGCACGAGTTGGCGAAGGTCGAGGCCTCGCTCGAAGAGGCGTTCATGCGGCTCACCGCCGACAGCGTCGAATACCACACCGGTGGTACACCCCCGAAGGTCGCCCCCGAGGCGGTCCCGGGATGGGGCCCGCCGACCGCCGCCGACCGGATCGGATGAGGCCACGATGACGACGACCGCACCCGCCGCGCCCAGCGCGGTCGCGCCCGGCGCGCGACTGACCTTCGGCCGGATCCTGGATTCCGAGTGGGCCAAGATCAAGACCGTACGCTCGACCGTTTGGACCCTGCTCGCCCTGTTCGCGGTGAGCGTGCTGATCAGCTGGGGCATCGCCGCCCTGGCCGCGAGCGATGTGGCCAAGGACGTGGCCGAGGGCAAGAAGAACGACGCGCCCGATCTGCTCACCGTGGGCGTCGCGTTCGGCCAGATCGCCGCGCTGGTGCTCGGCGTGATGTCGATGACGGCCGAATACTCGACCGGCATGATCCGTACCAGCCTGACCGCGGTGCCGTGGCGTGCCTCGATGCTCACCGCCAAGGCCGTGGTACTGGCCCTGGTCCTGTTCGTGGTGGGCGCGATCACCGGGTTCTGCTGCTACTTCCTGGCCAACCTGATGCTCGACGCCAAGGACGTCGGCGTCGACCTGGGCGAACCCGGCGTGATCCGGGCCCTGATCGGCACGGGCCTGTACCTGGCCGTCCTCGGCCTGTTCGGTATGGCCCTGGGCGTACTGCTGCGGCACACCGCCGGCGCCATCACCCTGGGCATCGCGCTGATCTTCGTGGTCGGCGGCGTGGTCGGCCTGATCCCCGGCAGGACCGGCGACTGGATCGCCAAGCTGATGCCCGCCAACGCCGGCGGCCAGGTCATGTCGGTCGAGGCCGCGGACAAGATGCTCCAACCCTGGCCGGGCTTCGCGGTCTTCGCGGCCGAAACCCTGATCCTCCTACTCCTCGGCGCCCTCCTCCTCGAGAAACGCGACGCGTGACCCACCGCACCGACGCCGCCCCGGATCGGACCGGCCCGACCCGAGTTGATCCTGGATCTCTCGGGCGAGCAGGTCCTCGCGGCCCTTCAGCGCGTCCGCCGAGCGCCGGTCGTGCGGGAACACCAGTTCCGCCGCGACGTTGTCCTGCACGATCCGGGCCAGGTTGTCGAGGGCGACGAGGACCGGGTCGGTGGGCGGTTGGGCGGTCGCGATGTCGATCAGGTGCGAGTCGGCCGTCGCGGGGTCCATGAACCGTTTGACGATGATCGAGTTCTGGTTCGGGGCGGACGTGGTCCAGATCGACAGGACGACCACGTACAGGCCGGGCCAACTCCCGGGGCCGACCTCGTCCCGCCACCGGTTCATCAGCGCGGTCACGCCGCCGATCTGCGCCCGGGCCGCGTACTCGATGTTGGTGGCGATGGCTTCGCCCAGGCCGCCCGTGAAGTCCTCGAACGACCGCGTGTCGAAGGCGGCGCGGCCGGCCGATCGGGCGATGAACTCCAGTGCCGCGTCCAGGATGTGCCCGCTCGCCGCGTCGAGCCGGCCGGGCAGGCGCGCGTCGCCGAGGTGCCGTCGGGCGTCTGCCAGGGTGGCGCCGAAGGCCCGCAGCGGACCGATCCACTCGGTCGTACCGGGGCCCTCGAACGCCACCATGTCCACGTCGTGCCGGTCCAGGCGCGCGGTACCGGGCGGGTTCGGGATTCGCCGGCTCAGGTACGGCGCGAGGATCGAGAAGATGCCCAACGGCACATGGGCGATCGACTTGGCCAGTTCGAAGATGTCCGAGACGGGCCACAGGGACTCCCGTCGACCCTCGTGCACGAGGGTGAACAGGCCGCCTCGGGAGTCGTTCTCCACGACGACGACCGGCCCGAGGCGCGGGATCAACTCGGCCCGCAGCGTGTCGTAATGGCGCCGCGTGTCGCCGTCGATCGCGACGATCGTGTTGCGGGCCCGGAGTTCGGCGCCGGCCGGATCCGGCCCCGGGTCGCCCGCATCCGGGGCCGCGGTCCCGATACCGCCGAGGAACGTCGAGGCGCCGACGGCCGACACGGCTCCGAGGAAGTCCCTACGCGCGGTCATGCCCCACCGCCCGCCTTTCCGCCGCTGCGCCCGGGCCCGGCGTGTTTGTCGAGTTCCAGCGTGAGGGCGCGGAACGGCGCGATGCCATCCCTCGTTCGACTGAACGCGCCGGGCCGCCCCGCTACCGGGCCACGGCGCGGACCGGGAGCGGGGAAGGCGATGATCGTCGCAGGAATCGGATCGGGCGAACCATAAGGGGCGAGGCGTGGGCGAGAGCGACGGCGCCGGGATCGAATCGGCGCAGGATGCCGCGAACGACGAGTTGGTGCTCGCGTTCGGGCGGTTGCAGGGGGCGGCCGGGCGACTGGAGTACCTGCTCGGCGGCGCGATCGAGGAGGAGTTCGGGATCAGTCACCTGATGTACGAGGTGCTGCTGATCGTTGGCCGAGCGGGTGGCGCAGGCATGTCGATGCGCGCGATCGCGCAGGAGCGGGTCCTGACCACGGGCGGGATGACCCGCCTGGTGGACCGCATGGAGGCGGCCGGCCTGGTCGCGCGCACCGACGACCCCACGGACCGTCGCGGCAAGCTGGTACGGCTGACCGCGCACGGCCGGGACGTCGTGGTGCGGGCCAGTCGACTCCACGTACAAAACATCCGCCGCCACTTCCTGGAACCGCTGCCCGCGGAGGCCCGGGAACAGTTCATGGAGTGCCTGCGCATCCTGTCCCACGCGGCCCGTGACGCCCTCCCACGCCTGCGCTAGCCCGAACCGACCGGGTTCACCGGCTCGCCCGGCCGAGCGCACACCCGAAGGGAATATCTGACAGAACAGATACTGTTGGAGCAGATACATCGCTTCGACCGGCACCTGCGCCCGGAGCGGTGCGTATGCCCGAGCCATTCCCTCCCACGAAAGCCCCTTCCCGTGAAACTCGTCTACGTCTTCGACGCATACTGCGGCTGGTCCTACGGCTTTGCCCCCACCCTCGCCGAGGTCACCGCGCGCCACCCCGAACTGCCCGTCGAGGTGGTGTCCGGGGGGCTGTTCACCGGGCCGCGCGCCGTGCCGATCCGCGAGTTCGGCTACGTCCAGGGGGCGAATGCCCGGATCAGTGAGCAGACCGGCGTCGTGTTCGGGCCGGCCTACGAACGGCTGATCGCGGACGGGTCGTTCGTGATGGACTCCGCGGCGGCCGCACGCGGCATGGCGGCGCTTCGGCAGGCGGCGCCGGAGCGGGCGGCGGCACTGGCCGGCGAGGTGCAGGCCGCGTTCTATCGCGACGGGCTGAGCCTGTCGGAGCCCGGTACGTTCCTCCGCGTCGCTGCCGCGGCCGGCCTCGACACGACGCGGATCGGAGCCGCGCTCGACGCACCGGCCTCCCGTCACGCGGCCGAGGCCGACTTCCGGTGGGCGGCCGAGTCGGGGGTGACGGCGTACCCGACCCTCCTGGTCCAAAACGGCGAGCGCGTCGCGGTCCTGGCCGTCGGCCGCGCCGATCCCGACTCGATCGACGCCGCGCTGGAACGGTTCGGAGCGGGCCGCCCCGGGACCACCACCGCCGGCCACTGAGGCGCGCCCCCGGACACCGCCCGACTCCCCTCTCGACACAGGATTGGTTATGCGCATAATCTTATGCGCATAACCAATCTGCCGTCAGGCACAGGCACGGCCCGTCGAGGAGAGCCCATGACCACCGACATCGATCAGAGCGCGATACCCACCGGGGACTACGAGCCGAGCGCGTCGCCGTGGGTCCGCGAGCACGTCGAGCAGATCATGCGCACCGGGACCACCGAGGGCATCACGATCAAGGGCCTGCCCACCGTGCTGCTCACCTATCGGGGCGCCAGGTCCGGCAAGATCCGCAAGACACCGGTGATGCGCGTCGAGTACGGGGGGCAGTACGCGGCCGTCGCATCCAAGGGCGGCGAGCCGACCAACCCGCAGTGGTACGCCTCCCTCGTCGCCGAACCCGTCGTCGGTCTCCAGGACGGCACGACCGTCGGCGGATATCGGGCGCGCGAGGTGTTCGACGACGAGAAGGCCGTGTGGTGGCGCCGAGCCGTGGACGCGTACCCGGACTTCGCCGACTACCAACTCCGGACCGACCGCCTCATCCCGGTCTTCGTCCTCGAACCCGTCGACGCGAACACACCGGCGCGGCACGCGGTCGAGGACTGAGCCGACCCGCACTCCCGCAGGGGCGCCGCCGTGGCCGGCGCCGACCGCGGTCATCTCGACGAAACCCCCGCCGGCGCGGGCGAGTCGGCCTACCCTGATCGGGGAGGGTCGTACGCGGTGGTGCGCGGCGACCGTGGGGGGAGCGCGTCGGCATCCGCGTCCACCGGGCGCCGGTCACCGGACGCGGGAAGACGGTGGGGGTATTCGGCATGTCCTTCGGTGTGTCCTCCAATCGAGCGTCGGGCGTGCGCGCGCTCGGCCGGACGGTGTGTGCGGCGACCGTGGCGGGATCGCTGGTCGCCTGTGGAGTGGTGGTCAAGCAGGGTCTTCCGGCGCTGACCGTCGAGGTGGCCCGGCTGATGATGAGCCAAGGCGGCGACATCTCGGTCGAGCAGGCCGCCAAGCTCACGGTGACCGTACTGGGACCGATCGCCCTGGAAGCACTGCTCGCCGCGAGCGCGGCCGGCACCGACCCCGGCGCCGGCCCGTCCGGCGGCATCGTCCCCGTCGCGCATCGCGTCGCCTCCGATGCGACGCGACCCGTGGACAACGACTGGACGATCGTGGTGCGCCGCAAGGTCGACGGCACGGTGCGGAACACCGGATACCGAGTCGCCTACGCGGGCAAGGTGTACGTGCTCACCAACGGCCGTACCGCGCAGTCGTTCGAGCCCAGTCGGAAGCTGATCACGATCGACGCCACCTCGGACACCGCGACCGCCGTCGCCGTCGTGGACAGCCTGGAGCAACCGGTGCGCAGTTCGGGGAAGTTCCGGCTCCTGGTGGCGGGCAAGTACACCGACTACGACTTCGACTCCGACAAGCGCTCCGCCTCGCACGCCGGCACCGACCTGCACGCCGGCCTCGGCGGCCCCTCGGCCGCACACGGCGCGCGGTACGCGAAGTTCTCCGGCGACAAGACGCCGTCCCTGCGGGACTGCGTCACGGAACCACCGGACGCCTGGGGCAGCGATTTCAACAAGCTCAACCCCTACGGCCACTACTGCCTGCAAACCGCCGACGGCCACTTCGGCACCCTCGGACTCAGCAGCACCAGCGAATACTCCTACACGATGTGGCAAACGGCAGTCGCCACTAAGTGAGGCGGCCGGGCACGATGATCGGGCTCGGCCGAGCCGAGGGACTCAGGTGCGGCCGGCGCCGTTCTGAGCCTGTCGCAGCGCCTGCGAGGACGGCATCCAGTCGGCGTGTACCACCCGGAAGCCCGCGGCCCGGTATGCCTCGCAGACCAGGGCGTCGTCGTCGACGACCATGGCGACGGTACGGCCGCGCGCGAGCTTCCGCAGCAGTTCGGGTTTGGCGACCCGTGCCGGGCGGCGGTCCCGCTCGGCACGCATCAGCAGGCGGCCGGCGGGCAGGCCGTGTCGATCCAACCAGTCGACGGTGTCGCGCCTGCAGCGCTCCGGACGGCCGGTCACGTACACCACCTCGTGCGTCTCCGCACTGGTCCGCGCGAGTTCGGCACCCTCGGCGAGCGGCGCGTCCTGCGCCGCGGCCGCGAAGAACGCGTCCCAGTCCCGGGGACGCGCCTCGACGAAGTGCAACCGGTGCCGGGTATCGGCCACCGTGCCATCCAGGTCGAACACCGCCAGCGGACGGGATATCACAAACGCCTCCACGACAATCCGGACTCGGTCGCGCAGTCTACGCCGATGCCGCGGGGCTCCCGGGAGCCGCCTCGGAGCCGGCGTCGTCACCCCTCGCCGTCGGAGCACAGGGCCGCCGACTCGGGAGACATCCAGGCGGGCAGGCCGTCACCGGTCACCACCGACCCGGGCACTCGGCTCCGCCGGCCCGCTTACCCCCGTGGCCGAAAGAGATCCGTTTATCCTCGCTCCTACTCGACCTCCGCACGTGATCGGAACCGCCGACGGATCTTTCGGGGACCCGCGCGCAAGATCGACACACAACCGCTTACATCTTTTGTGTGAGGAGTGTGTGAGCCTTTTTGATCTGTGATCCACATCACATTGACGCACCTTTCGTATCAAGGCTTCACTTTCGAGGCGACGAGAATCGAAAGACGGATTCTCTAGCGGTGGATATCTCTCCACCGGTCCGGGTCGCGTAGGAAACCCGGCCGGTCCACAGTCACCTGGAGGTTGTCGTGGTGAAGATCGTCAACTCTTTCTCCAAGAGGTTCAGGGTCGAGAAGAGCCTCAAATCCGCCACCTGGTACATCTGGTACAGCTGATCGTTTCGATCGGCTCCGCCTGAGATTCGGTTGATCCGCCGACCGATGCGGTTCGGGCTCGCTCCCGCCGCATAATCGTTACCTCTGCGGTAGCGCCGCCTCGACCCGACCGAGCGTCGGATCGCCGCCCGGGCTCGCGTCCGGTGGAGCCGCGTCCCGGCTCCGCCGGGCGGGAGACTCTACGCCCAGTGGAGAGCACCGATGAATCGTTCCGACACGGTCGGAAGTGCCCGGGTCACCGTTTTCGCGCCGAAGATCGAGGAACTGCTGCGCGAACGTCGCGGTGCGGGGTTTTTCCGCATCGACGGCGACACGGTCGGGGTCGCCGATCCGGAATTGATCAACAAACTCCTGGAGAGCAGGCCGGCGCACGAATTCGAGCGACCGACTTTCAAGCCGCTCCAGGGAAGATCGATCGAGCGCGTGGAGGCCAACGACGTCCTGCGGGCCGTCTCGCACGACGTACGCGCCGCATTGGGCGGCCCGGCTCCCGATTCCGTCGATCTTTCCGGAATCTGGCCGCGTACGGGGCACGCGTATCTTCGCGATCTTCTTTTCGGGCCCGATCCCTTGCGGTTTCGCATGCTCACCGATCGCCGCCTCGAAAAGGCGCCGGTACTCACCCGCGCCGTGGTCCGCACGAGTGCCGTCCTGCCGGGAAAGCCCGCCCTCGACCCGCCGGTGTCCCGCCTCGCCGCCGTCATCGCCGCGGCCGCCGAGCACGGCGACCGGCACTACGCCATGGGCCTGTACCGCCGGGTCGCCGCGCCGGTGTGCCTGGGGGTCGCGGCGCTGGTTGCGAACGCGCTCTGGCTCGGCTCGCCGTTCCACCCCGACGCGAGCAACCGGCACATCGTGCTGGAGTCGCTGCGGTTGTTGCCGCCGTCGTGGAACATCCTGCGGGTCGCGTCCCCCGAGTTCTCCGCCGTGGACTCCCGGATCGGCCCGAACGACGATGTGCTGCTGCTCCCGCTGTTGACCCACCGCGATCCCGAACTGTGGCCCGAGCCCGATGTGTTCGTCCCCGAGCGCTGGCACGAGCTGGACGAGGACGACCACCCGGGCTACATTCCCTTCGGCCACGCGAGCGATCGTTGCCGGGGTCGGCACCTGATCGTCCCGCTCGCCGAACACCTCCTCGAACGCTTGCGCGCCGACCACCTCGCGGTGAGCCCCGGACAGACCACCGCCAAGGTGCCGCTCGCCGGCCTGCTCGGGGTCACACGGGTACAGGTGTCCCGAAACCGACTGTCCGGCAGCTGAGTTCGGCGCGGCGCGCCTTCAACGCGCCGGATCCCGCCCGGGATCCGGCTCGGGATCCCACCTGGTCGTCAGCCGTCGTGCGCCACGACCCTGCCGCCTCGGTAGAGGTACCGAGTCCCGTCCAGCGTGAAGAACTTGATCGTCTGCCACTCGCGCGTGTCGGACACACGATGCACGTACAGGTCACGGCCGGCCGGCAGGAGGCGGAACTCCGACGGCGCCCGCCCCTCGAACGTCCGGCGCACGTACAGCGCTCCGTCGCGTTCGAGGACCTCCTCGACGATGCCGGTGGCCGGGTAGCGGCCCAGGTATCCGCCGGCGTCGCGTGGCGGGGTAGTGCCGTCGGGGGTGTGCTGCGGGCGTGGTGCGACGTGGGCGAGGGCGGTGAAGATCTCCCGGAACAGGTCCACGTGCAGCGCGGCGTTGTCGCCGCCGTTGGTGAGCAGGACGACGGCGATCCGGGCATCGGGCAGGATGCGCAGGAAGGACGCCTGGGCGTGGGTGGTGCCGTCGTGGCCGTAGGCGGTGCGGCCGTTCCAGTCCCAGCGGGCCCAACCCAGTCCGCGGGTTTCGCCGCTGTCGGCGGTGTCGGGCGTGTCGGTCCACCGCGAGCGCATCGCTTCGGCGGAACGGCTCGACAGGATGCGCGTGCCGTCGGGCCCGCGCCCGTCGTCCAGGTGGAGGCGGGCGAACGTGAGCACGTCCTCGACGGAGGAGCAGACGATGCCGGCGGGGCCCGAGGAGCGCGGTATCGGGGCGGGGTTCACGTGCGGAGGCCGATCCCGCTCCCAGGTGTGTCCGGCGGCGGCGCGGTGGGCGAGCACGTCCTCGGGCAGGGTGTGCGTGCGGGTCAGGCCCAACGGCTTCAGGAGCCGATCGTGGAGTGCGGCGTCCCAGGTCGTACCGGTGACGCGCTCGATGAGCCGGCCCGTGAGCATCAGGCCGGCGTTGCAGTACGAGTGGACGCGGCCGAGCGGGTGCACGCCTCGAACGCCTCCGAGCAGCGCGGCGTATCGCTCCAGGCAGTCGTCGCCGCGACCGGTGTCGGTGAGCACGTCGCCGTCGATTCCGCTGGTGTGCGTGAGCAGGTGACGCAGGGTCAGGCGGGCTGTGCGCTCCGGGTCCGACAGGCGCAGTTCGGGCATCACCCGGGTCACGGGTGTGTCGAGGTCGAGCAGGCCCTCGTCGACCAGGCGCATGGCCACGGTCGCGGTCCAGACCTTGGTGACGGAGCCGATCTGCCAGACGGTGTCCGGTGTGGCCTCGATCCGGTCGTCGACGTTGGCCATGCCGGTGGCGATCTTCGTGACACGATTGCCCGACAGGATGCCCAGCGCGGCGCCCGGGACCTGATGGCGGGCGGCCAGTGCGTCGAGCCTGGTCTGCCAGTGCCGCGCGGCGGGGCCGGCGGCGGACGGGTCGGCGGGCGCGGGAGGTTGCTCGGCGGCGTACGCGGACGGCGCGAGGGCGGAGCCGGTCGCGGTGGCGCCGGCCGCGACGCCCAGCGACCCGCGAAGCACGGCGCGCCGGGTGGGCGACACGGACGCGTGGCCGGCGGCCTCGTCGGCGGAGGGGGTGTCACGATGGTCGATCACGATGTCGCCTCTCGATCGATCTCGGTGGGGCGCGGCGCACGCAGGTGGCCGCCACGCGAGCGAGCGGGCACGCGGGCGGGCACGTACGACGACGCGGGCGCCCATCGCCGGCGCACACCGGAGGCGTGGCCGAATACGCCGCGCTCAACGGGACTTCGCCCCATGACACCGTGCCCGCGCACTCCCCGATCGCGTGGGTCGAGGCTATGAAGCCGCCCCGGGCGGGCACGTCCCCCGAGGGTACGAGGACCCGAGTACTGCCCCGGCACACTCGACCGCCCCGCGCGTCCTACACCGGTACCCGCTCCGAGGGCCGATGTCGCCGCCGGCGAGGCGGGCCCCTGGGGATCGGGTGCGGAAGATTGCGCGCGGCACGAAACAGCCGTACCCGCCAGTGCAGTTCATGCCCTGTCACCAGCGCGGCCCGCACCGCACACTGACCTGGTCCACATCGATCGGGTGTCCCGGCGCACCCCGCACCGGGCCGATCGTCGGGCCCGGCCCCCGCGAACTCGCGCGGTACGGCCGGGCGTTCCGGACAGAAAGGGTCCCGATGAATCGTTCGACCCGGATGCCGAAGCTCCGTCCGCGGTTCCGCCGCCTGGCCGTCTGCGCGGCCTCGGCCGCCGTTCTCGCGCCGGTGCTCGTCCTCGCCGGTCAGACGTCGGCGAGCGCCCTCCCGACCGGCGCGAGCCGCAGTGCCTCCTGCGGCGCCGCCTACCAGATCAATCTCCAGGTCGGTGGGTACCAGTTCGCCCGTACCCAATACCTGGCGTGCGTCGGCCAGATCTGATCCGCGTCGACGCACGTCGCCGGCGGCGCCCGACCGACGGCCCGTGATCCGCCCGCGCGGCTCCCGCCCTTCCCCGTGGGGCGAGTTCGTGGCCGCGCGGGCCCGGCCGGCGTCCGCGTCCGCGCGCCGGCCGCCTCCGGACGGCCCCCGCGTCGAGCCGCCGACGAGCGCCCGCGATCATGTACCGCAGCCACGATCGGCGGGATCGGGGCGGGAGCGGATCGGAAACATCGATGGCGCGTGTGGGTTCGGCTGCGTCGGGACGCCTCGCGGCGGCCGCGGCGGCGGGGATGGTCCTGGTGACGGGATGTTCGGCGGCCGCGGACCTGGCCGACACGGCCTCGGCCGATCTGTCGAAGCTGAGCACCGAGGCGGTGTCCGAGCGGGTCGCCAGGGCCGTGGACCGCGTGCATTCGGTCCGCGCCACCGTGGAGTTGCGGCGGAACGGCACGACCCAACGCACCGACCTCCGGTTGGACATACGGACCGGCGACTACTCGGCGACCGCCAAGACGTCGAGTTACACCATCGAGACGGTGCGCATCGGTGAGGACGTCTACGTCAAGGCTCCGCGCGCCTACTGGCAGTCGCGGCTCGGGCGGGACAAAGCCGCCCTCCTCAACTCGCTCGACGGCAAGTACGGGCACGTGGCCGCCGACGACCCGGCCCGGTCCACCATGAAGAACCTCAGCAAAAAGGCGGACCCGCACACCATCCTGCCCAATCTGGGGGACGCCGAACGCCGCCCCGACTCCACCGTCGACGGCCGGCGCGTGGTCGTCCTCGCCGAATCCGGCGAGAAGAACCCCGACCTCCTGTACATCCCGGTGGAGGGCCCGGCCCTGCCCGTCAAGGTGGCCGGCTCCGACAGCGCGACGTTGACCTGGTCCGAGTACGACCACCCCGTCGACATCCAGGCCCCCGCACCCGACCGGATCGTCGAACTTCCCAACCTCGGCACCGCCCGGCCCGGCGCCGGCGTGCTCTGAGCACCGGCGTCGACCTCGACCGTACGCCGCCGACGCGGACGCCCGAGCCACCGGGCGGAGCACCGCTATCCCGCGGCGCGCGGCACCGAACGCACGACGGCACCCGGACCGTCGAGCAGGTTCCGGCTGTCCCGGATCGCCTCCTGCTCCCGGGCCGGATCGAAGCCCCGGGTGGCCAGGAAGTAGGCGGCGCCGGAGGCGACCAGGCCGACCACGAACGCGATGTCGGCGCCGTCGAGCGCGTCGACCATGGGCCCGGTGTAGAAGCCGGTGGTCATGAACGGGATCAGCGCGGCCACGCCGAGGGCGTAGGAGAGCAGACCCGCGCGGCCCCAGCGGCCGTAGATGCTGTCGGGGCTGAAAATCTCGGTGATGGCGTAGTGGCCCCGGCGCACGAAGTAGTAGTCGATGAGATTGACCGCGGTCCAGGGCGCCAGGGCGTAGAGGATCAGCGTGATGAAGTCGTTGAAGCTGTCCAGGTACTTGCCCGGCAGCCCCTCGGCCACGGCGAACACGACCGCGGCGCCGGTCGCGACGCCGACGACACGGGTACGGGCGGTCAGCGCGATCGGCCGGAAGGCGTGCACGATGCTCAGACCCGAGAGCATCGCGCCGTAGAGGTTGACGCCCATGATGGCGATCGCGCTGGGCACCAGGACCGCGACCACGGCGGTCTTGCCGAAGCCGGAGAAGAGCGTGTCGCCGATGTCCTGGAGGTTGACCAGCGCGTCGGGGACGGGAACGGAACTCGCGACGAAGTTCCCGAGCACCATCAGCCAGATCGCCGACAGCGCGGCCCCGGCGTAGGTCCAGCCGATCACCCCGCGCCCGGAGGTGTCCGCGGGCAGGTATCTGGAGTAGTCGGAAACGTAGACGGCGTAGCCGAGTTGGTAGCCGGCGGCGGCGACGAACTGGGCGAGCGCGGCGGCCCAGGTGAAGGAGGCGGTCCGCGGGTCGTGATGCGGGCTCAGGTGTGTCAGGGCGAGCACGGTCAGGATTCCGAACACGGGTACGACCAGATACGGCAGCAGGCGCAGCACGGTGTGCAGCAGGTCGTAGCCGACGATCGCGAGGACGGCCGCGAGCAGCACGATCACCACCGCCCACAGCGTGGTCGAGCCGGGCAGCACCGTTTCCAGCACCTGGGAGGCCAGCAGGACACCGAAGGCGCTGAAGCCGATGTAGACGCAGATGACGGCGAGCATCGGCACGAGCGCGCCGCGGGTGCCGAACTGGGCGCGCGATTGGATCATTTGCGGCAGGCCCATGGTGGGTCCCTGGTTGGCGTGGAACGCCATGAAGCAGGTGCCGAACAGGATGCCCAGGACGGTGGTCGTGATCGACCAGCCGAGGGACAGTCCCATGACCGGTCCGGCGAAGCCGACGACCATGGTGGTGGGCACGAACTGTCCGGTGAACCAGAACGGCGCCTGGTGCCAGGCGCGGCCGTGTCGCTCGGACTGCGGGATGTAGTCGATCGAACGGGTTTCCAGGACCGGGCCGCTGCGCGGGTTCTCGCCGGGTGCCGGCTGCCGGCTCCTCGTCGCGCCTGTGGGGTCGACCATGTGCCCTCCTTCACGTGGGGCAGAATCTACAGTTGTCTGCCGGTTTGTCTGCTCGGGGAGACGCGGCCGGTGTCGGCCTGTGCCACGAAGTCGGCGAATCCCGCGATGGCGCGGGCGAAGGTGCGCGCGGCGAGGGTGAGATCGCCGATCCCGACCCATTCGTCGGCGCCGTGGGCCTGCTCGATCGAGCCGGGGCCGTAGACGACGGTGGGGATGCCGAGGCGATTGCGCAGGAAGCGGGCGTCGGAGCCGAGCGAGAGGCCGATGAAGCCCTCGCCCGGCGCGACGCGGGAGCGGGGTCGGGTGTGTGGTCGCGGGCGCGGTCGGCACGCGTCGACGAAGTCCGCGAAGGGGTGCGGCAGGGGCAGCTCGGAGGCCTCGCAGAAGAACTTCGGCAGTACGCGGTAGTCGACGTCGGGGCAGCTCGCGTCGATGGTGCGCACGATCGAGGCGTACACGTCGTCGGCGCTCTCCCCGGGCAGCGTGCGCCGGTCGATGGTCAGCGTGCAGGCGGGGGCGATCACGTTGGCCGCGACGCCGCCGCGCACCATCGCCACGTTGCACGTCGGGCTGCCGAGCAGCGGGTGTGGCCGGTCGTGGAAGCGGGCCAGGTGCAGGGCGGTGGTGATCCGTGCCGCGTCGGCCACCGCGGAGCGGCCGAGCGCCGGTTCGCCGCCGTGTCCCGCCGTACCGAAGACCTCGATCCCGGCCTGCCACGAGCCGCGTTCGGCCACCGCGACACGCAGCCCGGTCGGCTCGGGGACGATGCACGCGTCGGCCCGGACCAGGCCGGCGTCGACGAGTTCCGCCGTACCGTGGGCGCCGCCGGTCTCCTCGTCGGCGACGAGGTGGAAGACGATGTCGGCGTCCGGTGCGAGCCCGGCGTCGAGGCAGGCCCGCAGGCCCTCGACGGCGGCGGCGATCCCACCCTTCATGTCCGCCGCACCGCGTCCGATCAGCCGGCCGCCACTGACGACCGCGTCGAACGGCGGCGTGGTCCAGTCCGCCTCGACCACGGGCACCACGTCCACGTGGCCGTTGATCAGCAGCGTCGCCCGCCCGGGTGCGCCGGTGCCGTATCGGGCCAGCACGGACGGCCGGCCGCCGCTCGACGTGAACACCTCGGTGTCGCAGCCGATCGCCCTCATGAGGTCGAGCAGCGCCGGTACGGCCGCGGCCTCTCGGCCGGGCGGGTTGCGGGTGTCGATGCGCACCAATGCGGCCGCGGTGCGGGTGACCCGATCCACCCGGACGAACGCTTCGACGGCGGACTCGGGGATGTGTGGCGAGGAAGTCGTCGTCATCGGGCCGCCTCGCTCCGCGGCAGGATCCCGACCTGCGCCAGGCCATCGGCAAACTCGGCCAACTGCGGGCGTTCGGCGGTCAGTTCACCGATCAGCGCGCGGCCGGCGTCGACCCGGCCGCTGCGCAGCAGCACCACCGCCCGCCACAGGTCCGCCTCGCGGTTGGCGCCGAGACCGATTGCGGCGGACGCGAGCGCGGCGATCGTCTCCCGGGCCCGGTCCGCGACGATCCCCGAGGCGTCGCCGATGACCAGGGGCGGGGCGAACAGGGCCGCCCCGATCGCCCGGAAGCCCTCGTGGATGGGCAGCATCCGGCGCAACTCCGCCACCGGGTCGGCGTGGTCGTCGACCCGGATGTCCGCGAGCACGTGCCGCCAGGGCCGCTCGTCCCGGACCGGGCCGACCACCTTGAGCACCGCCGACTGTGATCCCCGCGCGTCTCCCCCGGCCCGTTCGCCCGCGAGCAGCGCCGCGACGAGCCGGTCGGCGTGGGTCGAGGTCGAGGCGCGGTGGGTGGCGAGCATGGCCGCGCACACCGTGTCCGAGGCGAGCATGTTGCCCACCGCCGCCATGCCCTCGCCGCGCGCGATGCCGGTGTGCGGCGCGCAGCCGGTGCCGCCGAAGCAGGCGTAGCGGCCGCCGGCGTCCATCACGATCGCCTGGCGATACTCGGCCTGCGGATCCGCCGAGGTGAGCGTGTCGAGTACGTCGTCGGGCGTCGCGCCGGCCCGCAGCAGCGCCAGGCCCTCGTGCGGCCAGTCGGTGTTGGCGAACGCCTGGCTGACCACCACGCCGACGCCGGCCTCGGCGTCGCCCACGACGGAGCCCACGGCGAAGAAGTGCGACTGCGCGGCGAACCCCAGGGAGCCGTCGTCGGGATTGAAGCTCACCATCGAATAGGTCATCGGAATCTCCGATCGCTGTCGTGTGCCGTGGTGGGGCGGCCGACCCGGGGCGCCGGGTGCGGCCGCCCGGCGTCTCAGCCGTCGGCGCGTCCCGGAAGCAGCGGAAGCAGTTCGCGCGCGAGCAGGCCGACCTGTGCCTCGGCGTCCCGGTCGGGGTCGAGGCACAGCGCGACGCAGTCCGCTCCGGCCTCGGCGAGGAGCGTGATCCGCTTCGCGCAGTCGGCAGGGGTGCCGACGACCGCCAGTTCCTCGATCCAGGCGTCGGGGATGGCCCGGACCGCGTCGGCGAAGTCCAGTGCGGCCAGTGCCTCGGCCTCGTCGGCGATCCCGTGCGCCTCGGTCATCGGGTTGCGCGGCCCGGCGAGGAGGTACAGCCCGAACAACTCGCGCACCCGTTCGCGGGCGACGGCGGCGTCCGGGTCGACCGAGCACAGCGCGTACGCCACCAGGTCGTGCCCGACCCCGGCGCCGCCGGCGGCCACCCGCTCGGCCGCCCACCGCACGTAGCGCGTGCCGGCGAGCACGGAGAGCACGGTCCCGTCGGCCGAACCGCCGGACATGGCAAGCGCCTTGGGGCCGCCGACGCCGGCCAGGAGGGGCGGCGCCACCGCCGGCGGATGCGCCAGTCGTACCTCGCGGGCCCGATACGACGACGCCTCGACGGTCAGCGTCTCCCCGGCGAGGAGGGTGCGCAGGCCGGCGATGACGTCGCGGACCGAGGCCGGCGGCGTCGTGCACCGGATCGCCATCCGATCGAGCCAGTCCGGCACACCGGCGCCGACCCCGGCGCTGAGCCGGCCCGGGTACAGGCCGGCGAGCGTGGCCAACTCCATGGCCAGCAACGCGGGATGGCGTGTGGTCGTGGGCACGATACCGATCCCGACGGGGAGTTCGGTCGCGGCCAGAACGGCACCGGCGGCGGCGATCGCGCCGGTGTAGAAGTAGTCCTCCCCGACCCACAGTTCGTCGAAGCCGCCGCGCTCGGCGGCACGGGCCGCCGTGACGATGTCGGCCGGTCGTTGCGAACTGCCCAGCACGAGGGCGATCCGCGGGGCGCGTCCGGTGATGGTCATCCGCTCAGACGCCCTTCGGGAGCGGGTTCCAGGGTGTCCACCCCAGGCCGCGACTGTTGGTGGAGTCGTCGAACCCGGGCCGCTTCTCGTCCGGGTCGGGCAGGGCGGTGATGTGGGTGTGCCACATGCGCCATTCGGGCGCGCCGGTGCCGCTGTCGCGGTGGTAGATCTCGGTGGCCCGGCCGAGCGTCGCGTCGACCGAGTCGACCGTCCACTCGCCGCCGTCCAGCATCTCCGCGTCGATGGTGAACTCGCAGGCGAGCCAGGCGGTGTCGCCGCGAACTTCGAGGCGCATGATCCGGGTCTGCAAGCCGCCGGTCTGCGCGATGAGTTCGCGGTACCACTTCCACAACGCGACCTTCTCGGTCATGTCGAAGTACGGGTGCCCGTTGAAGTTGAACATCAGGTACTCGTCGCCGGGCGACGGGAACACCTCGACCATGCGGTCGATGTCCCAGCCGATGTTGGACTTCCACCACTGCCGGTGCAGACGCAGGATCTCGGCGATGTCCGCCTCGGGCGCGGTGCGTTCCGCGAACGGGGTGTCGGTCATGCTCGGCTTTCCTTTCGGGTGATCGGGTCTCGGTCGCGGCGGGGTCGGTGCGACCGGGTGCCGTCGACGAGGGAGGCGATGTACGCCGCGACCCGGGCGGGCGCGGTGTACATGGGCAGGTGTCCGTGTCCGACCAGGACCGCGAGCCGGCCGGCGGTCAGGTCCGCGAAGGCGCGGGAGTCCGCGACGGGGCACCCCCGGTCGCCGTCCCCGACGACGGCGAGGGTCGGACAGCGCAGACGAGGTGCCGCGGCCAACCCGGCTGCCTCGGCGGCGGCCGTCCAGATCGCCGCCGCCGTGTCGTCGGGGTTGACGCTGACGTCGGCCGCGACGGCGGCGAACAGGGCGTCTTCCAGGCCCGGTTCGTCCACGAGCACGTCCAACACGGCCTGCCGTACGCCCCTCGCGGCGATGGCCGCCAGGAACTCCCGCGTATCGCCCGGTTCGGCGGCACGGAAGGCACCGCCCACCGTGGTCACGCTCGCGACCCGGTCCGGGCGCGCCGCCGCCAGCTCGACCGCCACGGCGGCGCCGACGGACGCGCCGACCACATGCACCCGCGCCACGTCCAGCGCGTCCAGCAGGGCCACACACTCGGACACCCACCGGTCCACGCCGTACGCCGCGCGGCGGGGCGACGCGCCGTGCCCGGACAGGTCGATGGCCACACACCGCCAGTCGGCCGGCAGCGCCGCGAGCACGGCGCGCCAGCACCGCGCCCGAAGGTTGGCCGGGTGGACGAGCAGCACCGTCGGGGAACCGGGCCGCCCGCC
This sequence comes from Embleya scabrispora, assembly GCF_002024165.1. Taxonomy (NCBI): domain Bacteria; kingdom Bacillati; phylum Actinomycetota; class Actinomycetes; order Kitasatosporales; family Streptomycetaceae; genus Embleya; species Embleya scabrispora. The sequence goes on from NZ_MWQN01000003.1 coordinate 700,330, forward strand.
CTGCCTGAGCAGTGCGGACGTCGAGTGCGCGGCTGCGTCGGTGTTCGTCGTCGTGCCCGCCGTCGTGCCGAAGACGATTCGTTCCAGGGATGACATCGGGGCTCCCCTCTTCGCTCGGGGCGCCATAGTTACAGTAACGATGTAAGTTTGTCGAGAGCAGGGATCGCGACCCGCCCTAGACTCCGGGGCATGAGTTGGCGAACGATCGGCGATGTCGCGGCCGAGGTCGGGGTCAGTCCCCAGACCCTGCGCGCGTGGGAGAAGCAGGACCTGCTCGTACCGGACCGGACGCCGGGCGGGCAACGCCGCTACGGCCCCGAGCACGTCGGCCGGGCCCGCCGGATCGCCGACCTGCGCCGCAGACACGGCTGGAATCCCGCCGCGATTCGCACCTCACTCGGCGAACCGGACTCCGCCGACGCCGCTCCCCCGGCCGCCGACGCACCTGCCGCCGACGCACCGGCCGACGGCGGTCGACTGCGCCGCGCCCGGCTGGCGAGCGGCCTGTCCCTGAAGGAACTCGCCGCGCTGACCGGCGCGTCCGTGTCCCACCTGTCCTCGATCGAGCGCAGTGTGGAACGCGCCTCGACCCAGTTGATCGCCCGGATCACCGACGCGCTCGGCGTCCCGATGAGCGGCCTCGCGTCCTTCACCCGCACCGACGCCAGCGTGGTCCGCGCCGACGAGCGGGCGAGCGTCGTCCTGGAGGGGGGCGTGCGGTGGGAGGAACTGCTGCTGCCCGGCCATGACCTCGAACCGGCTCTGCTGACCATTCCGCCGCACGGATCCAGCGGCGGACCCTACTCGCGGCCGGGCGAATCCTTCGCGTTCCTGATGTCCGGATCGCTGCGCGTCCGGGTCGGCGGCGGACTCGGCGACCACGAGCGAGTCGCCGAACCGATAGACATCGCCGAGGGCGACTCGGTCGCCCTCCCGTCCCGCACCCTGATCTCCTGGGAGAACGTGGGCCGCAAGACCGCCCGGGCGATCTGGATCGAAGTCCTCTCCCCCAAGGCGTGGTCCGACCCGATGACCCGACGCATCATCAAGGCGGCGTCCGGCTTCACCCCGCCGGACGAGGACCCCACGCCGGACCGCGCCTGACCGGGTCCGGCGCACCGGACGGACGCCCACCCGGGCCTGCCGTGCCGACGTGGCGTATGCACACGGTCGCGCGGTCGGCGCCCGGATCCGACCCGCGCCGGCCCGGTGGCGGCCGACGCGGGGATCGGCCGGGTCAGCCCCGGGTCTCCTGGAGCCACCGCAGGATCTCGGGCGTCACCGGGTCGACGAGGTCGGCGAACTCCTCGTACCTGCCCAGGAATTGCTTGACGTAGGGGCAGACCGGGACCACCCGCATGCCGGCGGCGCGCACGTCGTTCAGCGCCTCCCGTACCAGCACGGAGGCCAGACCTCGGCCGGCGAACGCGTCGTCGATCTCGGTGTGGTAGAAAACACGCTGCTCGCCCCGATCGTGGTACGCGGTGAGACCGGCGAACGCGTCGTCGACGCGAATCTCGTAGCGGTGCCGGTCGGCGACGTTGTGAACGGTGGGTACGACGGCCTGCTCCGTCATCGCGAATCCTTCGTGGTGGGGCGGGTTGAGCCGGATTGCGAAAGTTCCACTTTCAACAATCACGATGTTGATGATAGGACGTGCGACGAGGGATCGCGCGATCAAGGAGTGCAGATGACCGAAGCGGTAGTGCCGGCCCAGGACCGACGTGTCTACATCGACAAGCAGAGCCCCGCCGCGTACAAGGCGTTGCTCGCGACCGCCGAGGCCGTGCACGAGGTCGCCGCCGAGGCCGGTCTGGAACGACCGCTCGTCGAATTGCTGAACATCCGGGTGTCCCAGCTCAATACCTGCGCGTTCTGCCTCGACCTGCACACCCGCACCGCGCTGCGTGCGGGCGAGACGCCGCAGCGGGTCGCCGTGCTGCCCGCCTGGCGCGACACCATGCTGTTCGACGCCCGGGAGCGGGCGGCGCTCGCACTGGCCGAGGCCACCACGCATCCCGCCGACGCGAACGCGCAGCAGACGGCGTACGAGGCGGCGCGGGCGGTGTTGTCCGATGCCGAGATCTCGGCGGTGATCTGGGTGGCGATCACGATGAACGCGTTCAACCGCGTGTCCGTGTTGAGCAAGCATCCCGTACGCCCGCCCGCCACGACCCGTTCGGTCTGACCCGCGGAGCACGGGCGCGAGTTCGAGCCGAGCCGGCCCGGGAAATGGGCCGGCACCTCGGGCCGGTCGATCCACCCGGGCGGCGCCGCGCGGGTCACCCGGACGGTGCGTCCGACGCCGGGTTGACCCTCTCACCGTGTCAGGCGGTCGACTGTCCGCATGTTCGCCTACGTGGGCTCCGGCCCCTACTGCTACTCGTCCTGTCTCGCGATGGTGCTCGGCGCCGAGGCCCCGTCGCTCGCCGTCATCGAGACCCTGACCGGCTCGCCCTTCGGCTGCCAACTCATCGGCGGCGTCGTGCCGTTGTTCGATCCGTACGCATGGGATCCGGACCGGGGCCTCGACGCCGCGATTACCCTCCTCGGCTGGTCCTGCACGCGCACCGCAGGCGGCCCGCCGGCGGAGGCCCTCGTCCGACTGCGGGCGGCCTGCGCTCGCGGACCCGTCCTGGTCGGCCCGGTGGACATGGGCCTGCTGCACTATCAACCCGAGACCCGGGGGGCGTCCATCCAGGGTACGGGGGTCGCCGCCCCGGGTGTCGGGGACGACGTCGGCGGTGACCTCGGGGTCGCCGACCACTACGTGGTGGTCCTCGAAGTTCCCGACGACACCGTGCTGTTGCACGATCCGCACGGCCATCCCTACGCCACCCTCCCCACCGACCGGTTCGCGGCCTCGTGGGAAGCGGAGAAGATCACCTACACCGACGAACCGTTCGTCATGCGGACCGACTTCGTGCGACGCGAACAGGTCGCCCCCGCCGAGGCGTTGGGCCGCTCGCTGGCGGCGGCCGCCGACTGGGCGGGTGGGCGCGAGGATCTGCCGATGCCGGCGGGATCCCTCGCCGGCGGCGCCGCGCTGGAGCGCCTCGCCGCCCAGGTGGACGGCGGGCTCGCGGCGGAGGTGCGGGTCCTGCTCGAAGTGTTCGCGATCCGCGTCGGAGTTCGCCGACTCGTCGACGCCGCGACCTGCCTCGCCGGGATCGGCCGGACCGAGGCCGCCTCGATCGCGACCGACCAGGCCCGGATCCTCGGCGGCCTGCAATACCCCCTGGTGCTCGGCGACGACCGGGCACTGGCGGCCGGGTTCCGCCGGTTGGCCCCGACCTACGAGCGCCTGCACGGGGTGCTCGCCGCGTCGCTCCCGTAGCGCGTCCGGCGGCGGTTACCTATGCGTGACGGATTCGCCCGGCCCGGGAGGTGCGTACGTTCGTCGCGCGGGGGCGACCGGAGCGGCCGGTCGCACGCGAACGAAAGGGCGACGCGGATGAACGCGGACACGAGCTCGGATCCCACCCGCGATGTGGTGGGCGAACTCCTGCGCCGGATCGGGGCCGGCGACGCGGCGGCCATCGCCGACCTGTACGCCGAATCCGTCGACTGGAAGCTGGACTGGCCGCTCGCCGAGCACGGGCGGGCGGCCACGCCGTGGATCCGGCACCGCACGACGGGCGCCGAGGCCGCCGAGCACTTCCGGCTGATCGCCGAGCACCACGTGCCCGACCGTGTGGACACCACGGTCGAGCGGGTCCTGGTCGACGGTGCGCACGCCGTGGTACTCGGCGAGATCCGGCAGACGGCGCGCGGCACCGGGCGCGCGTACACGGCCCGCTTCGCCCTGCACCTGACCGTCGAGGACGGCCTGGTCACCCGTCATCACGTCTACGAGGACAGCCTGGCCGTGGCCGCCGCGTTCGACGCCGACGGCGACGGCCGGGCGGGGAACCTCACGCGCTGAGCGAGGCGCCCAGGAAGCCGAGGATCTCCGCCCGCGCGGTCTCGGCCTGTGGCACCAGGCCCGGCAGGCTGAGGAACGCGTGCCCCGCTTCCGGGTATTCGCTCAGCCGCGCGAGCGTCCCGGTCGTGATCAGTCGTTCCGCGTAGCGACGTCCGTGATCGGCCAGCGGGTCCCGGGTCGGCACCACCACGAGCGCCGGGGCCACGCCGCCCTCGGTGTCCGCGTGCAGCGGCGACAGCGGGCGCGGGTCCGTGCCCGCCGGCACCCCGAGCCGCCGGAACAGGCGCAGCACCGGCAGGGAGAGGGTCGGGGTCTGCGCGTACTCCCGCATCGAGTCGTGCTCGAACATCGTGTCCGTGACGTCGACGGCGGGGTTGACCAGCACCTGCGCCCGGAGCGGCAGCCCGGCCTCGGCGGCCCGGATCGCGACCAGGGCGCAGATCAACCCGCCGCAACTCTCGCCCAGCACGGCGGTGCGCGCCGGGTCGATGCCCCACTGCGCGGCGTTGTGCAGGACGTGGCGGTACACGTCCCAGCCGTCGTCGACGGCCGCCGCCAGCGGGTTGTCCGCGTCCACGAGGCGGTGCTCGACCGAGACGACGATCGCGGGCAGCCGGCCGGCGAGCCCGCTGTTGACCCAGTCGCTCTGTACCGCCGTGCCCACGAAGCCGCCGCCGTGCACGTGGAGCACGAGCGGCAGCCCGGCGCCGGCGTCCTGCCCGAGCCGCCCCCCGGGTCCGGGCGGAGCCGGCCGGTATACCCGCACCGGCAGATCGCGGCCGGGCAGCGCCAGGGTCCGCCACTCGATCGTGACGCCGGGCTCCGGCTCTCCGGTGATCGCCCGCGCGGCGTCGGACGCCCGGAAGCGGTTCTCCGCCTCGCGATAGGCGACCAGTTCCTCGGCCGTCAACTCCGACCAGTTCGGCTCCGCCGGCCGCTCGATGGCGGTGATCTCGCTCATTGATTCTCCTTGCGCTACGGGTGGTCTCGACATGCCCAGGTTTCGATACCCGAGGTATCGCTACCTCAAGTATCGATACCTACGGTAGCGCAAAGGGGTATCGTGTGGCCATGACATCGACTGCTGCCGCCAGGCCGCCGGGGCGTCCGCGCGCGGGCGTCAACGACGTGGTCTTCGCCGCCACGCTGAGCACCGTCCGAGAACTCGGTTACGCGCGCGCCACCGTCGAGCGCATCGCCGTCGCGGCGGGCGTCGCGAAGTCGACCGTCTATCGGCGCTGGCCGTCGAAGGGCGCGCTGATCGTGGACTGCCTGCTGGACGCGTTCGGTCCGGCGCCGCTGGAGGGCGCCGATCGCGCCGAGTCGATGACCTCCGCCATCCGCTGGATCGCGGCGAAGATCGGCGAGCCCGGGGTGGGCGACGCGTTCGCCGGCGTGTTCAGCGACGCGGTCAGCGACCCGGCGCTGCGCGAGATCCTGTCCACGCGGCTCCAGGACCCGTACCGCATCGCCTTTCAGCACGCACTCGGCGAGCCGGAGAACCGGGTCCTGTTCTTCATCGACGTCGTCGTCGGAACCCTGCTCCACCGCATGGGCATGACCGGCGAACCCATGGTCGAGGCCGACGTCACCGCACTGATCGAGATGATCGTGCCCCACTTCGCCACCGACCCGTCCGCCGCCCCGTCCACCGACCCGAACTGAACGACCCGGTCCGAACGAGCCGACCGGAACGGGGCGATCCCCTTCGGGACGGTCTGGCTCCGGCGCCCGAAGGCGTGGTCTCCTGGGCGCGGGGCACCGGTTGCCCCGATGTCGTCCCGACCACGCGGTGTCGGAACGAACGTCCGGCACCTGTGAAGGAGTCCGCCATGTCCGCATCCTCGTTATCGAGGCCTCGTACGTCGAAGCCTCGGGACGCAAGGCTCGACCGTCGGCTCTGCGCCGCCGCCGCGTGTGCCGTCGCGGCCGTGGGCCTGGCCGCGCCCACGGCCGTCGCCGCGCCGCACGCCACGCACCACGCCGCCGTACAGAACACCAAGTCGCTCGTGGTGCTCTGGGCCGAGGCCCGGCCGAGTTCGTTCCCGCCGATCAACGGCACGCTGACCATCGGCGGCACCTACACCTGCACCGTCGGCAGCACCGTGCAGGTCGGCTTCTCCTCGCTCCAGATCATGCCGACCTCGATGCCGTCCGGCGCCGGATTCCTGCCGTGCGGCCCGGGCGTCGTCGACGCGGCCTGGCAGTTGACCAGCCTCGGCACCCCGGACGTGCACCACGGACACGTGTCCGTCTTCCCCACCTTCGACGGAGCCGGCCAACTCCCGGTGCAGTTGACCGCCTAGCCGCGGCCGACCGGCGCCTCGGCAGAGGTGGGACGCCGGGGCGCCGACGCCGACGGGAACCGGGACCGGGGCCCGCCGGGGCGCCGCCGTTCAGGAGGTCGCGGTCTGTCGGACGATCGCCGCGACGATGATGTCCCACGTCGACTCGGGCGGCATCTGGTGGCCCATGCCCGGCACCGGGATCAGCGTGCTGCCGGGGATCTCGCGGGCGAGGGCCTCGGCGTGGCCGTACGGGAAGAGCGGATCGGCGGTGCCGTGCAGGACGAGGGTGGGCGCGGTGATCTCGCCGAGGCGGGCGCGGATCGGCCCGCCACCCTCGATGGCCCAGTGGTTGGCCGCGGCGGCGGGAACCGGGCTGCGGTCGAACGCGCGGCCCGCGGTCAGCCGCAGGCGCTCCTCGTCGACGGGGATGGTCCCGGCGAAGGCGTGTTCGGCGGCCAGGAAGTACGCGATGACGGCGTCGCGGTCGGCCCAGTCGGGGTCGGGCGCGGGTTCGGCGAACACCTTGTGCAGGGACTCGCTCATCGGCGGCAGCTCCGGGCCGTCGTTGTCGCCGGGGCCGCCCGGGCTGGTGGAGAGCAGGGTGAGCGTCAGGACCCGTTCGGGGGCCCGGAGGACCAGGCGCTGGGCGAGTCCGCCGCCCATGGAGATGCCGACGATGTGCGCGGCGGACAGTTCGTACGCGTCCAGCACGGCCAGGGCGTCGGACGACAGGTCTTCCTGCGTGTACGTCGGCGCGCCGAGCGGGAAGGTGGTCGACTGCCCGGTGTCGCGAGTGTCGTAGCGGATGACGTACCGGCCGGATTCGGCGAGTCGGGCGACGAAGTCGTCGTCCCACCAGTCCCGGGACGCCTCGGCGCCACCGATGAGCAGGATCGCGGGCGCCGCGGGGTCGCCGAATGCCTGCGCGGCGAGGTCGGCGCCGTCGGCGTGGACGACGCGCTCGGACGAGGTGGGGTGGGCGGCGCACATGGAATGCCTCCGATGGAGATGGAGTGGGTGGGGCGATGCGAGAACCGTACTACGAATTTCGAAGCTTGCGCTACGATATTCGTAGCGAGATGCTCTCGCGGGAACACTTCCGAAGGAGGCGGGGATGCCGACAGCGACTCCCGGCGACACGCACGACGGTCGACGCACCTACGGCCAGGCGTGCCCGATCGCGCACGCGCTCGACCTGATCGGCGAGCGCTGGGCCCTGCTCGTGGTGCGCGAACTGCGGCTCGGGCCGCGGCGGTACGCCGACATCCAGGCGGCCCTGCCGGGGCTCGGCCCGAGCGTGCTGGCCCAGCGGCTGCGCGATCTGGAGGCCGTGGGCGTGCTGCGGCGGCGTGTGCTGCCGCCGCCGGCCTCCGCCAAGGTGTACGAACTGACCGAGTGGGGCTCCGAGTTGGAGCCGGTCTTCGCGGCGCTGCGGGTGTGGGGCATGCGCTCGCCGGTGGTGCCGCTCCGGGGGACATCGGCAGCGACACGGTGCTGCTCGGCCTGCGGGCGTACTTCGTGGCCCGACCCCGGGCCCCGTGGACGGCGGCGTACCGGATCGACCTGGGTCGCGAGACCTACCGCGTCGCGGTCGTCGACGGCGAACTCGTCACGGTCGCCCGCGGCGAGGACCCGACCGCGCCCGCGCCGGACGTACACGTCGTCGCCGAGGCCGCGGCGCTTCAGTCGGTCCTGACCGGAAAGGTTCCGCTGGCATCCGCCCTCGCCGACGCCGACCTGACCGTCACGGGCGACATGGCGGCCCTCGAACGCCTGATCGAGGCACTGCCGGCGCGCTGAGTCCTCCCCGGCGCGCCCCGGTGTCGGCCCCCTCTGGGAGTCTGGCGCGCATGGCCCAACCGCTCAAGGACATGATCAATGCGACCTCCGTCGCCACCCTGGCCGACGCCGTCGCCACCGCCCGCGAGGGCTTCCCGCGCGAGCGCTTCGTCGCCGCGGCGCTGACCGGGCTGGGCGAGCTGGAGCTCAAGGCCCGCGTCGGCCACGTCGCCCGGGCGCTGCACACGGCCCTCGACCTGCCCTTCCCGGCGGCCGCCGAGGTCCTGCGCGCGGCGACCGGGCACACCGTCCTGGACATGTGGAGCGGCTGGCCCGCCACCGACTACGTCGCGGTGCACGGCGTCGACCACCTCGACGAGGCCATGGCCACACTCGCCGTGATCACCCCCTTCGCCACGGCCGAGTTCGCGGTGCGGCCCTACCTCGACCGCCACGAGGACACCGCGCTGAAGGTCATGCGCGGCTGGGCCGAGTCCGCCGACGAGCACCTGCGCCGGCTCGCGTCCGAGGGCACCCGGCCCCGGCTGCCGTGGGGCACGCGCGTGCACTGGCTGATGTCCCCCGGTCCGACGCTGCCCATCCTGGAGCGGCTGCGCGACGACCCGAGCGAATACGTCCGGCGCTCGGTCGCCAACCACGTCAACGACATCGCCAAGGACCACCCCGACACGGCACTGGCCATCCTCGGCCGCTGGCACGCCGAGGGCGGCGTACACACCGACCGCGTCGTCCGGCACGCCGCCCGGGGCCTGCTGCGGGCCGGCCATCCCGAAGCGCTCGGCCTGATCGGCGCGACACACGGCAGCGGCACGGTGGCATCGCTCGTCGTCGCGGACACCGTCACGACCGGCGACCGTATCCCGTTCACCCTCACCGTCCGCGCCGACGCCCCCGGGCCGCTCGTCCTCAAGTACGCCATCGCCCGCGACGGTTCCCACCGCGTCTTCCACCTGGCCGAGCGCGTGGCCGAGGCCGCCGGCGACACCTTCACTCTCGCCAGGTCCCACTCGTTCCGCCCGGTAACCACCCGCGCCGAGCCTCCGGGCCCCCGCACCCTGCACATCATCGTCAACGGCAAACCCCAAGCCACCGCCCCGTTCACCCTGCTCCCCTGACACCCGACCGCGTCTTCGGGGCCGCGCGCTCGGTCCGGTCATGATCGAATCGCAGGTCGGCGACCCCGGCCGCCTTGCATTTCGGGTGCGCGCACTGCCTGGATGAATCAATTCATTCAGGCCGTTGACGTTGGTTTAAATGCATGCAAGATTCTGCGCACCACACCGCACGCAGGTACGCAGATCCACGGGGAGACACCCATGACCCTCGAGCAACCGTCCGAGTCCCGTCTCGCGGTGGAGCACCGCACCATCGAGGTGATCCCCGACGCGGAGCGGCACGGCACGCCGCGGAGTCAGTTCACCCTGTGGTTCGGGGCGAACATGCAGATCACCGCGATCGTCGACGGCGCCCTCGCGGTGGTCTTCGGCGCCGACGCGTTGTGGGCGATCCCGGCCCTGCTGATCGGCAACATCCTCGGCGGCATCGTCATGGCGTTGCACTCGGCCCAGGGGCCCCGGCTGGGTGTGCCGCAGATGATCTCCAGCCGCGCACAGTTCGGCGTCTTCGGCGCGGTGTTGCCGCTGGTGATGGTGATCCTGATGTACCTCGGCTTCGCCGCGACCGGCAGCGTGCTGGCCGGGCAGGCGGTCTGCGAAATCCTGCACATCGACAACACCAAGGTCGGCATCCTGATCTTCGGCGCGTTGACCGCCGTGGTCGCGGTGACCGGATACCGACTCATCCACCTCGCGGGTCGGATCGCGACGGTCGCCGGCATCGTGGGGCTGGGCTACCTGGTGATCGCCCTGTTCGCCAAGTACGACGTCGGTGCGCACGTCGGCGACAAGTCGTTCGACCTCGCGACCTTCCTGCTCGCGGTCTCCCTGGGCGCCGGCTGGCAGTTGACCTTCGGCCCCTACGTGGCCGACTACTCCCGGTACCTGCCGCGCGACACCAGCGAACGTGCCACGTTCTGGTCGACGTTCGCCGGCAGCGTCATCGGTTCGCAGTGGTCGATGACGCTGGGCGCGCTGATCGCCGCCGTGGCGGGTGACGCCTTCCTGCCGGACCAGGTGGGCTTCGTCGGCGATCTGGCCGGACCGGCGTTCGTCGCGTTCCTGATCTACCTGGTCATCCTGGTGGGCAAACTGACGGTCAACTGTCTCAACGCCTATGGCGGCTTCATGTCGATCCTGACCACGGTGACCGCGTTCGACGGCCGGTCCCGGATCTCGCCCGTCGTGCGCGCGGCGTACATCGTCGCCTTCACCGCGACATCGGTGGTGATCGCGATCGTGGCCAGTGCGGACTTCCTCGGCAACTTCAAGAACTTCGTCCTGCTGCTGCTGATGGTCTTCACCCCGTGGAGCGCCATCAACCTGACGGACTACTACCTGATCTCGCGCGAACGTGTCGACATCCCCGCCCTGTACGACCCGAACGGCCGCTACGGGCGCTGGAACGTCCCGGCGTTGACCTGCTACGTGGTCGGCGTCGTCGCGCAGATCCCGTTCCTGGCCCAGAAGTTGTACACCGGGCCGCTGACCGAACGCCTCGGCGGCGCGGACATCTCCTGGATCGTCGGCCTCGCGTTCACCGCGGTGATCTACTACGCGTGGGCCCGCAAGACCAACAACCCGCCCGCCGAGACCATCCACCCGGCCGCGGATCGCGGCGACGACGCCGCGACGCTCCTCGTGTAGCTACTCGCCCGCGGCCATCGCCGCCCGCATCTTTTCGGCGGTGACGGCCGGGTCGTAGTCCTCGGGGACACCCTCGACCAGGATGATGTCGCCCTCGATGTGCCGCGAGCGCAGGGGGGCGATCTCCTGGTACTCGGGCGAGTCCCACCAGGTCCGAGCCTCGGTGATGCCGGGGAAGCCGATCATCACCACGCTCCCGGGCCAGGTGCCCTCCTTCACCTCGTGCGGCGTGACGTGCACGAGGAAGCGGCCGCCGTACGGCGCGAAGGTGCCGGGCAGGCGCTCGATGTATTCGGCGATCTCGGGGTGCGGGGCGGCGTCCCGCAGCTTGGCGATGGCGTAGGCGGTCATGTTCGTTCGCTCCCGTGTCGTCGGATTTCCCTGGCGAACACCAACCTAGGCAGTCGACGACGAGGGGGAATCGGTCGCGCATAGGTAATCTCCGCGTGCGGCTCGGGTGGTGGCCGGGTAGTACCGGATCGCGCTATCGGTCGCGATCGTGCCCTCCGCGCGCACTGCGGCGGGCGCGGTAGGCGGCCACCGCGTTGCGGTTGCCGCATGCGGTGCTGCAATAGCGGCGCGAGCGGTTGCGGGTGAGGTCCAGGACGATGCCGCCGCACCCCTCGTCCGCACACGGGAACAGCCGGGACATCTCGTCCATGCGGACCACGTCGGTCATCGCCATCGCGGTCTCCACGACCACGCGGCTCGCCAGCGGCGCGTCACCGGTCACCGCGTGCAGGTGCCAGTCCTGGTCGTCGTGCCGCACGAGCTGCGGAAGCGCGCCTGCGTCGGCGAGCATCGTGTTCGCCAGGCCCGCGGCGCGGTCGCGGTCGGCGGTCAGCAGATCGCGCAGCACCGGGCGCAGCGCACGCAGGCTCGCGAGCTCGGCGGCGTCGCCGTCCCGGCGGCCGGTGTAGCGATGCTCGGCGTACCACGCGTCCACGTCCTGCACCGTGGTGAGGGTGTCCGGCCCCTCCGCGCTGTTGATCAGCGCCACGACGGCCTGCAGCGAGGATTCCGTGTCATGACCAAAAATCATTTTGACAGCTTACCGGCCGCGCCTCTACCGTCATGATCCATGACCGATGTAGCCCATGACATACCGCGTGTGCGCACATTCTCCGGCCCCTCCACCCGTGCCGGATGGGGCGGCGGTCTCCTCCTCGCCCTGGTCTCGGCGACCTCCTTCGGCATGTCGGGATCGTTGGCGCGGGGGCTGCTGTCGTCCGGCTGGAGTCCGGGGGCGATCGTGCTGGCCCGGATCGGCCTGGCCGCACTCGTCGTGGCGCCGTTCGCGGTCGTCGCCCTGCGCGGGCGGTGGCATCGACTGCGCACGCAGGCCCGCACCGTGCTGGTGTACGGCGTACTCGGCCTGGCCGGCGCACAGTTCTGCTTCTTCTCCGCCGTCACCACGATGGACGTCGCACCCGCGCTGCTCATCGAGTACACCGCTCCGGCGGCGGTCGTGGTATGGCTCTGGGCGCGCCGAGGTCGGCGCCCGCGACCGTTCACCCTGGCCGGCATCGGGCTGGCGGCCGCGGGACTGGTCCTCGCCGTCGACCTGTTCTCCGGCGCCGATCTGGCCTGGTCGGGCGTGGCCTGGGCACTCGCGGCGATGGTGGGCCTGACCGCCTACTTCCTGATCGCGGCGGACACCGACACCGGCCTGCCGCCGGTGGCGCTGACCGGGGCCGGTCTGGTGGTCGGCACGATCACCCTCGCCGTGCTCGCGGCGCTCGGCCTGCTGCCGATGCACGCCGGCCTCGACCCGGCCGACTACCGCGCCGGCAGCACGCCCTGGTGGGTGCCGGTGCTCCTGCTCGGCCTGGTCACCGCCGCCCTGGCCTACACCACGGGCACCGCGGCGAGCCGCCGACTCGGCTCCCGCACGGCCTCGTTCGTCGCCCTCCTGGAGGTGGTCGCCAGTGTCGGATTCGCCTGGCTGCTGATCGACGAGGCACCGAACGCCTCCCAGACGGTCGGCGGCCTGCTGATCATCGGCGGCGTCGTCCTGGCCGGACTCGACAACCGCTGACGCCCCACTCCGCGCACACCCGCCGAACCGGCCCCTCACCGCCGCCGACAACGAGATCGAGCCGCTCGCGGCGGCGATTTCGCACGCCGACCAACGGCCGGGGGTCGGCCACGTCTGACCCAGGGTCCAGTGCCGAACAGCCGGGCCGCCACCGCCCGGGCATCGCCGCACGCGCCGAGGTACCGACCGAATCCTGGGCCGGCGGCGCGCGGTGGGCGAGCCGGGTCGCGGCTGCCTCCCGGCCCGGAGTCGCGGAACTCCCCGGGAAGGCAAGGCACTTCGCGCCGACCCCGGCCCACCCGGGCGATGCTGCCTCGCGGGCGGGGCCGCACGCGCCCCCACGCTCACGGTCCGTCGCCGCGCGTGCCCACCACCTCGCGCAGCGCCGTCACCCACGCCTGCGGTCCGTCGGTCACGCCGTCGACCACCACACGCCGGGCCAGGCCGGCGAGGAGCGCGCCGATCGCGGCGGGGCGCAGGTCCCGGTCGGGGTCGACGCCCATGCGCGCGGCCGCGATACCGACCGCGTCCCGGGCGAGCGCGTCGATCCGCAGGATCGCGAACTCGTGCACCGAGCGGATGTGGGCGCAGCGTCGGCGCAGTTCGCGGCGTCGCGCGGTCGTCCCGGCCGCCTCCTCGGGCACCCCGCCGCCGTAGCGGTCGAAGGCGTGCGTCAGGGCCGCCCACGGGTCCAGTTCGGCGGGCGCCGCCGCGAACTCCTCGACGAGGAGGCGGCCGAAGCCCCAGCCGAAGAGCAGGGCCTCCTTGCACTCGTAGTAGCGGAAGAACGTGCGGTGCGCGACGTTCGCCCGGGCGCAGATGCGGTCGACCGTGGTCGCCTCGAAGCCCTGCTCCTCGAACAGGTCGAGCGCCGCGGTCCGGATGGCGTCGCGCGTCTGCGCCTTCTTGCGTTCGCGCAGCCCCGGTCGGGGTGCCGCCTCGTCCGCCTGCTCGGTCATGCCGCTCGTCCTCCCAGCCGGGTCGTCGCGTACGCCCGGTGTTCGGGTCTTGCGACGGCGTGTAGTCGGGGTGGCATCCGGAGGGTTCCGGGGAGTTCGGGATCCCGGATTGCAATCTTCCCCACCTTGAAAGTTTGCACTACTGTCACCTGGCAGTTGTGCCACTTTCCTAGGTTAGTGCAGGTCCACCCCTGTGGGCTTGTAATTCCGGATGGAGCGAGGCAGATGAACAATCGCAAACGGCTGGTGGCCGTCGCACTGGCGACGGCCGCGGCGCTCGGGGCGGCCGGCTGTTCGGCCTCCGACGACGCGGTGGCGAACAAGCAGCCCGCCCCCGCGGGTGCCGCCGTCGACGGCGGCACGCTGCGCGTGGGCCTGGACCGCGCGTTCGGCAGGCTCGACCCCGCCGACTCCGCGCTCACCTCGCAGCCCATGCTCCTGCTGGCCAACTCCCTGTTCGACCCGTTGATGGTCAACGACAAGGACGGACAGGTACGGCCCTACCTGGCCAAGTCCTTCACCCCGAACGCGGACGCGAGCAGTTGGACGCTCGAGCTGCGCGACGGGGTGAAGTTCGGCAACGGACGCCCCCTGGACGCCCAGGCCGTGATCGACCACGTACAGCGCCTGGCCAAGCCGGAGAGCAAGTGCCCGTGCGCGGCCGACGCCGCCACGATCGCCGGCATGACCGCGTCGAGCCCCACGTCGGTGCGGATCGACCTGAAGAAGCCGGACGCGGCACTGCCCAACCTCTTCACCCGCGCCCTCGGCTACATCGCCTCGGCGCCCACCGACTCCTCGGCCCCGGTCGGCTCCGGCCCGTTCACCGTCGAGCAGTCCCAGCCCGGCGTCTCGGTCACCGTCGCCCGCAACCCCGGCTACTGGGGCGACAAACCGCACGTCGACAAGGTCGTCTACCGGGTCCTGCCGGACGCCGACAGCCGCTACCAGAGCGTGCGTTCCGGCGACGTCGACCTGATCTGGGCCGAGACGCCCACCCATCTACGGCAGAGCAATACCGACGGACTGCGTACCGCCACCGCCCTGGGCGCCACCACCACGACGCTCTTCAACACCAAGGTCGCCCCGTTCGACGACCCCCGGGTACGCCGGGCGATGCAGTACACGATCGATCGCGCCACCCTCGCCAAGGTCGTCACCCTCGACCAAGGGAAACCCGCCGAGGGGCCGCTGGTCTCCACCGCGCCCTACCGGTCCGCCACGCCCTATCCGGCCCCCGATCCGGCCAAGGCGCGCCAACTGCTGGCCGAGGTCGGCACCCCGGTGAGATTCGACTACCTGATCCCCACCCAACCCGAGGCGCAGCAGCGAGCCACCGTCCTGCAGCAGATGCTCGGCGACGTCGGCATCCACATGACCATCAAGCCGCTCGACATCCCCACCTATCTGAGCAACCTGTACCAACGCCAATTCCAGGTCGCGGACTTCACCACCAGCGCGCTCGGCGACCCGAGCACGGGGCTGAGCACGTTCTTCGGCACCGGCTCGCCCACCAACTTCCCCGGTTTCGCCGACCCGGCCCTGGATACCGCGCTGGCCACCGGGCGCGGCGCACTCGACCCCGCCCGCCGCGGCGCCGCCTACGCCGATGCCGGGCGAGTCCTCGTCCAGCAGGCACCCGCGTTGTTCCTCACCGAGAACCGGGTCGGCTTCATCGCCGCCGCCGCGGTGGGCGGACTGCCCGACCTGTCCGGCCGCAGCGTCGTCAACGTCTCCCCGGCCGCGCTGTGGGTCGCCCGATGACCCGGCACATCGTGCTCCGACTGCTGCGCGCGGCGGCGGTGGTCGTCCTGGTCACCACCGCCGCCGCGGCGCTGCCGCACCTGATGCGCGGCTCACCCGCGCTCGCCACCCTGGGCCCCAACGCGACCCCCGAGCAGATCGCCGCCTTCGACGCCGAGATCGGCCTGGACGACAACGCCCTGGCCGCCGCCTGGCACTGGATCGCCGACGCCCTGCACGGCGATCTGGGCAACTCGCTCGCCAACGGGGTGCCGGTGACCACCGAACTGGGCGACCGGGTGCCGGTCACCCTCGAACTGTTCGCCGCCTCCCAACTCGTCGCGCTCGCCATCGCCCTGCCGGTCGCGCTGTGGTCCGCCTGGCGCCCCGGCGGGTGGTTCGACCGGCTCGCCACGGCGCTGGCATTCGTCTGGCTCGCCATCCCCGCCTTCGTGCTCGGCCTGCTGCTGATCTACGTCGCCGCCGTGCAGTGGCGGATCCTGCCCGCCACCGGCTGGACCCCGTTCACCGACGATCCCGCCGACAACCTGCGCCACCTGGTGCTGCCCGCGCTGACCATGGGTCTGACCGAGGCCGCCGTGTTCACCCGCACCCTGCGCGCCCAACTCATGGACACCCTCGACCAGACCTACATCGACGCCGCCCGCGGTCGGGGCCTGGGCGCAACACGCCTGCTGCTGCGCCGCGCGCTGCGCCCGTCCGCACTGCCCCTGGTCACCCTGATCGGCATCGGCTTCGGCATGGCGCTGGGCGGATCGGTGCTGGTGGAGACCCTGTTCGCGGTCCCCGGCATGGGCGGCCTGGCGGCGACCGCCATCAACGGCCGCGACTTCCCCGTCATTCAGGCGATCGTCGTGGTCACCGCCGTCGGCGTCGTGGCCGCCACCCTCGCGGTCGACCTGCTCTACCGCCGGATCGACCCCAGGATCGCCCATGACCACCGCTGACCCGACCACCCGCGTCGCCCCGGCCTCCCGCACGCGGTACCGCATCGGGCCGCGCGGCATCCGCCTCGCCTCCCCGGGGGCGGTGCTCGCCGCGAGTTGGCTCGCCGTCGTGGTGCTCGCGGCGATCGTGGTGCCGATGTTGCCGGGCTGCGACCCGCTGCGCGCCGACTTCACCCACCCCTCCGCGCCGCCCGGGCCGGGCCACTGGTTCGGCACCGACGACACCGGCCGCGACGTCCTGGTCCGTACCGCCGCCGGGGCCCGCGCGTCCTTCGGCGTCGCCGCGCTGACCGTCTCCGTCGGTCTGGTCGTCGGCGGGGCGCTGGGTATCGCGTCCGGCTGGTTCGGCGGGTGGGCCGACCGCGTCATCGGCTTCGCCACCGACCTGTTGATGTCGGTACCCGCGCTGATCCTCGTGATGATCGTGGTCACCCTGCGCGGCCCGAGCCTGCCGGTGATCGGCGGCCTGATCGGACTGTTCACCGTGCCGTCGTTCACCCGCGTCACCCGCGCCGGCGCACTGTCCCTGAAGGAACGCGGATTCGTCCAGGCCGCCCGGATGATCGGCACCGCCCCCGGACGCATCCTGCGGCGCGAGATCCTGCCGAACATCGCCCCCGCCGCGCTGTCGTTCGCGTTCACCGCGACGACCGCGGCCATCGTCGCCGAGGGCGCGCTCAGCTTCCTCGGCTTCGGCCTGCGTCCGCCGGCGCCCTCGTGGGGCGGCATCATCGCGCAGGGACGCATCACCCTGGGCAGCGCGCCGTGGATCTCGCTGATCCCCGCCGGCGTGTTGTGCCTGACCGTATTGGCGCTGAACCACCTGGGCGAGAGCCTGCGTTCCGGCTCTCCGAAGGAGTCCCCCCGATGACCGTCACGACTCCCACCGCCGGGCCGGGCGCCGCCGCGTCGCACCACCCGACCCCCGTGTTGCGCGTCGAAGCGCTCGACGTCGTCATCCACCCCGCCCACGGCCGTCCGCTGCACGTGCTGCACGACGTACACCTGCACATCGACGCGGGGGAATGCCTGGGCGTGGTCGGCGAGAGCGGATCGGGCAAGTCCGTGCTGAGCCGCACCATCCTCGGCGTGCCCGGACGCGGCACCCGCGTCGCCCGCACCGGCCGTGTGCGCCTGCACGACGAGGACATCCTCGACATGGACGCGCGCCGCCGCGCCGGGCTCCCGGGCGCCGAGATCGCCATGGTCCACCAGGATCCGATGACCTCGCTCAACCCCGTCGTGCGGATCGCCGACCAGGTGACCGAGGCGCTGACCGCGCGCCGCCGACTGCGCCGGCGCGAGCGGTACCGCACCGCGGCCGAACTGCTCGCCGCCGTCGACGTGCCCGACCCCGAAGGCCGGGCCCGCGCCTACCCGCACGAACTCTCCGGCGGCCTGCGCCAGCGGGTGGGCATCGCCGCCGCGCTCGCCGGCGAACCCGCGCTGCTGCTCGCCGACGAACCCACCACCGCCCTCGACGTCACCGTCCAGCGCACCGTGCTGGACCTCCTTGACCGCCACCGGGCCGAACGCGGCCTGGCCACCCTGCTGATCACCCATGACATCGGGTTGCTGTTCGGCCGCGCCCGCCGGATCGCCGTGATGTACGCCGGGCACATCGTCGAGACCGGCCGCACCGAGGACGTCACCGACCGGCCGGCGCACCCGTACACCGCCGCCCTCCTGCGCAGCGTCCCGCGCGTCACCGGCCCGCTGCGGCGCACCCTGCCGACCATCCCCGGTGCCCCGCCCGACCTGACCCGCCCGCGCACCGGCTGCCCGTTCGCGCCGCGCTGCGACCGCGCGAGCGAGCAGTGCACGCGGGCGACGCCGCCCGTACACCACGCCGGGGCCGGCCACACCGCGTCGTGCTTCCACCCGCTGTCGCACCCCGACGCCGACCCGCAGGGGGCGTCCGCGGCCCCGAACCCCGCCCCGCGAAAGGCCACTTCGTGACCGCCGTCCTCCAGGCGAGCGACCTGAGCGTGGTGCACCGCACCCGTTCGGGGCCGCTGTACGCCGTCAGCGACGTCAGCCTGACCCTGCATCGGAGCCGCACCCTCGCCCTGGTCGGCGAGTCCGGTTCCGGGAAGAGCAGCATCGCCAAGGCGATCCTGCACCTGCCCGCGCCCACCCGGGGCACCGTCACCGTCGACGGCGTCGACCTGGCCGGGCTGACCCCGCGCGCGCTGCGGGCGTTTCGCCCCCGCGTGCAGATGGTCTTCCAGGACCCGCTGTCCTCGCTCAACCCGCGTCGCCGGGTGCGCGACATCGTCGCCGAGGCCCTCGACGCCCACCCCGGCACCGCCCGCACCGTCGACCGCGAGGCCCGGGTCCGCGAACTCCTGGACGCCGTCGGCCTGTCCCCCGACACCTTCGCCGACCGTCTCCCCGCGCAGCTGTCCGGCGGCCAGGCGCAGCGGGTGGCCATCGCCCGGGCGCTGGCGGCCGAGCCGCACGTGCTGATCGCCGACGAGGCCGTCTCCGCGCTCGACGTGTCCGCCCAGGCCACCGTGCTCAACCTGCTGCGGCGCCTCACCGAAACCCTCGGCCTGGCCGGGTTGTTCATCTCACACGATCTGGGCGTGGTGCGCGCCGTGAGCGACGATGTCGCGGTGCTCTACCTCGGGCGGGTATGCGAACAGGGACCGACGGAGGACCTGTTGGCCGCACCGGCGCATCCGTACACCGCCGCGCTGCTCGCCGCCGTGCCCGAACCCGGGCGGGCGCTCGGCGACGGGCACCTGCTCGCGGTCGATCCGCCGTCCCCGCTGAACCCGCCGTCCGGCTGCCGGTTCCGCACCCGCTGCCCGTACGCGAGCGCGGTGTGCGCGGAGAGGGAACCGGCGATGCGCGTCGTCGCCGAGCGGCGCGCCGTCGCCTGCCACCACCCGCTGCCGCCCTTTGCCGCCCCGGCCACCGACGACCCCACCGGGCACCGCCCCGACCACTCCATCCAGCACGAGGACTGATCCGCCATGCTCCGGACTCTGCGCCACCACGACGGCACCCCCTTCCGCGACCTCAACCACAACGGGACCATGGAGCCCTACGAGGACCCCCGGCTCCCGATCGACGAGCGGGTCGCCGACCTGCTGGGGCGGATGACGCTGGAGGAGAAGGCCGGGCTGATGTGTTGCGGCCGGATGATCCCCGGCAACGGCGCCCGGGTCCCCACCGGGGCCGAGCTGATCGGCGAACGCGGTGTCAACACCTTCGGGTTGACCGCCATGCCCTCGCCGGTCGAGACGGCCCGGTGGAACAACCACGTGCAGGACCTGGCCGCCGCGACCCGCCTGGGCATCCCCGTCACGCTCGCCTCCGACCCGCGCCACGGCTTCACCGAGAACCCGGCCACCGCGTTCACCGGCGGCGCGTTCAGCCGAGGGCCCGAACCGATCGGCCTCGCGGCCACCGACGATCCCGCGCTCGTCGAGGAGTACGCCGCCGCGATCGCGGCCGAACTGCGCGCGGTGGGTGTGCGGGTCGCGATCCACCCGATGGCCGACCTCGCCACCGAGCCCCGCAAGCCGCGCACGAGCGGCACCTTCGGCGAGGACGCCGACCGGGCCGGACGCATCCTGGCCGCCTACATCCGGGGCATGCAGGGCGAGCGATGGGGCCGGGACAGTGTGGCCTGCATGACCAAACACTTCCCCGGCGGCGGGCCGCAGGAGGGCGGCGAGGACCCGCACTTCGCCTACGGCACCCGCGCCGTCTATCCGGGCGGCAACCTCGACTACCACCTGAAGCCCTTCGAGGCCGCCTTCGAGGTCGGCACCGCGCAGGTCATGACGTGCTACTCGATCCCGACGGGCACCGCGCTCGCCGAGGTCGGCTCCTCGTTCAACCGCGACGTGCTGACCGGGCTGCTGCGCGAGCGGTACGGCTTCGACGGCGTGGTGTGCAGCGACTTCAACGTACTCACCGGCATGGAGATCCCCGGCCTCGTCGCGCTGCCGCCGCGCAACTGGGGCGTCGAACACCTCACCGTCGCCGAGCAGGCGGTGCTGATGCTGCACGCGGGCGTGGACCAGTTCGGCGGGGAGACCCGATCCGACCTGATCGTCGACGCGGTACGCTCCGGCGCCGTCGACGAGGCGCGGATCGACGCGTCGGCCCGGCGCATCCTGCGCGACAAGTTCCGCCTCGGCCTGTTCGACGACCCGTACGTCGACCCCGAGGCCGCCGAGCGGGTGGTCGGCCATCCCGCGCGCGTCGAACTCGGCCGCCGGGTGCAGCGGCGCTCCCTGGTCCGGCTCACCGGGGAGCCGTTCGCGGACACGCCTGGGCGCCGGCTGTACGTGGAGAACATCGACCCCGAAGTCGCCGCCCGCTACGGCACGGTGGTCGAGCGGGTCGAGGACGCGGATCTGGCGGTGGTCCGGATCGACGCCCCGTACGAGGCCCGCGAGGGCCTGCTGGAACGCCACTTCCACGCCGGATCGCTCGACTTCCCCGCCGCCGAGGCCGAACGCCTGCGCGCACTGTGCGCGACCGTGCCGACCACCGTCGGCGTCTTCCTGGACCGCGCCGCGATCCTCACCCCGCTCGCCGAGTGCGCCGCCGCCCTGCTCGCCGACTTCGGCGCCGACGACGACCTGGTCCTGGACGCGGCCTTCGGCCGGGCCCCGACGCCCGGCACGCTGCCGTTCGACCTGCCGTCGTCGATGGAGGCCGTGCGCGACTCGCGCGAGGACGTGCCCTTCGACACCCGCGACCCGCTGTTCCGCTGCGGCCACCCGCACACGACACGCTGACGGGCCGGCACGCCGCGGCGGTCAAGACAGGGTTCGGGACGCGCGGCGGGCGGCCTCGCGCGTCCCGGGCCCGGCGGAGGGCGGTGTCGCGGTGCGCGGGATGGCCGCCGCGGTCAGTGCCGCCGCGAGGGCCGCGGCGGCGGCGAGGGCGAAGACGATGCGGTACGCGTCGAGCGAGGCGTAGGTGCCGCCCGTCGCGTCTCCCGGGTCCGCCGGCACCGTCGTGGTCACCGTGGTCAGCACGACGGCGACCACCGTGCTGCACAGGGCCTGGCCGATGGTGCGCATCAGCACGTTCAGGCCGGTCGCCGCCGCCGTCTGCGCCGCCGGCACCGCCTGGATCACCAGGGTCGGCAGCGCCGAGTACACCAGCCCGGTCCCGATCGAACACATCGTCGCCCCGGCCGTGATCGTCCACATCTGCTCACTGGTGAACACCCGCACCACGTAGGCGCCGGCAATTCCCAGCGCCCCGGCCACCAGCGTCAGGCGCGCCCCGCGTGCGGCGGACAACCGGGCCGACACCGGCGACATCACCACCATCGCCACCCCGCCGGGCAGCAGGCACAGGCTCGCCACCAGCGCGGACGCGCCCAAGCCGTATCCGGTGCCCTCGGGCGCCTGGACCAGTTGCACGGTGGCCAGCCAGTTGGCGTAGAAGGCGAATCCGGTCACCAGCGCCGCCAGATGCGGCAGCAGCACGGTACGGCGGGCCGCCAGGCGCAGGTCCACCAGCGGCTCGCGCGACCGCAGCTGATGCCGGCCCCACAGCGGCAGGACGAGTACGCCGCCCGCCCCGACGCCGAGCACCGCCGGGCTCGTCCACCCCCAGTCGCCGCCCTTGGACACCGCGAGCAGTACGCCCACCAGTCCCGTGGTCAGCAGCAGCGCGCCGACCACGTCGAACCGACCCGGTGTGCGGGCCGACGAGCGCGGCAGTACCCACCACGAGAGCCCCGCACCCAGCGCGCCCAGGCCGGTGGTCACCCAGAACAACACGTGCCAGTCCGCGTGCCGCACCACGATCGACGCCAGCGGCAGCCCGGCCGCCGCCCCGATGCCCACCGTCGAACTCATCAGCGCGACCGCCGAACCGACCCGGTGCGGCGGCAGTTCCTCGCGCAGGATGCCGGTGGCCAGCGGCACCACCGCGGCGGCGGTCCCCTGGAGCGCCCGCGCGGTGATCAGGACGCCGATGTCGGTGGTCAGCGCGCACAGTGCCGAACCCACGGTCATTCCCACGAGCGCGGCGACCAGGATGCGGCGTCTGCCGTACATGTCGCCGGCCCGCCCGAGGACCGGGTTGAGCACCGCGCCGGAGAGCAGCGTCGCGGTCAGCATCCAACTCACCGTGCCCGGCGAGGACCCGGTGTCGCCGGGCAGTGCGGGCAGCAGCGGCACGATCACCGTCTGCATGAGCGCCATCAGGACGCCGCCGAAGGCCAGGGTCGGCACCATCAGACGGGAACGAAGGCCGGATGAGGGTACTGCGGTCGGCACGCGGCGACTCCGGGATCCGGGGGCCGCCAGCTGACCTGACGACCCGTCAGATCAGTTCTGTCACGAACTCCCTCGGAACGCCGGCACACGTGACGGACGTCGCACCGCGCCGCGCGGCGGGATGGACCGATCCCGAAAGTGCGGGCGAAAACCCCTTGCCCAATGGTCAAGAAACGTTGACCATTACTCGCATGCCTACGGATGATCTTCCAGCCGTCCCGCCCCGCAGCGCGCGAGCGGGCCGAGGAGTACACCAAGTGACCTCGAACGGAGGGAAGTTGCCGACCGGATTCGGCCGGTTGTGGACCGCGCAGACGGTGTCCTCGCTCGGTGACGGGGTGTCACATGCCGCGCTGCCGCTCCTCGCGTTGACGTTGACGCGGGATCCGATGGCGCTGGCCGTCGTCACGGGCGCGGGCACGCTGCCATGGCTGCTCTTCGGGGTGCTCGGCGGCGCGCTGGTGGACCGCTGGGACCGCCGCCGCACGATGTGGGTCGCGGACACGGCGCGTGCGGCGCTGCTCGTGATACCCGCGGCGGCGGCCGTGCTCGACGTGCTGAGCATTCCGCTGCTCGCGACCGTCGCCTTCCTGCTCGGCCTGGGCGGACTCTTCTTCGACACGGCCGCCACGGCCTACTTGCCGGATCTGCTCCGCCGCGACTGCGCGCTCCTGGAGCGCGCCAACTCCCGTCTGCGCGGCACCCAGATCGCCGCGTCCGGCTTCGTGGGGCCGCCCGCGGGCAGTGCGCTGCTCGCGCTCGGGCGGGCGGTTCCGCTGCTCGCCGACGCGGTGTCGTTCCTGCTGTCCGCGCTGCTCGTACGGACGCTGCCCGCCATGCCCCGGCCCGAGCCGGAGGCCCGCGAGTCGCTGCTGCGGCAGGCGCGCGCCGGGGCCTCGTACGTCTTCCGGGACCGATTGCTGCTCGGGCTCGCGCTCCGCCCGGCGATCGGGAACATCGCCTTCGTCGCGGTGGAGACCGTGCTCGCCCTGTTCGCACACGACCGCCTCGGCATGGACGCCTACGGCTTCGGCCTGCTTTTGACGGCGGAGGCCGCCGGCGGCCTGCTCGGCGCGGGCCTCGCCTCGTATCTCGGCCGACGACTCGGCACCGGTACCGCGCTGACCTGCACGGCCGCCGTCGAGGGGCTTGCCGTCCTGGGCCTGGCCGCCGCGCCGAACCCGTACCTCGCCGGCCTGGCGCTCGCCGGCTGCGGAGCGGGCGTGGGCGCCACGATGGTGCTCGGCCCCTCGCTCCGACAGGCCATCGTGCCCGCCCATCTCATGGGCCGGGTGGCCTCGACCTCCCGCATGCTGGGCATGTGTGCCGCCCCCTTCGGCGCCTTCCTCGGTGGGTGGCTCGCCACCACCTACGACGTCCGCGCCCCGCTGTACGCCGCCGCCGGCCTCCTCCTGGCGATGACGGCCGTCACGGCGTCCATGACCGACAACCGCCGGGTCGAGGCGGCACTGCGCGCCGCCGCCCCCGTCGGGGTGTGATCCCCCTTTTCGAGCCGGAGCCGAAGCCGGAGCCGAAGCCGGGCGCCGTGGGGCCGGCCGCGGGCCGGCCGGTCAGGCCCCGCGACCCTTTGCCGGCTCGCCCGCTTCTTGCGATCCGGCGTCGCGCAGGCGCAGCACCAAGGGCAGGACGAGCCACCATCCGAGGAACCAGATCGCGGCCCCCGACGTGAGCACCGCCGCGGTGACCGGGCCGGTGGCCACCCGCAACAGCAGCAGCAACGAACAGCCGATGGTGCAGGCCAACAGCCCCACCCCGAGCGGGACAAGACGGTTGGCCACGCGGACGAGGCCGGGCTTGCGGCCCAGTCCCGCGACGGCGCGATGCACCGAGACCACGGACACCAGGACCCCCATCGACGCCGCGCCCAGCACCACGGCGGCCACGTACAGGCCGTTGTCGAAGTCGCCCAGGGTGCCGAACTTGGGCGTGAACACGACGCTCAACAGGAAGCCGAACAACACCTGCGCCCCGGTCTGGACGACCCGGACCTCCTGGAGCAGTTCGTTCCACCGCCGGTCGGCCCGCTCGTCCGCGCTCTCGCTCCGACCGTCCTGCTCGCGCATGGTGTCCCCTTCGTCGGTTCGCGTTTGTGTGGGGGGACGACTTCCCCGACCATCGCGAAGGCACACGGGTCCGGCCGGCCGATCGCGCCGCGCGCGACGCGTCGGACCCGAGCCGGTCGGCAACTCCCGTGTCGTGGCGGCGAATCAGTCGCCGGGATCGACCGCGCACCGGCTCGGGGGTGGCCGGAGCGGACCGGGAGCGCGGCGTGGCGCTCGGGTCGGGCGCGACCGACGGCGGAGCGGAACGTTCCGGCGTCGTGTCGAGAATCCCGGAGGCGGCCGGCCGCGGCGTCGGTGGTTCGCACAGGATCGGGGATCGTTCTTCGTGCGCGGCGACGATCCCTCGGTTTCCGGCCACTGCCTACCGTGATCGTCCGCAGCGGCGCAGGCCGCACTCCGAGGAGGTTTCCCGTGACGGAACGATCCGAACTGCCGGGTACACCGCCCACAGGCCGCCGATGGGCGCCGGTCGCCGAGTCGGGTGCGGTGCGCGACACCGGGCGCACCGGCGCCGCGTCCTTCCCGATGGCCGAGTGTTTTCCGGAAGGCGCGCGATGAGACGCGTCTCGCGAGGCGTCGTGGGGACCCTCGTCCTGGGCCTGTTCGCCGCCGGGTGCGGCGGCAGTGCCGGCGGTGGCGACGCCGGCGACGGCGACACGATGACCGTCGGGGTCGTCGCCGACCCCGGTGGCCTGAATCCGCTCACCGCGTTGAACGCGAGCGCGTTCATGCTGAACCGCTTCTCCTACGACGGGCTGGTCAACATCCAGCCCGACGGGCGCGTCGTCTCCGGTGTCGCCGAGACGTGGACGACCGACGCCACCACCGCGAGCTTCACCCTCAAGCGCGGCGTGACGTGCGACGACGGTACGCCGTTGACCCCGTCGGCGATCGCGGCGCAGTACGCGTACATCGCCGAACCGAGCAACGCGTCGCCCATGCTCGGCATGATCGTGCCCACCGGCCTCACCGCCTCCGCCGACGACGCGGCCGGCACCCTGACCCTGAAGACCCCCGAGCCCACGCCGTTCCTGCTGCGCAACGCCGCGACGCTGCAACTGGTGTGCCCCTCCGGCCTGCGCGCGCAGGGCAAACTGGACCACGCCTCGGACGGCACCGGGCCCTACCGGCTGACCGAGGCGGTACCGGGCGACCACTTCACCTTCACCAAGCGGCCGGGTTACACCTGGGGGCCGGACGGCGTGGACAACGCCCGCACCCCGGACCGGGTGGTGTTCAAGGTGATCGGCAACGAGTCCACCCGGACCAATCTGCTCCTGGGCGGCCAGTTGGACGTCACCACGGTGGTCGGCCCCGACCGGTCCCGGCTGACCGCGGCGGGGATCAAGTCCACGGCCATGCAGGACCCGCTCGGCCAGTTGTTGTTCAACGAGGACCCGAACCGGGTCACCGCCGATCCGCGAGTGCGCCGGGCCCTGGTCACGGCCATCGACCTCCGGCAGCTCGGCGCGGTCGCCACCGGCGGCAAGGGGGTGCGGCCGACCCGGCTGGGTACCGCGATGTCCCCGCCCTGTCCGACCGACTCGGTCACCGCCAACCTCCCGACCCACGATGTGGACGGCGCCGCCGAGCTGTTGCGCACGGCGGGGTGGCGCAAGTCCGGTGGGTACTGGACCAAGGACGGCCGGCAACTGTCCATCGCGGTGCCCTACCCGGGCCTGTCGGGCACCCAGGTCGTCGCGGCGGCCGAGTTGGCGGTCAAGCAGTGGAAGTCGTTCGGCGTGAAGGTCGACCCACGACCGACCACCCCCGCGACGAAGGTGTCCACGCTGATGGCCGGCCAGTGGGATGTGGCGTGGGCGCCGCTGTCGCTGAGCACGCCCGACCAGATGCTCCCGTTCTTCTCCGGGACCAAGCCGCCCGAGGGGCTCAACTTCGGTTCCGTGCAGAACCCGGAGTACCAGCGCCTGACGGCGCTCGCGATGGCCAAGCCGGACACCTCGGGCTGCGCCGAATGGACCGCGGCGGAGGAGGAGTTGATGAAGCGGATCGATGTGATCACCTTCATGGACAGCAACGTCCCCTACTTCACCCGGGGCTACGCGTTCGAGGTCGACGGCGGGGGTTTCCTGCCCACGACGCTGCGCCGCGCCGACGCGCGCTGACCGCTCGCGCGGGCGCGGCGGATTCTCAGTCGGCGGACGGTGGCCCGGCGGCGGTCTGGGGGGCGTGCAGCCAGGTGCGGATGCCGGCCAGGGCGGCGGGGCCGAAGTCCTCGTCGACACCTTCGGCCAGATCCGCGATGGTGATCGAGCCGAGGACCGCGCGCCAGGCCGCGTCGGCCTCGGCCATCGCCCGCGCGATCGCGCAGGGCCGGGTGCAGGCCTCGGGCGGCATCGCCAGCGGGCCCCGGGTGCGGATCTCGGTGCAGACGAAGGCGGGCTCGGCACCGTCCACGGCGGTGACCACGTCCAGGACGGTGATCCGTTCGGCGCTCCTGGTCAGCACGTACCCGCCGCATTTGCCCTGCACGGAGCCGACGAGCCCGGCGCGGGAGAGCGCCTGGAGCTGTTTGGCGAGATAGCTGCCGGAGACGCCGTGCAGTTCGGCGAGCCGCGCGGCGGGTACCGGCTCGGTGGTCGTGGTGAGCACCACGCAGCAGTGCAGCGCCGACTCCACCCCGCCCGACAACTTCATGCCCCGCATCCTCTCCGGTTGACTCGGATGAAGAGTATCCGAGTATTATCGCGGACAAGACGTATCCGAGTTTGGGGTGCGCTCCCCGTGCTCCCCCGTGCCCCGACGCGCGCCCGTGCGTGCTCGGTGAAAGGTGGCAACCGTGAGGCTCACAATCGTCGGCGGTACCGGACTGATCGGCTCGCAGGTGGTCCGGCAACTGACCGAACTCGGGCACGACGCCGTGCCGGCGGCGCCGTCCACCGGTGTCGACCTGATCACCGGCGCCGGCCTGGCCGAGGCCCTGGAGGGCGCCGAGGTCGTGGTCAACCTGACGAACTCGCCGACGTTCGACGACAAGTCGCCCGACTTCTTCCGCACGACCATGACCAACCTGCTCGACGCGGGCGCGAAGGCCGGTGTGCGGCACCAGGTGATCCTGTCGATCGTCGGCGTCGACCGCGTGCCGGAGCTGGTGTACTACCGGGCCAAGACCCTCCAGGAGGAACTGCTCCGCGAGGGCCCCACGCCGTACTCGATCGTGCGCGCCACCCAGTTCTTCGAGTTCGTCGACGCGGTCATGTCCTGGTCCTCCGACGACGAGACGGTACGACTGCCGGCCACCCCCGTACAGCCGATCGCCGCCGCGGACGTCGTGGCCGCGATCGTCGACGTCGCCGTCGGCGCCCCGCTGCGGGGCATCCGCGAGATCGCCGGCCCGGACCGCTTCACCCTGGACGAGCTGGGCCGGGTCACCCTGGCCGCCCGGCAGGACGCCCGTACGGTGGTCACCGACGCCTCGGCCGGCATGTTCGCGGCCGTCCCCGGCGACGTGCTCGTGCCCGGACCCGACGCCCGTCTCGCGGCCACGCGCTACCGCGACTGGCTCCGCGAGGACGCGTAGGCGACGCGCCCCGGCGCGCCCGGCCGGGAACCGGGTCGGAGGTAGTGTTTCGGTGCGGTCCGGTGCGGCGACGTCGCCGCGCATCCCACCGCGGCCGGACCCGCGACGAGGAGGACTCATGTCGAAGCCGCCGCTGCCCGAACAGGCCATCACGATGCTGCAAAAGCCCAACCCCGCCGTGATGACCACGCTCCGGCCCGACGGCCAACCCGTCTCCACCGCGACCTGGTACCTATGGGACGACGGCCGCATCCTGATCAACCTGGACGAGGGCCGGAAGCGGCTCGACCATCTCCGCAACGACCCCCGCGTCTCGCTCACCGTGCTCGACGAGGGCAACTGGTACACGCACCTGAGCATCGTCGGCACCGTCGAGGACATCCGCGACGACAAGGACCTGGCCGACATCGACCGGTTGTCCCGGCACTACGGCGGGCAGCCCTACCCGCAGCGGGAACGGGCCCGGGTCAGCGCCTGGATCCGGATCGACCGCTGGCACGGCTGGGGCACGCTCAAGGACAACGACCAGGCGGGCGGCAGCCGGAACGTGACGGAGTAGCCGACCCGTTCCCGGGCCGGCACGCCCGGGCGCGGCCCCTGTCTCCTCCGTTCGGGACAGGGGCCGCCGAGGTGTGGGAGCCCCGCGCGCACCGCCGCCCGTGCGCGCTCCGGAGGGCTAACTCCGCTGGGGAGCACGCAGGTTGCCCGGCGGCGGCCAGCCGTGGGCGAGGATGTCGAAGACCGTATCGACGGTGGCCGCGGGATCTTGCCGGCCGCGCGCCAGGGTCGGGATCTCCAACACGAACCGGGCCAGTGCCCGACACGCGATGTCGTCGTGGTCCACGCCGAGTTCGTCGGCGATGGCCGCGCCGAGGGCGTCGGTGTGCCGGGTCCACATACGTTCCGCGTAGGCGCGCAGCGCCGGCGTGGAGTCCACGAGGTGACTGAACCCGGCGGCCTGCGGATGTGTCGCGACCGCGAGGAAGTTCTCCCGCACGTGCCGCCGGAGCGCGTCGAGGATGTCGCGGCCGGCGGGCCGCCCCCGCACCGCGGCGACCAGGTTCGCCTCCCGATCCTCCTCCTGGTCGAACACCAGCGCCTCCTTGCCGCTGAAGTGCTTGAACACCGTGGTCGTGGACACGTCGGCCGCGTCGGCGATGTCCCGGATGCTCACCCGGTCGTAGCCGTGCTCCAGGAACAGTTCCAGTGCGGCGTCGGCGATCGTTCGCCGGGTGGCCGCCTTTTTGCGTTCACGGCGGCCGGCAGGGGGGACGGTCATGGGTTGAGTGTATCCGATGGTTGTATCGATGACTAAGTTGACTCATTGCACTTTTGAACTTAGTTTGCTTTCGTGAGGGCAGCGGGTGAAGTTCCCCCGCCTCGGCTCGGCCGACGAGCCCTCTCCGCCATCGAAGGGAACCACCATGACCTCCCCCGCACCCGCTCACGCCCGGATCAGCGTCATCGGCGCCGGACCCGGCGGGCTGACCTGCGCGCGCATCCTCCAGCGGCACGGCATCGCGGTGACCGTCCACGACCGCGACCCGGGCCCCGACGCGCGCGACCAGGGCGGCAGCCTGGATCTGCACGCCGACAACGGCCAGATCGCGCTGCGCGAGGCCGGTCTGCTCGACGAGTTCTTCGCCCGGGCCCGTCCCGAGGGCCAGGAGATGCGCAGGCTGGACCCGAGCGGCCGGATCACCTTCCATCACGTCCCGGCCGCCGACGAACTCTTCAAGCCGGAGATCGACCGCGGCCACCTGCGCGCACTGCTCCTGGAGTCCCTGCACCCGGGCACCGTGCGCTGGGGCCACGCGCTCGACACGATCGACGGACCCGCCGACGGGCCCCGGCTGTTGCGCTTCGCGGACGGGACGACCGTCGAGGCCGATCTGGTCATCGGGGCCGACGGCGCCTTCTCGCGAGTGCGCCCGGCGGTGTCCCCCGCCGTGCCCGCCTACACCGGGACGGGCTTCCTGGAGGCCCACTTCTCCGACGTCGAGCGGCGGCATCCGGAGATCGCCGCTCTGGTCGGCCGGGGCAGCGCCGCGGCGGCCGACGGCGAGCGCGGCATGTTCGCCCAGCGCAACAGCGGCGACCACATCCGCGTCTACCTCATCCGACGGGTCCCGGTCGACTGGATCGCCGCGAGCGGGCACACCATCGAGGACACCGAGGGCATCCGCGCGCTGCTCCTCGACGAGTACGCCGGCTGGTCGCCGAGCCTGCGCCGGATGCTCACCGACAACGACGGGCGCTACGTGGACCGGCCGCTGTTCGCGCTCCCTGTCCCGCACGCCTGGGCGCACCACCCGACGGTGACCCTGCTCGGCGACGCCGCGCACCTGATGCCCCCGCTGGGCGTCGGCGTCAACCTCGCGATGCTCGACGCCACCGAACTCGCCCTCGCCCTCGCGAGTGCCGCCACCGTCGCGGACGCGGTCGGGATGTACGAGAAGACCATGCTCCCGCGCTCCACCGAGCTGGCCGAGGCCCTCGACGGCGCCACGGCGGACCTGCTGTCCGCCGAGGAATCCGACGACGGCCGGCCCTGAACGGGCGACCCGGCGGGCCGGCGCCACCCGCCGCGCGGGGTCAGCGTCGACGGGGGCGGTGGATGGCGGTGACGAGGGCTGCGGACGCGGCGACGAGCAGCGCCACGAATACGGGGTGGATGTCCTTGGACAGGCTCTGGGCGCCGTCGGGGCGCACCAGCCAGACCGTGAGCGGGACGGCGAAGGCCACCGCCACGAGCGCCGCCGCAGCGCGCACCGACCGGTCGCCGACGCGGGTGAGGGCGCCGATCAGGGCGATGGCGACCGGGACGACGGCGATCAGGGCGAATTGGGCCAGGACCATGACGGGGACCAGCCAGGCGGAGACGGTGACCGCCCGCGGCACGCGCCGGTCGGTGGTGGCGGGCGAGACGGAGGTGGCTGACATGACGTTCCCCTCGTTGGCTTAGCAGGTTTGCCGTTCGTTAGAAGTTATAACGCTCATGAGATCATAGAGTCAAGAAGGTTCGTGACACCTTCCAACTTCTGCGATCGCATATCGGACGGCGGGCCCGGGGCTGTGCCGGGTGGGACCGGGCCGGCATCGTCGGAGGGCGACGGGGGTTCCGTGCTTGGTCGAGGAGAGGAATTGCTTCGTGTCACAGCAGCAATGGAGCGCCGTGGACGGATACTTCACCGATCTGCTCGGCGCCGACGACGAGGCGTTGCGGGCCGCGCAGCGGGAGAGCGACGCGGCGGGTCTGCCGCCGATCGCGGTCACCGCGCACCAGGGCCGGCTTCTGCACCTCCTGGCCCGGATCCGGGGGGCTCGGCGCATCCTGGAGATCGGCACGCTCGGCGGGTACAGCACCATCCATCTCGCACGGGCGCTGCCCGAGGACGGCCGCCTGGTCACGCTCGAATACGCGCCGCACCACGCCGAGGTGGCCCGGGCCAACATCGCGCGGGCGGGTCTGGTCGATCGGGTCGAGGTCCGGGTCGGGCCGGCCCTGGAAACGCTGCCGGTCCTGGAGGCGGAGGACGGCGGGCCGTTCGACCTGGTGTTCATCGACGCCGACAAGGACAACTACCCGCACTACCTGGAGTGGTCCCTGCGGCTGGCCCGGGTCGGCGCGGTGATCGTCCTGGACAACGTCGTGCTGGGCGGCGACGTTCTCGACCCGGCGGCGGGCGGTGTGCGCGCCCAGGGTGTGCGTACGACCCTCGAACTGCTCGCCAAGGATCCCCGCCTGGACGCCACCGCCGTGCAGACGGTCGGCGACAAGGGGTGGGACGGGTTCGCGCTCGCCGTGATCACGGGCTGAGCACCCCGTCGGCGCGGCGGGCGGCTTCGACGGGGCCACCCACCGCGCCGACGCGTGCCACACCTGCGCGTGCGCCTCGTACCAAACGCGCGGTCCTGGTCGCCCTGACCGAGCGGGGCCGCGCGTCGATCGCCAACAGGTGGGGCCCGAGCTGCGCCAGGCCCTGGAGGCGCTCACGCTCGCCCTCGCGTACCCCATCGGACGCCGGCTGGACATCCCGGCCTGGAACGAACCGGCCCGTGCCCTGGTCGCCGAATTCCCGCGATCCCGGTGGCCGAGCGGAACCTGATCGACGAACTCACCGCCTCCAGCCGGGACTTCCGCCGGCTGTGGGCGGACCACCACGTCCGGGCCAAGACTCGTGGACGCAAACGGTTCGTGCATCCGCGACTGGGCGAACTCGCGCTCGACTACGTGGCCATGCGCGCTCCGGACGACCCCGACCCGACCATGATGATCTACAGCCCCCCGCCGGCTCCGAGGCCGCGCTCGCGCTGCGCCTGCTGACCGATCCCGCCGTCGTCACGCACCGTCCGCACCCGGGCGCCGAGCGTCCTTTTTTGGCGGAAGACCCCAAACGGCGTGGCGAAATTGGGACCCCACGACGGAGATCGACGACCGGGAGCCGGTGAGAATCGGGGTTGTTGCTCCCCCGAGAAAGGCCGGGTCGACCGTGAACGAGGCAGAGCGAGACCCGGTGCGCGCGCTGCGGTTCCGGGACGCGGGGCATCGGGTCGGGCGGTTCGCGACGGGTCCGCACAACACCATCACCGACGTGTCGGGCGTGCTCGTGGGGCACACGACGCTCGTGGACGAGGCCGAGGGGGTGTGCTCCGGGGTGACCGCGATCGTGCCGACGGCGATGCGGGAGGCCCGGTCGTTGCCGGCGGGGCTGTACCTGGGCAGCGGTCACGGGAAGTCGGTCGGGGTCACCCAGATGGTGGAGCGGGCCGAGTTGGCGACGCCGATTCTGCTCACCTCCACGCCGAGCCGGGTCGCGGATCACCCGGACGCGCCGGTGGTCGGCGGGATCGACGACGCGTGGCCGGCTCCGGTGGTTCGGCGGCCGCTCACCCGGGAGCACGTCTCGGCCGCGCTGACGAGCGCGCACGACGGGCCGGTCGAACTGGGCAGCGTCGGCGGCGGTGCGGGAGCGTGTGCCCTCGGCTTCAAGGCCGGCATCGGGTCGGCGTCGCGCCGGGTGTCGCTCGGTGCCCGGGCGGCGACCGTGGGCGCGCTCGTCCAGGCCGACATGGACGGGGAGTTGCGCCTGCTCGGGCGATCGGTGACGCCGGTCGGCCTGGGCTTGGCGAGCGCCGGTCCGGCCGCCCCGCACAGCTCCTGCGTGGTCGTACTGGCCGTCGACGTCCCGTGCACCGCCCGGCAGTTGTCCCGCATCGCGGCCCGCGGCGTATTCGCCCTCCGCCGCGTCGGCGCCACGCTCGGCCGCGGCAACGGAGACTACGGCCTGGCCTTCTCCACCGCCTCCCGAAACCACCGGACGGACCTCGAACAGGCCCACCTGGAAACCCTGTTCACCGCCGCCATGGACTGCGTCGAGGAAGCCGTGATCGACGCCCTGCTCGCCGCCCGCACCATCACCACCCCCACGGGCCGCAAGGCCCACGCCCTCCCCCGCCACCTCATCCGGACCTGATCCCGCCGAATCCCCCCGCCGGCCCCGTAAACCTTTCCGGGCCGGGACCCGACTTACCCGGCGAGAGCGGTGGGAGCCGCTCGGTGTGGTGAGGTGAGGCCGCGCTCGCGCCTGCGCGGCCTCGGGGTGGGGCCGGCCGGCGGTTGCGGCGCGGCGTTCGTCGCGCTGCTCCGGGCGACCGAAACGGGCGCCCTGCCGACCCGCACCCGCATCGTGATCGCCGCGCCGATCGTGGTGGGCCCGGCCTCGGCCGCGTTCGGCACGTGGGCGCTGACCGCCCGCCGACCGCTGTACGGCCACGACCGGGTGGTGGGCGGCTGGATCGCGCTCGCCGCGACCACGGCGGTCGCCGCGTCCGCCGGCCCCCTGTACCGCGCCCGCGCCCACCGCCGCACCCTGTTGCGCCGCCGCCGCGAACTCCGGGAGGGAACCGGGTAGGCGTCGATCGCCTCCGACGGAACACGAACGGAAGTTTTCCCCGGACCCGTCACACTCGCGGATCGCGCAACGTCATACCCTCCGAGAGCCGGATCCGGATCGAATTCCGGTTCTCGCGGTCGCCGAAGGTCGATGTCGGGTAGGGCCCGACCTTTGGCCCCCGGGGAGCGGGCAGTTGGGGCCCGCTCCCCGGATCTTCGGCCCGCCTCCATGCGGGACGACATCCCGCGTCCCGCGCCCGCTCCGCGCACCGGTCGATCGGGCTCAGGGGGTGATCGCGTCGACGTAGCCGCCGTCCACGCGGAGGGCGCCGCCCGTGGTTGCCGAGGCGAACGGGGAGCTCAAGTAGACCACCATGTTGGCGATTTCCTCGGGTTCGATCAGCCGCTGAATCAGCGACTGAGGGCGGTGCAGCCGCATGAACTCGCGTTGCGCCCGGTCCCACGGCAGGGCGGGATCCACCAGCTCGTAGACGAAGTCCTCGACTCCGCCGGTGTGCGTGGGGCCGGCGATCACCGAGTTGACCGTGACACCGCTCCCGGCCGCCTCCTTGGCGAAGCCGCGCGAGACCGCCAACAGCGCCGTCTTGGACATGCCGTACTGGATCATCTCCCCCGGGGTGGCGATCGCCGAGTCGCTCGCGATGTTCTGGATCCGTCCCCAGCCGCGCGTCCGCATCCCGGGCAGGTAGGCGCGGGTCATCCGGACGGCGGTGAGCACGTTGACCTCGAAGTAGCGCCGCCATTCGGCGTCGTCGATCTCCAACGCCGGCCGGGTCCCGAAGATGCCGAGGTTGTTGATCAGGATGTCGACCGACGGGACGGCGGACAACACCCTCGCCGCTCCCTCGTCCTCGGCGATGTCCCCGGGCGCGGCCCGGAATTCACCCTCCGGTACGTCCTTGCGCAGCCGTTCCAAGGCTGCCGCGACCGATTCCGGCGTCCGTCCGTTGACGGCGACCTCCGCTCCCGCTCCGGCAAGGCCCTTCGCGATCGCGGCCCCGATGCCCTGCGTGGAACCGGTGACCAGAGCGGTCCTCCCGGTGAGATCGATCAACACGACGCGAACCCTTCGTCCGAACAACTCCTCTGCCGGGCCCAGTAGATCATCCCGCCCGGCCCGTGGACACGCGCCGCGTCCGGTCCGGCCGGGTGTCGATCGACCATGTCGGCTACGACGCGTCGGTGATCCGGTGCCGGAGGTGGTCGTAGGCCCAGGCGGCGAGCGTGGTCGTGGTGGTGGTCTCGACGGTGCGGGGCTGTTCCGGCACGAAGTCCTCCCGAAGGCCGATCGACATCCCGAGCACCGCCTCCACCAGCCCGTCGGTCATCCCGGCCCCGAGGAGCCGGTCGCGCATGGCGTCGTCGGGGATCCGTTCGACGCCGATCCGCCGACCCGTGGCGGCGGTGAGGATGTCGCCGACCTGCCGCCAGGTGAGGTCGGCCGGACCGTGCACGGCGCGTACGCGGTGCCCGGACCAGTCGGGAGACAGCAGCCGGGTGACCGCGACCTCGGCGATGTCGCGGGGCGCCACCCAGGCCATGGGTTGGTCGAGCGGCAGGATCACCTCGAGGGTGCCCGCACGCAGGGCGTCGAGTTGCAGTTCGAGGTTGGTGAAGAAGTAGCCGCAGCGCAGATGGGTAACGTCGACGTCGATCCGGTCCAGCGCGGCCTCGGTGTGCGCGAGGCCGTCGATCTCACCGGCGCCGTGCCGTTTCTCGGCGCCCACGCTGCTCTGGAAGACGACCCGGCCGATCCGGTTGTCGGTGACGGCGTGGACCACACTGTCCGTGGCGTGGGCATAGTCGGCCAGGGGGTCCTCGCCGCCGGTGGTCGGATCCACCCAGAACAGCGCGTCGACGCCCTCGGTGGCGGCCACCACCGTGTCGGCCTCGAACTGGTCGACCCGTACCGCGTCCACGTGGTCGCGCAGCTCGGGCGCCAGTCGGCCGGGATCGCGCAGCAGGACACGCGGCCGGAGCCCGGCGCGGACCAGCATGGCGACGACGTGCCGGCCGACGTTCCCGGTCGGGGTGGTGACAGCGATCTGCATGATGCCCTCTCGTCCGGCGATGCGACGTGAACCCGGCAGGCCCGGAGGCGGCCTGAACCTCTCCTCTGCCCGACCCGACGGGTCGGACACCTTCGGCGACGCGTCGGGGGATGCGAGAATCGTGCGGTGTTCGACTCGTCCGATTTCGACCTTGCGCCGTATACCGACGTCGACATGGACGGCGTCGTGCGCCGCACGTTCTGTAGTTGGCAGGACGCCGGCTGGCGCTCGCTGCTGGTACAGAGCTTCACGCACGCGCGGGAGGCGGAGGATTTCCCGTTGCCGGGAGTCGCCGATCTGCATCTCGTGCTCTACACGAGCGGTGCGGCGGACATGCGGATCCGCGCCGGCGGAAAGCCCACCCGCCGACGCTGGATGCCGGGCCGCCTGGAGTTGATGCTCCCGGGCCAGGCCACCGTGCGCAGCTACCGTGCGACACCGCCGATGCGGACCGTACAGGTACACGTGCCACGCGCGACCGTGATCCGGGTGGCCGCCGAACTGGGCGGGCCCGAACCGGACTTCGAGGCCATGGCCGGCGGGCTGGCCGCGGGTGACACCCTCGTCGAACAGGTCGTACGCGCTCTGCCGACCGTCGCGGGCGCGACCGACGTCTACGCGGAATCGGCCGCGACGGTCCTGGTGACCCACCTGCTGGCCCGGGGCCGGGAGCAGCGGGTCCCCGGCCGCGAACCCTCGGCGGTCCGGCGGGCCGTCGCCATCATGCGCGAGCGCCTGGCCCATCCCCTCACGGTGGCCGATCTCGCCGCCGAAGTACATCTGAGCGTCTACCACTTCATCCGGGTCTTCCGCCGCACCACCGGCGAGACCCCGCACGCGTTCCTCACCCGGTTGCGGATCGAACACGCACGGCGGCTGCTCGACGGCACCGACCTCACCATCGCGTGCGTCGCCGAGCGCTGCGGCTTCGCCGGGCCCGGCAGCCTGTCCTCGGCCTTCCTGGCGCAGGTCGGGGTGCGCCCGTCGCAGTACCGCAAGATTTCCGCGAAGGGAGGGCAATCCGGCGCATGGCCCGGGCCGCCGGCGCCGTCCTAGCGTGACGACGTGCCTTACACCTACCTCGTGACCTCCCATTCCCCCGCGAGCCCCGACGCGGTCTTCGCGGTCCTCCTCCGGGCCGCCACCTGGCCGCAGTGGTCGCCGATCGATTCCGCCGCCGTCGAGGGCGACGGCGATCCCGCGGCCCCACAGCAGGTCGGCGACGTCCGGGTCTTCCGGACCGGCCGGGGGGCCGCCCGGGAACGCATCGTCCACCTGGTCGCCGACCGGCACTTCCGCTACACGAACGAAGGCGGCCTGTTCCGGTCCTTCCGCGGAACCGTCGACCTCATTCCGGCGCCCGCGGGCGGCACCGACATCACCTGGTCGGCGATCTTCGAGCCGAAGTTGCCGCTCTCCGGTCCGTTCTGGCGGTGGTATCTGACCCGCTTCATGCAACGGATGGCCGACGGCCTGGCCGGCTACGCCGACAGTGCCGAGAACCGGCCCGGAAGCGGCTCCTGAACCCGACACGGCCGGGTGCGGACGGTGACGAACCGTCCCCCACCCGGCCGTGGTCGTTCGTACCGGTCCCCGGCCGACCGGCCGTCGGCTCAGCCGGCCAACAGCGCCTCGACCGCCTCCGCCGTCGCCGGATACCGGCCGAGCAGGGCCGCACCCCGCGGCTCCTCTCCCGCGCCCTGTTCCCACGTGTCCTCGCAGCCCAGCAACCGCGCCACCACGTCACACGTGTGCGGATGCGCGACGAGCAGGGACAGGCCACGTGCCCCGCCCGGGACCCGGGACACCGATGCCGCGGCCGGTTGGGCCCGCCACGGCGGCACCCACTCGTCCAGCGCGGCCAGCCGGCCCGGAAAGATCCGCCCGGCCTCGCGGATCAGCAGCGGCGCGAACTCGGCGCCGCCGGCGCGCAGCGTACCGATCAGGGTCGGCAACCACGGCAACAGGACCGAGTCCGGCAAGCGGGCGAAGGCGTTGGACACCGCCTCCACCACGAAGTCGGTCAGCGCCGGCACCGGCTCCAACGCGTACACCAACCCGCTCAGGTAGCGCGGGTAGGCCGGCAGTACCAGCGGATTACCCAGCAACTCGTCGCAGCGCGCCCGCAGTTCCATCCGGGGCAGCCGGCCGAGGTGGACCTGTCCCGCCCACAGCAGCGCCACCTTCGACGGCTCCTCCGGGTGGGACTGGGCGACCGCCAGCTCCAGCTGGGTTCGGTCGCAGCCCAGGGACAGCGCCAGGCTCTCCATGCCGAACAGGAACCCCAGCGTCGCGGCGACCTGCCGCAGCGTCGCGTCCTCGTCGGCGAACGCCGTCGGCAACAGCGTGCAGTAGTGCGCGTATCCGGTCTTGACGAACGACTCGATCCACGACGGCAACACCGATTCGCCGGTCCGGTAGTACGCCAGCAACCGGCGCACCCGGCGCAGCACCTCCGGCGCGCCGTCGACGCTGCGCTCGGTGGCCAGCACCTCCAGTGCCCGCGTGCCCAGTTCGTCGGCGAGTCGGCGGCTGCGCAGGTACAGCGTGGCGTCCTCGACCGCCGCCAACACGTTCGCGGTGGTCGCGTTCGGCCCGTATGCCGCGCGCCGCAGCCGCTGTTCCAGTACCTGTTCGATGCTGACGCCCTCGTAGCCGAGTTCGATCAGCGCCCGCTGGTGGGTGCCCAGGGCCAGGTCCCACGACTCCTGGATGGAGCGTTCGCCGAGCCGCCGCTCGCCCATGATCGGACGGGCCGCGCCCGGCGGCATCAGGTAGCGCAGCATCCACAACACGTCGGAGCATCGCTCCAGTTCGGGCTGCCCGGCGATGTCGAGCAACGCCCGCCGCACCCCGCGCTGTTCCAGTCTCAGGCCCAGGGGCGCGAGCCGGTCGTGCACGTCGCGGGCCAGCGGCGGCAGCGCGTCGTAGCCGACCCGGCCGATCCGGTCGCCGCCCATCATGATCTCGACGAGCCGGCGTACGTCGCGCCGGCCGGGCACCCGGTCCTTCTCGATGCAGGTGATCGCCGCGTCCTGGAAGTCGTACGGCGTGGGCTTGGCCCGGTCGCGCAGCCCGGCCAGCAGAATCGACGTCTCGAACACGGCGATCGCGTCGGCGGTCGAGGCCAGGTAGCCGTTGCGGCGTGCGGCGCGCACGATGTCCACGGACCAGCCGAGCAGTTCCTCCTCGTCCAACCGGTCGAGGACCGGTGCACGACGCAGGAACCCGGACAGCTTGTCGGCGGACGGGACGGGCGACGCGGACGGGCCCTGCGCGCCGCCGGCCGGGACGATCGCCGACGCGGCGCGTTTCGCGGGCTTCGTGCTCTTCTTCCTCGCCCCTGCCTGCCCGGTGAGCCGGAAGGGTTTCACCCCGCCGCGGGTGAGGTTCTTCGCCCATACCGAGGCGGCGATCGTCACCGAGCCGGCCGCGAGGCCGAACTGCGCCTCGATCGCGGCGTGGCTGGAGGGGATCAGCCCGTGCAGCCAAGTGGTCGCGGTACGCGGGCTTATCTCGAAGGTGTCGGCACCGTGCACGCCGAACTCCTCGACCCGGGAGGCCGCGTGGAACGCGCCGCAGACGTAGAGGCAGTCGGCGGGGTCGGTGCCGCTCGCGGCCAGGTGCTCGCGCATCCGGGTCCACATGTAGCGCTCGCGGTCCTCGTCCACCCGCACCCGGCGCGCGTCGCCCGGGGCCAGCCGGCGGAACAGGCTGCCGATCAGCAGCATGACCTGCCGGTAGGTGTCGTGGTCGCAGTCGCCGAGCGGCAGTTCGACGTACTGGTGCCACCACTCCGACCAGTGCCGGACCCGGCCCTGGCGCAGCAGGTGTTCCTCCAGTTCGGCGAAGCGCGGGCGCAGGTCGCCGATCTCCAGGCCGACGGAGTCGCCGTGCAGCGCGCTCTCCTCCTCGGCCGGCGGCGCGTCCGGGTCGGCGGGCGTGGCGGGCGCGGCCCCCTCGCCCGCGCGCGGCTCCCACTGGAACACGTGGTCCGAGGAGCGGTCGACCAGGACCAGTTCGGTACCGGGGGTGTCCAACGTGTAGGCGATCGCCTGGTATTCGGCCGACGCCTCGGTGATCGGCGCGATCACGGACAACGGCGCCCAGTCGAGCGGGAACCCGTCGATCTCGGCGGCGAAGGACTGGACGGCCACCGGCAGCGTGCAATTGCGCAGTTCGGGAAGCAACGGCGCCATGTCCTCGCACAGTTCGAGGTAGACCACCTTCGGCTGCTTCTCCCGCAGCCTGCGGGCCATGGCGGTGGCGGAGGCGGGCGAGTGATGGCAGACGGGGAAGATCTCCAGGGGTTCGCGCACGGCGCGGTCGACGTCGTCGACGATGCCGAGCAGGATCTCGCCCAAGGCGTCGGGTCCGTCGGCGAACGTGGCGGCGGCTTCGCGGAGTTGACTGCGCAGGGCGTCGAAGGCGCCCTCGGGCGGGCCGCTCACGACAGGCTCGCGATCGCCGAGCGGCCGCCCTCCAGGAACTCCGGCCACGCGCCGCCCTCCTCCTTGCCGCGCGGCTCGACCACGCCGTGCAGGTACTTGTTGATGATGGCCAGGTCCTCCGGCTCGCGGCGGGCCAGTGAGCCGACCAGCGAGGCGGCGAGGGTGTGTGCGGTCAGCGCCCGCTCGCCGAAGAAGTTGCCGTGCAGGATGGCGTCTTCGAGCACACCGATCTGCTCGGCGGTGGACAGCGACGACTCCAGCTTCTCGTCGTCGCTGCGGGCGGCGGCCGCGGCGGCGCGCAGGTCGGCGAAGCTCTGCAGGAGCACGTCGAGCAGGTTCGGCGGCACCTCGAGTTCGATCTCGTGGCGGCGCAGCAGTTCCTCCGTGCGGAAGCGCACGATCTCCGCCTCGCTCTTCTTGTTCGTCACCACCGGGATGCGGACGAAGTTGAAGCGGCGTTTGAGCGCGGAGGACAGGTCGTTGACGCCCCGGTCGCGGCTATTGGCGGTGGCGATGATCGAGAAGCCCGGCTTGGCGAAGACGATGGCGTCGTCGTCGAGTTCGGGCACGGAGACGTACTTCTCGGACAGGATGGAGATGAGCGCGTCCTGGACGTCGCTGGTGGAGCGGGTCAGTTCCTCGAAGCGGCCGATGGCGCCGGCCTCCATCGCGGTCATGATCGGCGAGGGGATCATCGATTCGCGCGACTGGCCCTTGGCGATGACCATGGACACGTTCCACGAATACTTGATGTGGTCCTCGGTGGTGCCGGCGGTGCCCTGCACGACCAGGGTGGAGTCGCGGCAGATCGCGGCGGCGAGGAGTTCGGCCAGCCAGCTCTTGCCGGTGCCGGGGTCGCCGATCAGCAGCAGGCCGCGGTCGGAGGCGAGGGTGACGATGGCGCGCTCGACGATGCCGCGGTCGCCGAACCACTTCTGCGCGATCTCGCGGTCGAGGCCGTCGGAGCGCTCGGAGCCGAGCACGAACAGGCGGATCATCTTCGGGGACAAGCGCCAGGTGAAGGGCTTGGGGCCGGTGTCGATCGACTCCAGCCAGTCCAGTTCCTCGGCGTACTTGAGTTCGGCGGGGGCGCGCAACAGGTCGGACATGAGAGGCCTTTCTAGCCGAGGAACGTCTTGAGTTCGTGCACGAGCTTGCGGATGTGGCCGGAGAGCACCGGCGTGCCGAGGTCCTTGAACCGCTCCCGGAACCAGGGGTTGACACTGGCCCGGCCGGAGCTGGTCACCGAGCCCACGGGAATGAACTTGGCCCCCGAGCGATGAATGGCGGCCATGCTCTCGAAGAGGGGGTCGGTGTGCCATTCGTAGAAGTCGGAGATCCACACCACGACGGTGTTGCGCGGTTCGGCAATCTTGGGTTGGGCCAGCGCCATCGCGACCGTCCCGTCGGTTCCGCCGCCGAGGTTGGTGCGCAGCAGCGTCTCGAAGGGGTCGTGCACCCATGGCGTGAGGTCGAGCGCCTGGGTGTCGTAGGCGATCAGGTGCACGTCCACCTTCGGCAGCCCGGCGAAGATGGAGGCCAGGATGGTGCAGTTCACCATCGAGTCGACCATCGAACCGGACTGGTCGACGACCACGATCAGCCGCGAGGGTGTGGTCTTGCGGACGGTGTGGCGGTAGAAGAGGCGGTCGACGTAGAGCCGTTCCTCCTCCGGGCTCCAGTTGGTGAGGTTCTTCCAGATGGTGCGGTCCAGGTCCAGGTTGCGGTACACCCGCTTGGGCGGGAGCGACCGGTCCAGGGTGCCGACGGAGGCCTTGGCCACCTGGGTGCGCAGGACTTCGGCGACCTCGTCGACGAAGCGGCGGATCAACGCCTTGGCGTTGGCCAGGGCGACGCCGGAGAGGTTGTCCTTATCTCGCAGCAGTTGCTCGATCAGCG
Organism: Embleya scabrispora; assembly: GCF_002024165.1. Taxonomy (NCBI): domain Bacteria; kingdom Bacillati; phylum Actinomycetota; class Actinomycetes; order Kitasatosporales; family Streptomycetaceae; genus Embleya; species Embleya scabrispora. Next base: position 743,019 of record NZ_MWQN01000003.1, read on the forward strand.
ACATGCTGGGGGTCAGCCGGGCGGCGAGCGCCGGGTCGGCGAGGACTTCGCGCAACCGCATACGCTTGACCAGATCGGCTTCGATGGCGGCGAGTTCGGGGCCGATCTCGGGGATCAGGGTGCCGAGGTCGGGCGTGCCGCCGGCGCCGCCGGTGCCGGTCGGGGAGACGCCCGCGCCCGCACCGCCGCCGCGTCCGCCCCGCAACTGCCCCGGCTTGCAGCCCAAGGCGCGCTCCAGCCAACCGGCGTCGGACTGCCAGCCGGCCAACTGCCCGGCGCTGACCGTGCCGGAGCCGGTGGCAAGGACGTTGAGCAGCACCTTGGACACCATCGCGGCGCGGCGCACCTCGGCGGCTCGATCGCGGCCGCCCTCGTCCGCGTCGGGCACCATCAGGCCGTCGAACTCGGCGGCCAGGTCCGGGTGTCGCTGCACGATCGAGTCGACCGAGGCGCGCGGGTCGAGCAGTTCGGCGGGCAGGCCGATGTCCTCGACGACGGCCACGGAGGCCGATTCCAGGGCGGCCTGCTCCTCGGAATCGAAGAGTCGGGCGAGCAGTCGCCAATACAGCACTTGGCGGCGGTTCTCGTTCGGGTCGTCGGCCGACGCCGCAGGGCGGGCGGCCGGTTCGGTGCCCTCGGTGGTGGGTTCGATGCCCTCGGCTGTGGAATCGGTCATTTCCGCAGCAGCTTTCCGGCCCGCTCGCGCAGTGCGGCGACGGCTTCGGTGGCGGCCTTCTCGGCCTTGACGCCGAGCTTGTCGGTGGTGCCCCCGGCCCAGGCGCCGGCGTGCAGCGCGACGGTCTTCTTCTTGACGGTGGTCTCGACGGCCAGCGGCTGGACCCGGAACGCCCCGGCGTCCCAGCGCAGCAGCCCGATGCACGCGGTCGAGCCGGCGACCGCCTCGGGCGTGAGCGGGCCGGCGGCCGGTATACGGTCCACGTCGAGGGGGAAGCGGTGTCCGGCGAGGATCAGCGCCGGTGCTCCGTCCTCGGCGAGGGCGTACCCCTCCAGGAACACCGGGATCGCGATCCGCGTCGGGTGCCGGTCCAGCGGCGCGGTCGGTGCCGCGACGGCGGTGGGCAGCGCGACCCGGGCGGTGGCGAAGGCGTCGGCCGGCTCGCCGGTGCGCGCGCGAGCGTCGTCCCAGATCAGGTCGCCCTCGGCGGTGATCGGCATGTCGGTCAGATCCATCGCCCGGCCCTCGCCCGCGGCGGTGAGCAACGACAGGTGGGGGCGCAGGAGTTGCCAGACGCCGACCCCGACGACCGTGTCCGGCTTGGGTACCGACACGCTCGCCCGGACCAGGCGCGAGGGGCTCCCGTCGGCGGGTTCGAAGACCGCGTGTATCTGGGCCTGTGCGGCGGTCGGGTGCTCGTGGACGTCGACGCCCAGCGGCAGCAGTCGCCCGGTGGCCGTGCCGATCGCCGGTCCGGCGTCGACCCGCGGCCGGGTCGACAGCAGGGCGCGCGACCACAGGTCGGCCCAGCGGCGCAGCGGTATGCGCTCCAGAGTCGCCCCCGGGCAGGACGCGGCCAGTTCGGCGGAGAACCCGTCGAGCAGCGTGGCGAGGCGGCGCAGTGTCGGGTCGGGCAACATCGCGAAGACGACCGGCGCGGAGTCGGCGATCAGGTCGTGGTCGATGCCCTGCCACCCGGCGCGGGCCAGGTCGGCGAGCCAGGTGCGGGCGGCGACGAGCAGATTCGGGACGGACTCCCCCTCCCCCGCCGGGACCGCTTGCGCTTCCTCGCCGCGCCCGCGCCCGATCGCCTCGTCGGCGCGGGCGACGAGCGCGTCGTGGGCGGCGCCCAGGAGTGCGGTACGGGCGGCGGCGAGGGCGACGAGGTGGTCCTCGCTCGCGGTGCCGGCCGCCGCCTTCTCGGCCGCCTCCGCGACGCGGCCGGCCAGGGGTGTACCGGCGACGGCGGCGGCCAGTTCGGCCAGGGCGCCGGCCTGGGTGGGGTGGGGGCGCAGCAGGCCGCCGACGAGGGTGCGGTCGAAGGCGTCCACCACGGCCAGGACTTCGTCGAGCCCGTCGACGGGTTCGACGAGCAGGTCGGCGCGCATCAGGCCACCGCCCGCGTCGGCGGGAACCACTGCATCTCCGGCAGCGGCGCGGTGGTGGGGACGAGTTCGAGGTAGGCCAAGTGGCGCAGGAACCTGCTGAACACGGGGGCGGCGGCCGTCTTGTCCCCCTGCGGCGGGCGGGTTGTGCTCATGGTCCTGGTGATGTGCCACGCCTCGGATTGCCCGTCCACGATCTCGACCCGCAGGTAGCGGGCGACACGTTCGGCGCCGTATTGCAGCACCGCCTCGCCGATCAGGGTTTCGATGTGCTTGCAGAACCTGCCGTGCGCGCCGCCGCAGGGGCGGTTGTTGTTGGTACTGCACGTGAACGCGAAGTCCCCGGCGGCGACCGAGGACACGTAGACCCGCCCGATGTCCGAACCGCTGGACACCACACCCTGAAGGCGCCCGTCGGCCAGTTCGACGAACGGCACCTTGGCGAGTTTGCGCGGCCGAGCGGGTGGCAACACCCGCGCCACGCTCGACTCCTCCCATGCCGACAACACACCATCTCCTTTGCGCCGAGGGGGATTCCACGCCGAGTCGGAAACGATCGGCGGGTACGGATACGAACCTACTGACGGTGACCGACACGCGCGGGGACGGTGTGGATCCCCATCGGCGAACAGGATGAGAAGGGATGAGAGGGGATGAGAGGGGGGAGGCGGATCGCCGGGTCAGGCGCGCAGTGTGGCGGCGGCCTTGTAGGTGCGCAGGACCGGTGCGGTCTCGATCCGGGTGATGGCGTCCAGGGCGAGCCGGTGGATCAGGTATCGGTGCAGGTCCTCCGCGTCGCGGCACAGGGCGTGTGCGACCAGGTTGGTGGGACCGGTGGTGGCGGCCACGACGGCGAGTTCGGGGTGGCCCGCCAACACGTGGGCGACCTCGTCGAGGCGGCTGGGGGCGACCTGCATCCACAACAGCGCGGACACGGTGGCGCCGAGTACGGCCGGTTCGATGTCGATGTCGAAGAACACCGCCCCGCGGGCCCGTAGTTCGGTCAGCCGACGGGTGACGGTGGCGGGCGTGGAGCCGGTCGCGGCGGCCAGTTCCGCATAGCCGGCCCGGCCGTCCTCGCGCAAGGCGGCCAGCAGGCGCAGGTCGGCGTCGGTGAACGGGTACGGCTCGTCGTGCGTCGGGCCGGCCGGGAGGTCGTGGCCGCGCAGCCGGGCCTCTTGTTCGGGGGTGAGCGTGCCGAGCCGACCACGCCACGGGGTGGGCCCGCCCAGGTAGGTGTGCAGCAGGTAGTGCGCGGAGACGGCGGTGATGCCGGCGGTGCGCGGGATGTCGCGCAGGAGGAGGGAGTGGGCGTCGGGGCCACTGGGCGGGGTGTGGATGATCGCGACGATCTCGGTACCGCCGGAGGTCAGCCGCACCCACGAGGTGTCGGCGCGGCGGGCCAGCGCGACCGCGATGTCGTGGGCGGTGCGGGTGGCGGCGGTCAACCGCACGAACCACTGGTGCGCGCGGGTGCTGCGCGGGCTCGGCAGGGCGATCACGCGCAGGCCGGCCTCGGCGTGCAGGCGACGGTAGCGGCGGGCCACGGTCTGCGTCGACGTGCCCAGGACGTCGGCGATGAGGGTGAACGGCGCGCGTGCGTCCGTATGGAGGGCGTGGATCAGGCCGCGATCGAGGTCGTCCGGTTCGAGCATGATTCATAAAATAGCCGAGTCGGATGGATGGAATCGACGATCCGATGCCCGGAAATGGAACCGGGAGCCGGAGCGGAGCCAGGGTGGTGATCGCACGGCGCACCGGACGAGGACGATCCGGCGGCCCGCGCATCCCGACACCACACCACCCGCGGGGAACCCATGTCCGAACATCCGACCGCCCCCTGCGGCGACCCCATCACCACCGCGCCCGACCGGCCGGCCCTCGGCGCCTATCCGTGGCGCTGGACCGCCCTGATCGCGCTGCTCGTCGCCGAGGCGATGAACCTCCTCGACGCCACGATCGTCCAGGTCGCCGGCCCCGTCATCCACGCCGACCTCGGCGGCCCGGCCGCCGCGATCCCCTGGTACAGCGCCGCCTACACTCTCACCTTCGCCCTGGGCCTGCTCACCGCCGCCCGCCTCGGCGACATCGCCGGCCGGCGCCGCGTCTTCCGCGTCGGCGTCACCGCGTTCGCCGCCACCTCGCTGGCCTGCGCGCTCGCCCCGAACGTGGGCGTGCTCATCGGCATGCGCGCGGCGCAGGGTGTGGCCGCCGCGCTGATCGTCCCGCAGACGTTCGGGCTGATCCGCGCCATGTTCGAGGGCGCCGAACTCCCCCGGGCGCTGGGCACGATCGGCCCGGTGATGGGTCTGTCCGCGGTGCTCGGCCCGGTGGCGGGCGGCGTGCTCACCCACGCCGACCTGTTCGGCACCTCGTGGCGTGCGGTGTTCGTGGTCAATGTGCCGCTCGCGGCGGCCGTGCTGCTGATCGCCCCGCGTCTGCGCGAGGACCGCGCGCCCGTGCGCCCCCGCCTCGACCCGTCCGGCACCGCACTGGCCACGATCGGCACCGCGCTGCTGGTCTGCCCGCTCGCCGGCGGCAGCGGTGCGCCGAGTGCGGGCGCGTGGGCCGCCGCCGCGCTCGGGGTGCTCGTCCTGGCCGGGTTCGTCGTCCACCAGCGCCGCACGACCGCCGCCGGTCGCGCCCCGCTCGTCGAACCGTCCCTGTTGCGCGGTCGAGCGTTCCCCGCCGCTCTGGCCACCTCCACACTGTTCTTCGCGGTCGTGAACGGGGTGATGATCACCGTGGTGCTGCACCTGGAACTGGGCCTGGACCGGGGTCCGCTCACCGCCGGCCTCACCCTCCTGCCGTGGTCCGCCGGCCTGGCCGTCGCCTCCTGGGCGGCCGGCGGCATCCTGGTGCCCCGCTACGGCGTCCGCGTCCTGCACGCCGGCATCGCCTTCCTCGCCGTCGGCCTGGTCGCCGCGGTCCTCGCCTACCGGGTGGCGCCCGCCGACGACTATCCGCGCGGCCTGCCCTTCGCGCTGGCCGTGGCCGGGCTCGGCGTGGGCCTGTTCACCCCGCCGTTCTTCACCGCCGCCCTGCGCCGGCTCTCCCCGCAGGAGACCGGCTCGGCGGCCGGCCTCCTCAACGCCGTGCAACAACTCGGCGGCACCCTCGGCGTCGCGATCGTCGGCGGCGTCTACCTGACCGGCGACGCGTCCGGACAGCCCGCGTCGGTCGGCGCCCGACACGCCCTGACCGCCGCCGGCATCCTGCTCGTCGCCACCGTGCCGGCCGCGTGGGCGATGACGGCGCGCGGCCGACGGGGCGCGGACGCCGGCGGATGACGCGGCACGGAGAATCGACGGAAACGTCGCGGACACAAAAACGACGAGGAGAAACCCTCTCCTCGCCATAACCAACATATAGCGCACCGGGGGCCTTGCGGCAAGGCCCCCGTCGTACCGCACAATCATCGACCTGAGCCGAAGCCCCGGCCGGGATCTGCGGAAATGGGTGAGCCGAGAAGTGCGTGTGTTGTTGTCGACGTTCGAGTCGCGCGGGGACGTCGAGCCGGTGTCGGGACTCGCGGTGCGATGGCGAGAACCCGGCGCGGAGATAGTGCTGTGCGCGCCACCGGACTTCGCCGACCGGCCGGCCCCGGTCGGCGTGCCGCCGGCCCGGCCGGTACGGACGAGGGTCACGGGTGACGAGCCGCCGTCGCAGGACCGGATCGGCGAGATCGGCCGGCGGGCCCTGTTCGACCCGGCGGCCGCGGTCGGCCGCCGCGGCGGCGCGCACAACCGTCGAGCCGCAACCCGCCACGCACCACGGTCGCCCCGCGACCTCGGATCGGAGCCGAAGCCGTGAACCCCGTCACCACCAGCGCGTTCGACCTCCCCGACCGCCTCGCCGCCAAGGCCGACCCGGCGCTGATCGCCGACGACGAGCGGCACTTCGCGGCCATCGCGACCTGCCTGGACGAGCAGATCGCCGAGTTGTCCGACCGCCTCGACACCGAGCGCAGGTCGCCGGGCGGCCAGGGGCGGGCGGCGATGGACCGCGACATCGAGATCCACCGACTGACCTCACGCCTGCGCGCCCTGCGTCGCTTCGGTCTGGACCTGTGCCTGGGACACATGGTCGACGCGGCCGGCGAGACCGTGTACGTCGGACGCCTGGGCCTGACCGACAGCGCGGGCCGCCGACTGCTGATCGACTGGCGCACCCCCGCCGCCGAACCCTTCTTCGGCGCCACCCACGCCAACCCGATGGGGCTCGCCAGCCGCCGTCGCTACCGCTGGACCAGGGGCCGGATCAACGACTACTGGGACGAGGTGTTCACCACCGACGGCATCGTCGGCCACGCCGCGCTCGACGACCAGTCGGCCTTCATCGCAAGCCTGGGCGGCAACCGTTCGCCCCGGATGCGCGACGTCCTGGGCACCATCCAGGCCGATCAGGACGCGATCATCCGCGCGGGCTCCGCCGGCGCCCTCGTCGTCGACGGTGGACCGGGGACCGGCAAGACCGTCGTCGCCCTGCACCGCTCCGCCTACCTGCTCTACGCCGACCCGCGCCTGGGCCACCGCCGGGGCAACGTGCTGTTCGTCGGCCCGCACCAGCCCTACCTGAACTACGTCGCCGACGTCCTGCCCAGTCTCGGCGAGGAGGGCGTACAGACCTGCACCCTGCGCGACCTGCTCCCCGAAGGGGCCGGCGCGGCCGCGGAGACCGATCCCGAGGTGGCCGCCCTCAAGGCGTCGGCGCGGCTCGTGCGGGCGATCGAGAAGGCCGTCGCGCTCTACGAGGAGCCGCCCACCAAGGGCATGACGGTCACCACGCACTGGTCCGACATCCGGCTGACCGTCGCCGACTGGGCCGAGGCGTTCGAGGCCGCCGAACCCGGGATAGCGCACAACGACGCCCGGGACCGGATCTGGGAGGAACTGCTCACGATCCTGGTCGACAAGCACGACGACGACGAGGCCTCGCCGGAATTGTTGCGCCGGTCCCTGCAACGCAACCGGGAACTGCTCGCCGCCTTCAATCGCGCCTGGCCGCTGCTCGAAGCGACCGACGTGGTCGGCGACCTGTGGACGGTACCCGCCTACCTGCGCATGTGCGCCCCGTGGCTCGACGCGGACGACGTACGGAGGTTGCAGCGCGAGAAGGCCGACGCCTGGACGGTGTCGGACCTGCCCCTGCTGGACGCGGCGCGGCTGCGGCTCGGCGACCCCGAGGCGTCCCGGCGCATGCGACGGCAGCGGGCCGCCCTCGCGGCCCAACGCGAGAACATGTCGCAGGTCGTCGACGCCCTGGTGGCGGCCGACGACGACGGCGAGGGCGTGGTGACGATGTTGCGCGGCGAGGACCTGCGCACCTCCCTGGTCGACGAGTCCGGCGGGCCCCGCGTCGAACCCGACCTGCTCGCCGGCCCGTTCGCGCACATCGTCGTGGACGAGGCGCAGGAATTGACCGACGCGGAATGGCAGATGTTGCTGCTGCGCTGCCCCTCCCGGAGCTTCACCATCGTCGGCGACCGCGCCCAGGCCAGGCACGGCTTCACCGAGTCGTGGCGGGAGCGGCTGGAGCGGGTCGGTCTGGACCGGATCACCATGGCGTCGCTGAGCATCAACTACCGCACGCCGGAAGAGATCATGACGAAGGCCGAGCCGGTCATCCGGACCGTGCTTCCGGACGCCAACGTGCCCACCTCCATCCGCACCAGTGGCATCCCGGTCGGGTACGGCTCCACGTCGGAGCTGACCTCGATCCTCGACGACTGGCTCGCCGCGCACGACGAGGGAATCGCCTGCGTGATCGGCGATCCCACGTTCCGCTCGTCGCCCCGCGTGCACTCGCTGACCCCGGAGTTGTCGAAGGGCCTCGAATTCGACCTGGTCGTCCTGATCGAACCGGACACCTTCGGCAGCGGCATCGAGGGCGCGGTCGACCGCTACGTCGCCATGACGAGGGCGACCCGCCGCCTGGTCATCCTCACCGGCGACTGAGCGTGGGCGTGGGCGGGCCCGGCCGGGCCCGCCCACGGCCCGCCCGAATGCCGAACTACAGCCGCCACCACCAGGCTTCGAGATCCTCGTCGTCGGTGTCTTCGACGGGCGCCGCGTACGGGGATCGTCGGGCGATCGGCAGGGCGTCGGTGCGCCGGACCACGGCGCGCAGGTCCCGGACGGCGGGCATCTCGGCGAGTTCGTCGACGTCGAACGGGCAGCCCGCGGGGCCGCCGACGAGGGTGGCGCAGCCGAACGCGTACCACAGGCCGACGAGTTCGGCGTCCTGCTCCCGCTCGGCGGCCACGGCGATCTCGCGGACCACGTCGATCAGCCGGACGCGGCGCGGCGGCACGGCGTCGAGGCCGTGCAGTTCGCCGGCGTCGACCATGCGTCGCCACAGCGCGGTGCCGGCGTCGCAGTAGAGGAACGGCGGGTCGACGTAGCCGTCTTCCAGCCACGACCGGTATCCGTCGAAGTCGGGGGCATCCTCGTCGAAGGTACGCAGTCCGGTGAACTCGGTCAGCGTGTCGAGGCGTTCCGGGCGCGCGGCGTGATCCGGGTGCCGGTCGAGCGGGAAGCGGTACGTGTGCCCGCGACGCAGCAGGATGTCCAGCACGCGAAAGTGCGTGAACGAGCAGTCGTATCCGTCCTGGAATCCGTACAGCGCCACGAACCAGTCCCGGACGCGCGCATCGTCGGGCGCGGTGTGCGAGTCCAGAACCCGGATCGAGTCCGCGACCAGGTCCTCGATCTCGTGCTCGGACACCCGCATCCCCGTCCCACGTCGTCTCGCGTCGATCGCGACGTCCGACTGTACCGGCCCGGGGCGTCGGCCAGAGGTGTGGGATGGCGCGCATGACCGCGTGCCAGGCCCCCACGCAGCAGGGCCGAACGCCCCGAACCAACGTCCGGCGGCCGGTGTGCGGGGGATTCGGTCGAGGTGTGGTGGAGGGGAGGCTGACGGTGCGTGAACATCCTCACAACAGATTGTCGGCCTGGCTTCGGGGAGTCGCCCCCGGCGGGCGTCGCGGGGTCGGATCGTGACGCACCGGCGGCCGCGACGCGTCCGGGATTCGGGGGGTGCAATGGCCGGCATGCCCCGAATGACCCATGCATTCCAGCCGATTCCCGCGCCCGCCCGGCCGGTTCCGGGAATTCGCGCCCCGAAGCCTCGGCACGTCGTATTCGGCTGCCATTCGTCGACATGACGGACATATGACTCCATCCCGGGAATGGTCGCCCGCATGCAGTCACGATGAAAGAAGAAGTGTCGTTCGCCCCCGGAACGGGGAAGTCTGCGCCACTACACTCGCTACGCCCCATCGACGAGAGAGCAACGGCGACAGTGAAATGTGCAACGGGCGGGTCGCACTTATCGCGATGCGCGGGACGCAGACCCGGTGACGTGCCTCGGGCACCCGGTCGACCCCGGATTCCACTCGCTGCGTGCGCCGTTGCCCGCCTGATAGCGCGACGAGGACCGTGGGAATGAATTTTGTACAGGACCCCGCACTCTGGTACGGGGTGGCCGGCACCTGTGCCGCGGCCGTTTACGTGGCCCGCAGCCGAATAACCGTCAGGGATCTGAGGGAAAGGAATCGCCTGCTGGCCGAGGACGTGCGCATGCGTGACGAGGAGATCGACAACGTCGTCCGCGTGCTGCTGCCGGCCCTCATCGAGACCGGGGACCGGATCCGGGGATCGCTCCTGCGCCACGAGCAGTTGCGCGGAACCCCCTACGCGCAGGGAATCGAGACGGTCGTGGGGATGTTCACCACCGCCGTCGAGGACGCCCGCGACCGCGCCGACCACTCGGCCAAGAACGCGCTCAAGGCCGCCATGCGCACCCTCCAGGCGCTGGCCGGCGAGCAGCAGGTCGCGATCTCCGACATGCAGAACAACTACGTCGACGCGCAACTGCTCCAGGACCTCCTGGCGATCGACCACATGAACTCCCAGTTCGGCCGCCGCGCCCAGGTCATCGCCGCGCTCTGCGGCGGCTGGACCGGACGCCAACGCGCCGCCGCCCCGCTGTACGACGTCATGCGCGGCGCCAAGGGCCGCATCCGCGACTACCTGCGGGTGGAGATCCGGATGCAGTCCAACGTCGCGGTGATCGGCCGCGCGGTCGAGCCGGTCGCCCTCGCGGTGGCCGAACTCCTGGACAACGCCGCCAGTTACTCCCCGCCGCACACCACCGTCGAGATCAACTTCCAGACCGTGCCCAACGGGGTGTGCGTGATGGTCGACGACGCGGGTGTGGGTATGCACGAGGAGGCCCGGCAGAGCGCGGCGCGCTTCCTCGGCGCCACCGAACCCGTCGGCATCACGCGGCTGGGACACCCGCCCCAGTTCGGCTTCCCCGTCATCGGCATGCTCGCCGCCCAGTACGGCTTCACCGTCTCCGTGGACACCCGGTCGCCCTACGGCGGCATGCGCGCGGTGGTGATGTTGCCCTCCGAACTGCTCACCACCGCCGTCGACGCCGATCCCGCCCCGGCCGCCGCCCCCCGGCGCGTGGCCCGCGTATCGCGTGCCGCGGTCGCCGAAGCCGAACCGGTCGCCGCCGCACCCGCCGCCGCACCCGCCGCCGCGTCCGCCCCCGCCGCAGGAGCCGCCGCCCCGGACGGGGAACTGCCCCAGCGCCGCCGCCGCGCCCCGCGACCGGTCGAGCGCACGCAGGCGGCGGCGCCGACCGAAACCCCCGACCGTTCGGACGCGGAGACCGCGGGGCTGATGGGCGCGTTCCTGCGCGGAACCCGCTCCGGTCGCGTCCCCGAGACAGACGACAAAGGGCAAGAAAGCCGATGAACAACGACCTGGCCTGGATTCTCAACGACGCCCTCAAGGTCCCGGAGGCTCGGCACGCCATCCTGTTGTCCGCGGACGGAATACTGCGCGCGCATTCCGACGGGATATCCCGGGACGAGGCGGACCGCCAGGCCGCGGCGCTGTCCGGACTGCAATCGATCAGCCGAAGCACGGCGGAGTTCATCGACGATTCCGAGTCACCCTGGCGGCAGACGCTCGTCGAGTTCGGCAACGGATTCATTTTCCTGGTGGCGGCGGGTCCCGGCGCCTATTTGGCTGTATCCGCCACGCAGAACGTGGACATGGAGATCATCACGTTCCGCATGCAACAGCTCGTGCGCCAACTGGGAAAGGAAATGACCAGCCCGCCCCGACGGAATGCGGATCATTCGGTATGACCGACGACCCCGCGGCGAAATCCGACGCCGCCGACTTGGTACGTCCCTACGTCATCACCCGCGGCCGCGGCCACCCGACCCGCGAGGGCCTGGACCTGGTCAGCCTGGTGATCGCGCTGCCCGGCGACGAGTCGCCGCACATCCTCGACCCCGAGAGCACCCGCCTGCTCGCCCTGTGCCGCGGCGGGATCCTGTCGGTCGCCGAGGTCGCCGGACACCTGGCCCTGCCCATCGGCGTGGTCAAGGTGCTGCTGTCCGATCTCATGGACACCGGCCTGGTCGCCACCCGTCGGCCCATTCCCGCCGCCGAACTCCCCAAGACCCGACTCCTGCAGGAGGTGCTGGATGGCCTTGCCCGTCTCTGACGGCGCCGCCGCGGACGTATACCTGGCCGACTCCGTCAAGATCGCGGCGAAGATCCTGATCGTGGGGCACTTCGCCGTCGGCAAGACCACCTTCGTCGGCACCATGTCCGAGATCCGTCCCCTCAGCACCGAGGAGACGATGACGCAGGCCGGCGCGCACGTCGACGATCTGACGGGCGCGGGACGCAAGACCACCACCACGGTCGCCCTGGACTTCGGCCGCCTCACCCTCAGCGACCGACTCGTGCTCTACCTGTTCGGCACCCCCGGGCAACAGCGCTTCGCCCGGGTGTGGAAGGACATGACCGTCGGCGCACTCGGCGCGCTCGTCCTGATCGACCCCCAGCGCTTCGACCAATCCTTCGACGTCATCGGCCTGTTGGAGGAGTACGACGTGCCCTACGCCGTCGCCGTCAACCGGTTCGACGGCTCCGTCGAACATCCCCTGGAGAAGCTGCGCGCGGCGCTCGACCTGCTGCCGGACACGCCGCTGGTCACCTGTGACGCCCGCGACCGCGCCTCCTCGACCGAGGCCCTGATGGCCCTCGTCCGCTACCTCCAGCTCCGGGCATCCAAGGAACTCGCGTGAACACTGGGAACACCGGCCCCTTCGATCGATCGGCCCCCTCCCCCGGCGACCACGCCGGCCCTCCCCCCGGCTGCCCCGCGCACGCCGGCGGGGCCCTTCCCCTGTACGACAAGACGTTCTCCGCCGACCCGCGCGCCGCGTACGAACACCTGCGCCGCCAGGGCGTGGCCGCGCCGGTGGAACTGGCGCCCGGGGTGGAGGCGATGCTGGTCACCGACCACGCCGCCGCGCTGCGCGTACTGCACTCCCCCGAACTGTTCGCCAAGGATCCCCGCCGCTGGCTCGCGCTGGCCGACGGCACCGTCCCCGCCGACAGTCCGGTCGTGCCGATGATGATGTATCGGCCCAACGCCCTGTTCTCCGACGGCGCCGAACACCTGCGGCTGCGGCAGGCGGTCACCGACAGCCTCGACCGGATCGACCCCTACCAGCTGCGCCGCTTCGTCGAACGCAGCTCCGACTACCTCGTCGACCAGTGGGCGGCCACCGGTCGCGTCGATCTGCTGAACCACTACGCCAAGACGCTGCCGCTCCTGGTGTTCAGCGAACTCTTCGGCAGTCCGCCGGAGTTGGGTGACCGACTGGTCGCCGGCATCGCGGGCATCTTCGACGCGGTGGGCGACGCGGAGGCGGCCAACACGATGTTGACCGGCGCCCTCGTCGAACTCGTCGCGCTCAAGCGCGAACAGCCCGGCTCCGACGTCACCTCGTGGCTGATGGCCCACCCGAGCCGGCTCACCGACGAGGAGATGATCCATCAACTCGTCATGCTGATGAGCGCGGGCACCGAACCGCAGCGCAACCTCATCGCCAACGGGTTGCGGCTGATCCTGTCCGACGAACGGTTCTCGGCCAGTCTGTTCGGCGGCGGCGCCTCCGTCGAGGACGCGCTCGACGAGGTGTTGTGGACCGACCCGCCGATGGCGAACTACGCCGTGCACTATCCGGTGCGGGACGTGGACCTGTCGGGCGTGGTCCTGACGCGCGGCACCCCCGTGGTGATCAGCTTCGCCGCCACCAACAGCGACCCCGCGCTGATCGCGCACGGCCGCCGCCCGAGCAACCGCTCGCACCTGGCCTGGAGCGCGGGGCCGCACGCCTGCCCGGCCAAGGACTCCGCCTGGCTGATCGCCACCGCCGCGATCGAAAAGCTGCTCAACCGCCTTCCGGACCTGGAACTCGCGGTTCCGGTGGCCGAGTTGGACTGGCGGCCCGGCCCGTTCAACCGGGCGCTGACCGCGCTGCCCGCCCGCTTCACCCCGATCGCGCCGCGCCCGGCAGCCCCCGCCGGTCCGGCGCCCGCCCGCCCCGCCACCGCTGCGGAACACCCGGAACCCGGGGCGCGCAAGGGCGGCGTGTGGAGCTCGTTCCTGAACTGGTGGCGAGGCCAGTAGCCCTACTCCCACCCCGCGCACCAGGCGGGCGGCACCACCCACCACCGGTGCCGGCGTCGCGGCCCGGGAGGCTCACCCGCTCCCGGGCCCGGCCTCGGCGCGCCCGAACGAGGCGGCGGCGCACGCGTGCCGCATGCCCCGCCCGACAACCGCAGACACCCTTCCTCGTCGGCCGCCCCATCCCGGCCGCCCGATCGATCAGCGCTGTGCCGAGCCGTCCGCCGACGTCGTGTCGAGTTCGAAGGAGCCGTCGTGCAGTCTTCCGCATCACCCACCGTCGTCGACAGCAGAAGCGTCGTCGCCCTGTTGTCCCGCCTGCGCTCCGTGGCCGGGCAGGCGGATCCCCTGCCGCTCTACGCCGGTTTACGGGAGATGGGTGACGTCGTACCCGCGCCCTGGGGCGGCTACCTCGTGACCCGCTACCGCGCCTGCGACGAGGTGTTGCGCAGCCCCGACTGGCTCGCCCTGGACCATGCGTGGCGCGCTCGACAGTCCGACGACTCCCGCTGGTCGACCCCGTCCTCCCGCGAACTCGAACAAACGCTGGTGGCGCTGAATCCGCCCGAGCACACCAGGGTTCGCAGATCGGTGAACACCATCTTCGACCGCGCCACCCTCGAGGCGCTGCGCCCGAAGGTGCGCCGGGTGGCGAACACACTCCTCGACACCCTGATCGAGCAGGCCGGGGACGCCGACGCGGACTTCGCCGAACTCGTGGGCGAACAACTGCCGGTGGCCACCGTCGGACACTGGCTCGGCGTGCCCCCCGAGGACTTCGACCTCCTGCGCTCCCTCACCCACGCCCAGGCGTACGCCCAGGAGTTGCTGCCCGTCAAACGCCAACTCCGCGCCGCCGACGAGGCCATCCGCGGTCTGCGCGCCTACTTCACCGCCCTGGTCGCACGCCGCCGGGCCGAGCCCGGCGACGACGTGATCTCGGCCTGGCTGCGCGCCTGGGACGCACTGGAGCCGGATCGCGATCTCGCCGACGAACAGGTCTACGCGCTGGCCATGTTCACCGTCATCGCGTCCCTGGAGACCACGTCCACCCTGCTGTCCACGATGGTCTGGACCCTCGACCGGCATCCGCGACAGCGGGCCTGGCTGCGCGCCCACCCGATGGCCCTCGCCGACGCCGTGGAGGAGGTCTTCCGCTACGACCCGCCGATCGCCGTGACCACGCGCTACGCGGGTAGGGACCTGGTGTTGGCCGGGATTCCGATCGCGCGGGGCGAGGTGGTGCACACGATGCTGGCCTCGGCGAACCACGACCCGTCCCTGACCCCGGACGCAGCCGCCTTCGACGTCACGCGCCGGGCCCGGCACATCTCCTTCGGCGGCGGCATCCACTACTGCATCGGCGCCGGCCTGGCCCGTCTGGAGGCCGGTCTCCTGCTCGAGGCGATACTGCGCCGGTTGCCCGCACTTCGGGTCACCGCGCCGCCGACATGGGAACCCCGACTGGCGTTTCGGCGGATCACCGCGATGCGGGTGAGCGTGCGCTGATCCGTCCCGACGGAGGCCGGTCGCGCCGCGCCGATGCGACCGGCCTCCGGGCGGAGGGGATCAGCGGGCCGTCCCGGCGCCCAGGAACGCGGACAGGAAGGGCCCGTCGAGCAGGGAGAGATCCCCGTACCGGTCGCTTCGGCTGTACGCGTTCATCAGCGTCTTCGTCGCGTGCAGCGCCGCGACCGGGCGGCGCACCACGGGCTTGACCCAGCGGCTCACCGCGTCGTCGAGGTCGACGGCCGGCACCACCCGATGCAGGATCGACAGCCGGTGGGCGGTGGAGGCGTCGAACATGTCGGCGGTCAGCACGAGTTCGCGGATCCGCGCGGCGCCGACCTCACCGATCAGCCGGGCCATCGCACCGCCCCACGCGGTCGGCACCCCGAGGGCCAGCTCCGGCATGCGGAAGCGGGTCTCGAAGTCGCCCACCCGCAGGTCGCAGAAGATCGCCAGGGCCAAGCCGGCCCCGACCACCTGGCCATGCACCCGGGCGATGGTGACCGGATCGGCGGCGGCCAACCCCTCGCACACCGCCCGCGCCTTCTCGCCGAGCCGACGCACGGCCGGCCCCCCGGGATCGTCGGCCGCCAGCCGCAACATCTCGCCGCGATCACCACCCGCGCAGAACGAATCGCCCTCGCCCGACAACACCACGACCCGCACATCCGAGCGCACGCGCAACTCGGCCAGCACCGCGAGGAGATCGTCCAGCATCTGCTCGTCCAGCGCGTTGCCCACCTCCGGCCGGGCCAACCGCACCCGCAACACCGCCCCGTCGAGGTCGGCGCGCACCGTCTTCAGATCCAGCGAGTCCACGAACGTGACCCTTTCCGGTGGTGGGAAAAACGCCGCCGCTCCGGCGGAAGCCCCGTCGATCACCAGATCGTCGCATTGATGATCACGACTTGAGGAGCCGAATCCACGCCATTCGAACACCCCTCCGAGGCACCCGCTCCACAGCCGGCCGGCGCCGGCGCCGCACCCCGCTCGACCTCGTCCGTGAGCGGCCGTACACGCTGCGTGGCCTACCCCGTCGCCGCTCCACACCCGCGCGGGCGGTCGCGCCGAGACGTCGGCGCACCCCGTCCACGACGATCCCCACGACCTCGGAAACCGCCGAATCCGCGCCCACGTGCCGGCCGAAACCACCCGGTACCCGCTCCGATTCACGGTCGGGCCGGGCCGAGTCGGCGCCGGGCGCGTCGCGGGCCGCCGGAGGTGTACTCGATGACGGTGGATCGGGTTGTGGCATTGTGGCGGGTTGTGTGGGCGACGGCCGTCCGCCGAGTGTGAGGGGTCCCGACGTGCCCGAAGACGTATTCGTCCTTCCCGTCGACCGGCGACTGGGTGCGTACACCACGCTGCGTCGGGTCGGTGCGCTGCCGGTGGTCGTGGTGACCCATCCGCGCGTGCGCGCCGCGATCACCCTCCAGGGCGCCCAGTTGGTGCACTGGCAACCGGCGGGCGAGGAGCCGGTGTTGTGGCTGAGCGAGACCACGGCGTTCGAGGAGGGGCGGGCGGTTCGCGGCGGAGTGCCGATCTGCTGGCCGTGGTTCGGCGCGGCGGGTCGACCCGCTCACGGCTTCGCGCGCGTGCTGCCGTGGGAACTGCTCGACGTCGACGAAAACGGAGCCGGGGACGAGGCCGGTTCCGGCGACGAGGCGGTGCGGTTGACGCTGGTGTTGCGGGCGAGCGAGGCGTCGCGGGCGTACTGGCCGCACGAGTTCGAGGTGTCGGCCCGGTTCGTACTGGGGCGCGAGTGCCGGATCGAACTGGAGGCCCGGGGCGACTTCGAGAGCACCGCCGCGCTGCACACCTATCTACGGGTCGGTGACCTGGAGGAGGTGCGGGTCACCGGTCTGGGCGGGCCGTACGTCGACAAGGTCCTCGACGCGCCCGTGCACACCGCGCCGGCCACGGACGGGATCGCCTTCCGGGGGCGGACCGACCGGGTCTACACCAGCCCCGACGATGTGAGCCGGGCGGCGGATCCGGCCGGCAAGCGGGTCGTCGAGGTGCGCCACGAGGGCCATACCGACGTGGTCGTGTGGAATCCGGGCGCCGACCTCGCGCGCTCGATGGCGGACGTCCCCGACGACGGCTACCGGGAGTTCGTCTGCGTGGAGAGCGCCCATGTCTCGCGGCCCCTGGTGAGCAGGCCGGGCACACCCGCCCGCCTGGGTGCGACGCTCCGGATCGTGTCCGACGCGTAGACGGGCTGCGCCGGGGCTACGGGTAGTACGGCGACGCGGTCAGGTAGGAGAGTCGGAAGCCCTTGTCGGCCGGCGCGCCGGTCGCGGTGTAGCAGGCCAGGTACATCAGGACGTCGTCCTTGGTGCCGTAGTCGTTGCGCAGCACGGTGGTGCAGTAGCCGCCGCCGACGGCCGTCAGGTGGGCGTAGCTGGTCAGGTAACCGACCGTCAGGTGCAGTGTGTAGCGGCCGGTCGCGGTGCGCGTCACGTCGGCCGAACCCGGTCGGGACATCCACGATCCGGTGATCGTCGGCGCGGCGCCGCCGGGTGCGTCGGCGACGGTCAGGTGTACCGCGTGCGGGACCCGGGTGTCGTCGAGCGGGCTCTGCCGGCCGGTGTGGCTCAGGGTGAACGCGGTGTCGGCCGGCGCGCCGCCATGGGTGGCGCAGGCCACGGACGCGGTGCCGCCGGCGAGCGCGGTGAGCGCGCAGTGCCGAGGCGTCGTCCCGACCGGTGAGACCTGGACGGATTCCGTGTCCGCCGCGACCGCCACCGCGTAGCGTCCGGTGCCGGTACGGGTCACCGCACCGGTGTTCTGCCGGGACGCGGCGGCGGGGAGTTGGCGGGCGGCGGCCGGCTCGTCGGCGTGGACGTATCCGCGCGAACTCGCCTGCTGGTAGGGGCCGTTGCGGTCGCCGGCGAGGAAGAGTCCGGTGAAGGGGATGTCGGCGGGGGTGCCGGTGCGGTCGAAGCAGGCCACCTCGACGCGCTCGTCGGTGCCCTGCGGCCACCACCGCACGGGTTGGCAGGACACGCCGTTCGCGGCGTAGTCGGAGACCGAGACGTGCGCGATGCCGCCGGGGGCGGCGCTGTCCGGGAGGATCACCACGTGCCGGCCGACGGCGGTGTGGGTGACGCGTACGGTCTTGACCACGGGTGGGTTGCCGAGGCGCCGGATGCCGTAGGTCCAGTTCGGTTCGTGGCTGTCCGGGCGTTGCGGGGTGGGGGTGAGTTCGCGGGTGGTGCCGATCGGGTCGTCGGCGTAGCGGACCATCCAGAAGCCCCAGGTGGCCGGCACGGGGGTGGGGGCGTTGGCTCCGCCTCCGTTGCCTCCGTTGCCGCTGTTGCCGCCGTTGCCTCCGGCCCCGCCGCCGCCGATCGGTGCGGCGCCGGTGTCGCTTCGGCCGCCCGTGCCGGGTGTGCCGGTGGGGCCGTCCGGATCGGGGTCGCTCTCGCCGCCGGGCGTCGCCGCCGCCCCGTCCGGGGGCGTCGGGCCGCCGGGCAGCCGGTCCGACGGGACGTCCGTCGGGGTGGGACTCGGGGGCGGGGTTTCGTCCGCCACCGCCTTCGCCGCCCCGCCCGGACCGGTGGCGCCGGGGGCCGCCGAGGGGCCGGCGGACGGCCGGGCGGACGGGGTGTGCGCGGAGTCGGGCGCGACGGCCGACAGGGTCAGGGCCGCCGCGGTGGCGAGCGCGACGGCCGTGCCGCCCACGCGCACCGCCAACGGATTGTCCGCGGCGATTCGGGTCGCGGTGTTCACCGCCGGCGCGACGCCGGGGACGCGGAGCAACCGGTGCAGGACGGCATCGCGTGCGGCACGCGTCGCGGTGAGCGCGGGCCGCACGATCCGGACGACACTGCCCGACGCGCCGGGATCGGCGGCCGCGGCAGCGACGTCCAGGGCCGGGACGGGTGCCGCCATCGGGACTTCGGTCGCGGCCTCGGCCGTGGTCGCCGGCCGCCCCGTCCACCAGGCCACCGCCGCGCGGCGCCGCTCGTCGTCGTCCTCGCCCTGCCGGGCCGCCGCCAGGGCGAGCCCCGGTCCGAGCACCCACGTGCGCTGGACGATGGCGTCCTTGGCCACGGCGGAGCAGGTGGGACAGGTCGCCGCGTGGGTGCGAAGGACGCGATACTCCGCCCGGGTCGGCACCAGGCCGGAGGCGATCTCCTCGGCCGCGAACAGTCGTGCGAGTCCTTTGACTTCGGCCGCCGCCGAGCAGGAGAAGCGCATCGAGCGCGCCGCCGCGAGCAGTCCGACCCGTTCGCGCACCTTCTTCAGGCCCCGGCTCAGTTCGCGGTCGACCCGAACCCGGGGCCAGCCCAGACGCGCCGCGAGTTCGGCCCCCTTCACGGGGCGCATCTCGGCGAGCGTGTGGTCCAAGTGCGCGCTCACCACCGTGCGTTGGGTCTGCGACAGCGCGTCGGTGGCGGTGTAGAGCGCGGCGAACGCCTGGGTCTTGCCGTAGGCGTGGCCGAGGTCGCCGCCGGGCGCGGACACCTCGGAAAGGGTCGTCTTCTTCGCGTCGTCGGGCGGGATGTCCTCGTCGACCGGGCGATCCGCGGCACGTTGCCGTGCCCTCAGTTCCGCCATCCATACGTGCTTGGCGATGCCCCACAGCCACCGGTCGACGCCCCGGGTCGGCTTCAGGTCGCGGGCGATTCCGTCGAGCGCGCGGACGAACACCTCGCTGACGCAGTCGTCGGCCTCCGCCGCCGACGGCAACTTCGCCCGGAACCAACGGGCCAGCGCATCGTGATGCCGCTCGTACAACGCGACGCGGGCGGCCTCGTCGCCGTCGCGCAACAGCTGCCACGTGTCGTCGGAAGCGCCGTCGGGATCCGCGTCCGGATCCTCGGCCCACAGGCTTTCCGGCAGCCCCCGCTCCGACGACGAGTCCCCGGACGGGTCCGGTCCGATCCGTGTCATGGCACCCTCCGCAACGGCGACGCGACTTCGTCACCAGCGACGTGTCTCGGGGGAGGCGAATCTCTCCATCTTCGCGCGACCGATTATCCGCCGGCGTGCGGCCGTCGGCCCGGGAAAAGCGCATATCACGACCGAAACGATGAAATCGGCGCCCGCAAAAGATTCCCGACCGAAAAGTGGAGAGATTCCCCGGCGCCCGACCACGTACCGGACAAGTCGACACCGGTACACCCCGAAGGGCGGCCATCATGCGCGACCATGCGCACTCCTTCCTCGTGGCACGGCAACTCGTCGTGGTCCTCGGACCGTTCGTCATCCTCCTGATCGCCCTGCGGGTCCACTACCTGCGCCGGTGGGGCATCCGCACGAACGGCACCGCCGTATCCACCTTCCGCGAGCGCCGCACCCGGCGCGGCAGCGACCCCGACCGCATCCGCGACGACGTCTACTTCGTGGACATGACCGTCGTCGAGTACACCGCCCACAACGGCATTCCGTACCGCTGCACGGTCGAGGGCCGCCACCGCGCGGGCTCACCGGTCGCCCTGGTCTACCCGCCGCGCAGCCCGCACCGCGCGAAGGCCGCGGCGGCGGCCTCCTACGGCCGGGTGGTCGTCGCGATCGTGACCTACACGATCCTGGTGGTCGGCCTCTCCTACATCGCACACCGGGTCGACGACCAGGTCGACGATTTCTGCACACCCCTGACCCCGGCGGCCCGTACCTTCCACGACTGCCCGTAGCGGCCGCCCCTCGCCACCGGCGAGGTCACGTCGCGGCGGCGGCCGCTCGGGCCGCGGTGGTGATCGTGGCCAGGTCCTCGTCGGTGGTGATGTACGGCGGCATCGTGTAGATCAGGTTGCGGAACGGGCGTAGCCAGACGCCGTGTTCCGTCGCCGCCTCGGTGGCGGTCGGCAGGTCGATCTCGTGGTCGAGTTCGATCACGCCGATCGCGCCGAGGACACGAACGTCGCGAACGCCGGGGATGGTTCGGGCCGGGGCCAGGCCGGTGGTGAGGGCGGTCTCGATCCGGGCGACGTCGCTACGCCGATCCTGGGCCAGGAGCAGGTCCAGGGAGGCGTTCGCGACCGCCGCGGCCAGGGGGTTGGCCATGAAGGTGGGGCCGTGGGCGAGTACGGGCGATTCGCCGGTGCCGATCCCGGCCGCCACCTCCTCCGTGCACAACGTCGCGGCCATGCTCAGGTATCCGCCGGTCAGGGCCTTGCCGAGGCACATGACATCGGGACTGATCCCCGCGTGGTCGGCGGCGAACAGTTCGCCGGTGCGGCCGAAGCCGGTGGCGATCTCGTCGAACACCAGCAACACGTCGTGGATGGTGCACAGTTCGCGCAAGGCCCGCAGGTAGCGCGGGGAGTGGAAGCGCATCCCCCCGGCGTTCTGCACGATCGGCTCGACGATCACGGCCGCCACCTCGTCCCGGTGGCGGGTCAACAGCGCGTCCAGGTGGTCGACGTACGCGGGGTCGAAGTCGCGCGGCGGGGCGTCGGCGAAGACCTGTTCGGCCAGCGCTCCCTGCCACATGTGGTGCATCCCGCCCTCGGGGTCGCACACCGACATCGGATGCCACGTGTCGCCGTGGTAGCCGCCGCGCCAGGTGAGCAGGCGCCGCTTGCCGCCGCGACCCCGGGCCCGCCAGTACTGGAGGCACATCTTCATCGCGACCTCGACCGAGATGGAGCCGGAGTCGGCGAGGAAGACGTGCCGCAGCGGTTCCGGGGTGATCTCCACCAGGGTGTGGGCGAGGCGGATCGCCGGCTCGTGGGTGAGGCCGCCGAACATCACGTGACTCATCCGCCCCACCTGGTCGAGGATCGCCGCGTCCAGCACGGGATGGCGGTAACCGTGCACGGCCGCCCACCACGAGGACATGCCGTCGATCAACTCCTCGACGTCCCCGATCGGTTCGGCCAGGCGCAGCCGTACCCCCTCGGCCGATTCGATCAGGAGCGGCCGCATCGTGCCGGGCATGGCGGCGTACGGGTGCCAGACGTGCTCCCGGTCCAGGTCGAGCAGTTCGCCGGGGGTGCGGTCCCGGCGGCCGGTACGCACGCGGCCCGGCCACCCGTCGAGCGGCGCCGGGGAGCGCCTTTCGGCCGTCATGTGTTGGCCGGCAGGTCGCTGCCCGCGCCGCGCCGCCGGATCGCGACCAGGTCGTGCCGGGCGTCGGGCAGGGTCCGTTCGTCGACGCCCTCGATGACGAAACCCGCGTCGGTGAGCATCTGCCGGTCGTCCGTACCCGGTTGGCCCTCGCTGGTCAGGTAGTCGCCCAGGAACATCGAGTTGGCCAGGTGCAGTGCGAGCGGCTGGAGGCCGCGCAGGTGGATCTCCCGGCCGCCCGCGAGACGGACCTCGACGTCGGGGAAGAAGAACCGGAACAGCGCCAGGATGCGCAGGCAACGCTCCGGCGTCAGCTCCCAGTTGCCCGCGAGCGGGGTGCCCTCGAACGGGATGAGGAAGTTGACCGGCACCGAGTCCGGGTCCAACTCCCGCAGTGCGACGGCCAGATCGACGATGTCCTCGTCCGACTCGCCCATCCCGAAGATCGCCCCGGAGCACGGCGACAGGCCCGCGGCGCCGGCGCGACGGAGGGTGTCGGTACGGTCGGTGAAGGTGTGCGTCGAGCAGATGTCGGCGTAGCGCGCCTCGCTCGTGTTGAGGTTGTGGCTGTACGCGTGCGCCCCGGCGGCGGCCAGTCGCTCGGCCTGACCGTCGGAGAGCAACCCGAGGCAGACACAGATCTCCGCCTCGGGGCTGCCCTCCTTGACCGCGGCGATCGTGTCCTCGATCCGGGTGATGTCGCGTGCACCCGGGCCGCGTCCGCTGGCCACCAGGCAGATCCGCTTGGCGCCGGCCCGTACGGCCTGATCGGCGGTCCGCGCGGCCTCCTCGGGCGAGATCCACGAATACTTCAGGATCTCCGCCGAAGACCCGAGCCGCTGCGAGCAATAGGAGCAGTCCTCCGGGCACAGCCCGCTTTTCATATTGATGATCGTATTCAGCTTCACTCGCCGACCGAAGAAGTGCCGCCGCACGCGCCCGGCCGCCGCGACGATGTCCAGCGTCTCCTCCGCCCCCGCCAATACGGCCAACGCCTCGTCGCGAGAGGGCGTTTCGCGCCGCAGCGCCTTGTCCACGAGTCCATCGAGCATTGTCGTCATGGCTCGCAGTCTCACCGGGTGTGATCACACGCAACAATGAAGCAACCCCACAACATCACCCCCCTGAACTCTGTCCCCGGCCACCCCACCACCCCTCACCCGGCCTGGAAACATGAATCGATCGGGGCGAGGTCGCCGCCGGGACGGGTGCGCGTAACCCGCCCGGGGGTGCGGGCGTTAGGGAAGGTGCGGCCTTTGCCCACGGCTGCGTGGGGTGTCCTCGGCCTGTACGTATGTGCGCACGCATCGGGAGTCTTCAGTGGTGCTTCGTGGTCTCGCCGTGTCCGCCCTGGTCCTTGCCGTAGGGCCGTGCCTGGCTCCCGCCGCCCTGGCCGACTCGGCGCCCGGCGCGACCGGCGCCTCCGGGATGGGGGACCGGCTGACCGTCACCGTCACGGACGTTCCCGGCGGGGCGGGGGTGTACACGCTGGAGTGCCACCCCGCCGGCGGCGGCCATCCCGCGCCCCGGCAGGCGTGCGACAGGTTGGACTCCGTGACGATGTCGGGCAGGGACCCGTTCGCGCCCGTGCCGCAGGGCGCGCTGTGCACGATGATCCACGGCGGACCCGCCGCCGCGCACATCACCGGCGTATGGGCGGGCCACCCGGTGGACGCCGCGTTCGACCGGACCAACGGTTGTGAGATCACCCGGTGGGACGACCTCGTCCCGGTCCTGCCGAGGGTGGGCGGCTGAGGCGGACACCGCTTCTCCCCGACACGCCCCCGATCGACGACGAGCACCGGCCCCGTGCGTACCGTCGGCGGAGCGATTCGCGCATCACCGTTGACCCGGTATCGGGGAGCCGGGATAAGGTCCCGTCCAAGATCACGAAATTTGATCAACACGGGGGGATCCGCCATGGGCAACGCCGAAGACGGCAGGCACGAGGGCTTCTCGGCCGACGAACGCGCCGCGATGAAGGACCACGCCAAGGAGCTGAAGGCGGCGTCGCGGCGTGCGTCCAAGGCCGAGAAGGCGGCCGAGGCGGAGCGGGAACTGCTCGCGAAGATCGCCGAGATGCAGGACGCCGACCGCGTCCTGGCCGAGCGTGTGCACGCCGTCGTCACCGCCAACGCGCCGACCCTGGAGCCGAAGCTCTGGTACGGCATGCCGTCCTACGCGATCGACGGCAAGGTCGTCTGCTTCTTCCAGAGCGCGGAGAAGTTCAAGGCCCGCTACGCGACACTCGGGTTCAGCGACCTGGCCAAGCTCGACGACGGCCCGATGTGGGCGGCCGGTTTCGCCCTGACCGAGGTAACCCCCGAGGTCGAGGCGCGCATCGCGGAACTCGTCAGGCGGGCGGTCGGCTGAGCCCGGGCCCGGGTGACGCACCGGGCCCGCCTCACGCGCGTACATCGGCGGCCGACACCCGGTCGACCGGAGGCACGGGGCGCCCCGACGGGCCTCCGGCGAAGGAGTCCGGCCGCCGCGCCACAGGGACGCCCGCCCCCGCGCTCAGCCCCCGGTCCCGCGACCGCCCGTACCCGCGACCGGGATCGGCGTACCCGCCTCCCGGACCAGCGTGACCGTGTCGATCTGCGCGCCCGTCGCACTGAGCGTACGGATCGTCATCGTGGTCTCCCGCCCGGCGGCGGCCGGCCGCACGTCGACGGCGATGAAGGCGTTGCCGCGAAACCGCACCCGCGACCACTCGACGGTCTCGTCGAGCTTGCCGGCCTTCGTGTAGTAGCCGCCCTTGACCGCGTCGGTGACATCGGCCGGGCCGCCCGCGTACGTCTCCGGAGCGGAGAACTCGTAGCCGCTCTTCCCACCGCTGCCCACGGTCAGGTAGGTGGTGCCGTCGGTGGCCGGCCGGATCCGGTCGCCGATGTCGGCCCGCCGGGTGCGTACGCCGCCGCGCATCGGGTCGGCCCGCTCGTAGACGTGGTTGTGCCCGTTGATCACCAGGTCGACCTGGTAACGATCGAACAGCGGGATCCACTCCTCGCGGATCGCGCCGTCCGAGACGTGGTCGGTCGCCGTGCAGTAGGCGCAGTGATGGAAGAAGGCCACCACGAAGTCGATCCCGGGCGTACGCCGCACCTGGGCCAGATGGCCGGCCAGCCACGCCGTCTGCGCTCCGGCGGTGTAGCCGCGGTTGTGCGGGATCTCGTGCGAGACGTCGTTGGCGTCGAGGCTGACCACCGCCACGTTGCCATAGCGGAAGCCGTACGTGGCATGCGAGTTGCGCGGCCCGTTGCCCGGCAGGTGCCAGCGGGCCAGGTGGCCGCCGTAGCCGTCCGGCGAATACAGCGCCTCCATGTCGTGGTTGCCCATCGCCACCATCCACGGCACCGACGCGGCGACGGGGTCGATCATCCGCAGGTATTCGTCCCACATCTCGGGTTGGAGCTTGTCCGCGCCTTCGGCGCTGTGGTGGCTGGACGGCAGTCCGGCGCCCGAGGCGGCGTAGGCGATGTCCCCCGCGAGCAGGTGGAACGCCGGGTTCTGACGAAGCATCAGGGTCTGGTTGGCGGCGCCGCCGAACTCCACGCCCTCGTCGCCGAACGCGGTGAACGTGAAGGGTTCCGGGACGCCGTCGACCGCCGGCGCGGTGCGAAACGAGCCGACGGTGGCGGCGACGGACGCGGCGTCCAGCCCCTCGTGGCCGAGCGCGTAGTAGTAGCGCGTGCCCGGATCGAGGCCGTCCAGGGCGGCGTGCAGGTGGTACTGGTCGTAGTCGAAGTAGGCCGAGGCGGGGTTGTCGGCGTATTCGATCAGGTGTGAGTGCAGGTGCCGGATCTCGGCGGGCACCACCTGGTCCAGCTGCTTCGGGGACGTGCCCAGGCGCAGGTACGGCCGGCGCACCGGCTGCGGCACCTGCCAGCTCATCGCCGCCTGGCCGCGCGGATCGGCGCCGAACGCGAGATGCCGGGCGGCGGGCTTGAGCGCGTTCCCGTCGATGTAGTCCGTGCCCGAGAGCAGCGACGGCGCGCGGCGCGGGCCGGCCGACGAGGTGGCGCCGAAGAGCGGAACGGCCGCGCCGCCGAGGCCGATCGCGGTGAGTACGCCGCGACGGGAGACGGTGCGGCGGCGGGCGCGCAGGTATTCGTGTTGCTCGGCGATGCTCATCGTCGCGGCGAGCCGGTCGGGCACGCCGGAACGGGGCAGGTGGGGGTTGCGGTCGGGGACGGGGGTCATCGGGCGCTCCTGGAACGTGCGGCGAACAGCAGGACGAGGCCGGCGCCGAGCGCGGCGGTGCCGAGGAGGACGGGGAGGACGATGTCGGCGCCGGTGCGGGAGAGGCTGCCGCCGGTGCCGGTCGCGCTCTCGGGGACGGTGGGGGAGCCGCCGGAGCCGCCGCTGTTCGAGCCCGGGCCGGCACCGCCGGACCCGGTGGGCGTCGAGGTGTCGGTCGGCCCACCCGAGGGCTCACCGGTCGACGGCGCGCTCGTGGGCGGCGTGCTCGTGGGCGGCGTGCTCGTCGGCGGCGCACTCGTGGGCGGCGTGCTCGTCGGCGGCGTGCTCGTCGGCGGCGTGCTCGTCGGCGGCGCCGTGGTCGGTGGTCCGCTCGTAGGCGGCGTCGTAGGTCGCTCCCGGCCGAGTGCCCAGCACCCGCCGACCGGCCTGAGCGCGGCCTGCTTCGCGCCGTCCCCACCGCGGTGGTCGGCGCCCAGCGCCACCAGGCTCCACCCGTTCGGCACGACCGCCGCGACCTGCCCGGGCCGGGTGCCCACCACGTGCGCGGCGGGCCCCGCCGGCCACGGCTGCCCCCAGACCGGCCCGGCGCCGGTGGCCACCTCGTGCCGCGCACCGCTCTCGTCGGCGAAGGTGAACACCGCCGACGCGATCGCCGGCGCCCGCACCCCGCCGTCGCCCAGCGCCGCCGTGAACACGGCCCGGTCCGCCGGGACCCGCCACTGCGCCGCCGTCACGCAGGACTCGGGAAGGTCGCCCGCCTTGACCGCCGACCCCGCCCACGAGGCGTGCCGGACCGGCCCCTCGTCGGTGGGACTCGGCGGCGCACCCGTCGCGGTCGTGGGAGGACCGGAACTGCCGGCGCCCGGGCGCGGGAAACTCCCGGCGCTGCCCTCCCCGTGGTCGCCGACCACGAGCACCCCCTTGACGGGCGTCGCCCCGACCGGCACGGCGAAGGCGAGCGAGGTACCGTCGGCCGCCACCCGCAGCGCGTCACCGGTGATCCGCTCGGGCGAACCGTCCACGTACACGCCGATCCCGCCCGCGTCCAGGCCGCTCCCGGTCACCGTGACCGTGTCCCCCGGTCCGGCTCCCGGCGGGCCGAACCCGCTCACGGTGGTCGTCGGCACCGCCGGGCGCCGGAACACCGCGGCCGGGTCGCCCGCGGTCACCTCGGCGATCCGGGTATCCACGTACCGCTCGTTGCCGTCGATGCGCAGTTGCAGGGTGTCCCGCGCGTCGATGCCGACCCGCCACCGCATGTCGATGGTGACACCCAGTCCGGCCCGCGCGGAGTCGGCCGTGGTGGAGGCGAGATCGGCGATCATCACCGTCCAGGTGGCGTCCAGGAAGCCGGTGCCGTCGCCGAGCATGGCCCGGTACATCGCCGGATCGCCCTTGTACAGGCTCTTCATGGCCAGGCCGTCGTCGTCCGTGCGGAAGTGCAGCGTACGGCTGAGCAATCCGCCGGGAATGCGCCCACCGGGTAGGTCCACCCGCTCCTCACGCGTCGACCCGGGGAAGAACGTGAGGCCGGTGACCTCGGTCGCCGCACGCGGAGCGTCATCGGCGCCGGCGCCGGCGGGCCCGGCGTCGGCCGCGGCGCTCGGAGCACCCACCTCCGCGTGCACCTTGTCGATGCGCACCAGCGACGTCACACCGACCACCTGGTCCAGTTCGCGGAACTGGTTGAGCGGGTGGTCGAATCCGCGCACGTCCGACGTGGCCTTCAGGCTCTGCGCGGTGCGCGAGACGTTCAGCGCCGCCGACGTGATGGCGGCCGTACGTTTGCCCAACGGCGTGCCGGCGGGCACCGATCGATCCGCCGAGGCGCCACCGTCCGCGCCGGCCGCGGGCACCGTCAGCCAGTCGGCCGCCCGCGAACGGGTGTCGCCGAAACTCTCGTCGGGCCCGGAGGCCAGTTCGGCGTAGCTGCCGGACCGGGTGACCAATCCCGGCGTCATGGCGCGTTGTTCGCCGGTCAGGTAGTCGGCCCGCGCACCGCGCACCGGCGGTGACTCCGCGGCCGAGGACATCATCGGAAAGAGCAGAACCAGGAGACCCAGCACGATCAGACCGACCGCGACCCGTCGCAGCCGAAGGGCGCCGATCATGAACAGGGGACGACTACGCGTTGTACCCATGTGGAGGTGATGACCCGTCACTCACCCCGACACCGGCGGCCACCCGCGGGAAGACCATGGGGAGCGTGCATGGGATCGGGAAGCCGAAAGGAGCGAAGCCGACGCCTTCCGACCACGGCACGTCGACAACGATCGTGAGTATGCAGGGCGGCCCGGTCGCAAACCCGACGAAACCGACACCTTCGATGGGAATTACCCCACGGTTCCGCCGACATGACTCCGAGATTCACCAACCTCCCCGAGTCTTCGCCCTCCACCACCGACGCCACTACGCGGCGTAGCAACGGTCGGCGGTAGGGTCCCGTCCGGGGAAGGGTGATCACGTGGAACCACCGCGAGTCCTGGTCTTGGAAGCCGCTCCGGGCGAGCTGCTCGCCCGGGAACTGGAACGCCTGCTCGACCACGGGCTGAGCATCACGCTGAACCTGCGCCGGGTGGTCGACCCGGTGGGGACGCGGGCCGCCTGGGCCGGGCGGATGCGGTTCACCGATTTCGACGCCTTCGACGAGTCGGCGCTGATCGCCGAAACCGTCCGGGACGGGATCGGCCATCACGCGATCAAGTCCCGCGCGGGTGTCCCGCTACGCGCCGCGTTCCTCGCGGCGGCGACCGACCCCGCCCTGACCCACCGGCTGCGGGTGATCGGCCGCGCCGGAGCCGGCACCGACCACGTGGACCTCACCGCCGCCGCCCGGCACGGCGTCACCGTCACCCACACCCCGGGCTCCAACGCGAACGCCGTCGCCGAATTCGCCCTCGCCCAACTGCTCGCCCTGACCCGAGACCTCCCGGCCCACAACGCGGCCGCACACCGGGGTCGTTGGAGCACACCACCCGCCCCCGCAGCGGAGCTGTCGGACCTGACCCTGGGAATTCTCGGCCTGGGCCGCATCGGTCGGGCACTGGCGACCCGGGCGGCCGCCCTGGGCATGCGCGTCCAGTCCTACACCCGACGCCCGACCGAATCCCCCATACCGACCACGAGTTCCCTGCACGCCCTCTTGGCCACCAGTGACGTGGTCTCCGTGCACCTCCCGCTCACCCACGGAACCCGAGGACTGATCGGCCGAACCGAACTCGCCTCCATGCGACCGGGATCGATCCTCCTCAACACCGCCAGAGGCGGCATCGTCGACGAACAGGCCCTGGCCGACGCGCTCACCACCCCGACACACCCCCTGGCGGCAGCGGCCGTCGACACCTTCGAACACGAACACGCCCGCTTCGCCTCACCCCTCTTCGGCCTCCCCAACGCCCTGCTCACCCCCCACATCGCCGGCATGACGGGATCCGCCATGACCACGGCGGCCCTGCGCTGCGCGGACCACATCGCCGCCCTGCTCACCGGCCGCCCCGACGCCGTCCCCGTGGCCACCCCGTGAACCCGTGACCGATCGACCGGGCCCCCGGCCGGACAGGGTCATCCGCAGGACCTCGATCCACCAGTCGAGCGTGCGCTCGCGCGCGCTCGCGTCGAGGCCGACGCTGCGCCGGAAGTCGTCGCCGAACAGGGGCTCCATCGCGACGGCCTGATGCAGGCCGGCCATCGTCAGCCGGATCGCCTCGTGCGTCGGCGGCGTTCGACCGTCGGCCGCGCACCGCTCCCGCGCCTGTGCGTACAGGCGTTCCACCACCTCGTCGAGCAGCCCGCTGCCGGTATCCCGCCGGCCGGAACGGTGCAGCGCGAGCGCCAGTTCGGCGTAACCGTCGGCGTACAGCGCGGCCAGCGCGCGCACCAACTCGGCGGGATCGGCCGGGCCGTCGCTCCACGCGTCCAGCACGGCGCGCGACTCGGCCTTGAGCCTGGCCCCGCCGAAGCGCAGCAGCGACTCCAGGAGTCGGTCCCGCGTGCCGAAGTGGTGGTTGACCGCGGCGTCCGTCATCCCGATCTCGGCGGCGACGGCGCGCACCTGCACGGCGGCCGGGCCACCCGCGGTGAGCAGCCTGCTCGCCGCCTCCAGGATCATCCGCCGGGCGTCATCGGGATTGCGTCGCACTCGGGTGGCCATACCCGCAGCCTACCTTGACCCATCAAGGTAGACGGCTTACCTTGAGTCCTCAAGGTAGTGCGGAAGACGGGAAGGACGGAGGCGCCGTGCCCGGACGATCCACGATCGCGACGATGACCGAGTTGGCGACGGCCCTGGGTGTGCCGATCCACGATCCGACCCCGCCCCGCGAGTTCCACCACTCCCGTGCGGGCTGCCGGTTGCACGGATTCGACTGGGGCGGCACCGGAACTCCCGTGGTCCTGCTGCACGGCGGCGGATTGACCGCCCGCACCTGGGATTTCGTCTGTCTCGGCCTGCGCGGCGCCGTCCGGCCGATCACACCGGATCTGCGCGGCCACGGCGACAGCGGCTGGTCCGACGACTACCGCATCGACACCATGGCGGCCGACGTCGTCGCCGCGGCCGACCATCTCGGCCTCGATCGATTCGCGCTGGTCGGCATGTCCCTCGGCGGCGTGGTCGCGGCCCACGTCGCCGATGCGCGGCCCGACCGGGTGGAACGCCTGGCACTCGTCGACGTCGCACCGGGCGTGAACTTCGAAAGCACCCGGCGGGTACGGGCGTTCATGGCCGGACTGGGCCCCGTACCGGAACTGGGCACGGTGGTCGAAGCCGCGATGCGGGTCAATCCGCGCGCCTACCGCCCGAGTGTCGCCTACCGGATGAGCACCCTGTTCCACCGGGCGCCCGACGGCAATTGGGTACCGAAGGGCGATCCGCGTCCGCCGGACTTCCCCGCCATCCTCGCGGCCATGGATCGAATGGCCGCCCGGCTGACCAAAGTTCCGGTCCTGCTCGTGCGCGGTGGCCGCAGCAGGGTGCTCCCCCAGAGCACCGCCGAACACCTGGTCGAGCACGTCCCGGACGGGCGACTGGCGGTCGTCCCGAACGCCGGGCACAACGTCCAGGAGGACAACCCGGCCGCATTGGTCACCACGCTGCGTACGTTCCTGACCCACCCCTCGTGACGTTCGTCCTAGGATGGACGGGTCGTCCATGAGCGCGCCGTGGGTGCGGCTCGACGGAGGTGACCGAGGGCCGTGAAGCACATCGCCTTGGGGTTTCTGATCGCCCTGGTCGTATTCGTCCTCCTCGCGGGACTCGCCTGGCTTCTGGTGTCCGCCCAGGACAAGGACCGCGACAAGTGCCACGCGGGGACCGACGAGAAGGGTGTGCGCACGGAGTGCATCGTCGTGGTCGGGTAGCGAAGCGCCTACTGGTCGCCGGCCGTGTCCGGCTTCGACGAATTGCGCGAACGAGCGCTCTTCGCGCGAGCGGCGGAACCGTTCGCGGAAGCGGAACCCGAACGGGAAGCCGACCCTGAGCCGGAACCGGCCCTGCCCTTCGAAGTGGCGCCCCCGGTCCCACCTTTCGGCTCCTCGGCGTCCCGGGCGGCGTCGACCTTGAGTGCCTTGGCGGCGTCCTGAACGGCCCGGCCCTTCAGCTCCCGCGCATTCTCGGCAGCCTCGCCCGTGAGCCCCTTCGCATCCCGAACGGCCTTGCCCGTGAGCTCCTTCGCGTCCCGGGCGACCTCGCCCGCGAACTCCTTCGCGTCCTGCCCGGCCTCGTCGGCCCGGCCGCGAACGCGGTCGACCACCTCGTGCCCCCGCGCCGCCAGCCCCTGGTAGGTCTCACGGGCGTCCTTGGCCACCGCCTCGAACTTCTCGCCGAGCCGATCCCGGACGTCCGCGGCGGAGTCGGCGACGCGTTCCCGGACGGGCTTGCGGTGCGCCGGCTTGGCGCCCCGCAACTCGGCGATCCTCGCGGGCACTTCGCGGATCTTCGCGACCGCCAGGTCACCGGCTCCGACGAACGCGTACAACGGGGTGGTATCGGTCGGAGTCCTTTTGCTGTCCGTGTCGTTCGCCATGACCGTCTCGCCTCCCGGATCGAGGTACTCATCCTCGACCCACTGCCCTTCCCTGCCCCGCCGATGCCATGCGCGCCCGGGACACATCCGGAACCTGTTTCTCTCCCGCCCACCGCTCTCCCCGCTCGCATGCCGCCCCGGCGAGGGGGTAGCAGCCCCGGCGTGGCAGACGAGCGCACGAACCCACCGCCCCCGCCCGCCGAAACCACCGCCGGCACCGGCCCCGCCGGCACCGCGGGTGACACCGACGAGGACGCCGGAACCCGGTTGACCGTATGGGTCGCACTCGTCGCCAACGTCGTCATCGCGATCGCCAAGGCCGTCGTCGGCGTACTCGCCGGGGCACCCGCGCTGCTGTCCGAGGCCGCGCACTCGGTCGCGGACACCCTCAACGAGGGATTCCTGCTCGCCTCCCTGTCCCGCAGTCGCCGCGCGCCGGACGCCGAACACCCCTTCGGCTACGGCAAGGACCGCTACTTCTGGTCCCTGCTCGCCGCCGTCGGGATCTTCGTGACCGGCGGCTGCTTCTCCGTCTTCCAGGGCTTCGAGGCGCTGCGCGAACACGGCGAGCCGAAGACCGGCGCCTACGTCGCGGGCCTGGCCGTACTGGGCCTGGCCCTGATCGCCGAGGGCGGGTCGCTGCTGCGCGCCGTCGTACAACTGCGCGGCCAGGCACGCGCGGCCGGCGTGTCCGTACTGCGCCACGCCCGCGAGACGCCCGACCCGACCCTGCGCACGGTTCTGGCCGAGGACGGCAGCGCGGTACTCGGCGTCCTGCTCGCGGCGGGCGGCCTCGGGCTGCACATGGCCACCGGCGACGCCGTCTGGGAGGCGGCGGCGTCCTGGGCGATCGGCCTGCTGCTGGTATTCGTCGCATACCGCCTCGGCCGGGCGGCCCGGGACCAACTGATCGGCGAGGCGGTCGACGTCGAGCTGCAACGGCGGATCCTGGCCCGACTCGCCGAACAGCCCGAGATCGACGTGGTCACCCAGGTCCTGACCATGCGCATGGGCCGCCACTCCACCCTCCTCGCCGCCCGCATCGATCTCGTCGACGGCCTCGACAGCACCGAGGTCGAGGACATGTCCGAACGCCTCAAGCACACGATCCGCGAGTCCTGGCCGACCGTCGACCAGATCTTCCTCGACATCACCCGCGCCGGAACCGACGCCCGCCAAGCCGCCCACCGCTACCACCAGTCCCTTCACCGGACCACCCCCGGCCCCGCCGACCCGCCGACCGAGAACGACCCGCCCGCCTAGGCCCCGCGCTCGTCGGCCGACGTCAGTGGCGGGGCGATGTCCTCCAGCGAGCGGCGTTCCGCGTTCACCGCGAGGAACCCGGCCACCACGCCCGCCGCGACCATCAGGCCCGCGCCGATGCAGAACGCCAGTACGGTGTCGCCCACATCGCCCGACTTGGTGAGGTCGGAGAACACCAGCGGTCCGGCGATCCCGCCCGCCGCCGTGCCGACCGCGTAGAACAGCGCGATGGCGGAGGCGCGCGCCTCCATCGGGAAGATCTCCGAGACGGTCAGATACGCACTGCTCGCACCGGTCGAGGCCAGGAACAACACCACGCACCAACAGGCCGTGAGCGTGGAAGCGTTCAGATGCCCGGCACCGAACAGCCAGGCCGTGCCGAAGAGCGCGAGGCCACTGCCGACGTACGTCGACGTGATCATCACCCGCCGCCCGAGCGAGTCGAACAGGGGCCCGAGCAGCAGCGGCCCGAGCAGGTTGCCGACCGCGATGACCGCGAAGTAGTACCCGGTCCGACCACTCGGCACGTCGTAGAACGTCTCCAGAATGGACGCGAAGCCGAAGGTGATGGCGTTGTAGAGGAACGCCTGCCCGATGAACAGCGACAACCCCAGCACCGAACGCCGAGGATAATCCCGCACCACCGCCCGGGCGATCGTGCCGAGCCCGGCGGACTTGCTCTCGTCGATGGTCACTTCGCCTTCGGGGGCGGGCAACTCCCGGCGCTCGCCGGTGCCGTGCGCACCCTCCGCGACCAACTTCTCCTCGACCCCCGAGACCAGCCGCTCGGCCTCCTCACCGCGGCCGTGCAGATACAACCACCGCGGGGATTCGGGGACGTGCCGGCGCACCAGCAGAATCACCAGCCCCAGCACCACGCCCAGCGCGAAGGTCAACCGCCAGCCGATGTCGGCCGGGAACAGCCCGGTGTTCAACATCGGCACGGACAACAACGCCCCACCGGCCGCGCCGGCCCAGTAGGTGCCGTTCACCGCGAGATCGACCCGGCCCCGGTAGCGAGCCGGCATCAACTCGTCGATCGCGGAGTTGATCGCCGCGTACTCCCCGCCGATGCCCAGTCCGGTGACGAACCGGAACAGGAAGAACATCCACGCCTCGACGGACAGCGCGGTCAGCGCGGTGCCGGCCAGATAGACGGCGAGGGTGACCATGAACAACTTCCGGCGCCCGAAGCGGTCGGTGAGCCACGCGAAGAACAGGGCACCGACACAGGCTCCCGCGACGTACAACGCGGCGCCCGGGCCGGTCACCTGCGCCGCGGTGATGTCGAGGCCGCTGTCGGGTTCGGACAACCTGCCCGCGACGTTGCCGACCACGGTGACCTCGAGGCCGTCGAGGATCCACACCGTGCCGAGGCCGATCAGGATGCGCCAGTGCCACGTCGACCACGGCAATCGATCCAGACGGGCCGGCACGTCCGTGGTGAACGTCGTGGACTTCCTCGGTCGGGTACTCGGTCTCGATGCTTCGGACACGGTGCGTCCCCTCCTGCTCGGGGTGGGTTCGGGCAGCGTCGAACGGCTCCGACAGGGCCATGCGCCCGGGAGTTCGTATGTCGTCGGATGTCGTCGGAATCCGTCGTCGCCGGCGAACCGGTGGCTACCCCGAATTCCCGTCCCGACACGATCGGGCAAGGTTGTGGTCGGACCATCCGGGTACCCGCTCCCGTCAGGTAGGACCGACCGCATCCTCGCCCGGAAGGCACCCGTGACCGACAAGCCACAGTCCCCCGCGCGACACCGTGCCACCGTCCGGGCCCTGCTCGCCGAAGCCGGCACGACCTACGCCGAGGAAGCCGACGTGCGGCTCGCGGACAAGCCCGCGCCGCTGTGGCGATTGCTGGTCCTGAGCAATCTCGGCGCCACCCGGATCAAGGCCTCGATCGCCGTCGCCGCCGCCCGCGAACTCTTCGCGGCCGGCGGCGGCACACCCACCGGCCTGGCCGAACTCACCTGGCAACAACGCGTCGACGCGCTCGGCCGCGCCCACTACGTCCGCTACGACGAGGGCACCGCCACCCGGCTGGGCGACTGCGCCGACCTGATCCACCGCCGCTACGCCGGAGACCTGCGCCGGCTCGCGCGCGACGCCGACGAACGGCCCGAACGGGTCCGGGAACTGCTCTGCGCGTTCCCCGGCATCGGGCCGACCGGCGCGGGGATGTTCTGCCGGGAGGCCCAGGCCGTCTGGCCGTTCCTGCGCCCGACCCTGGACGATCGGGCCCTGCACGGCGCCGCCCGGCTCGACCTGCCCACCACCGCCGAGGCCCTCGCCGCCCTGGTCGCCGCCGACGACCTGGCCCGACTCGCCGCCGCACTGGTCCGCGTCGACCTGGACAGGCACCTGGCCGACCGCATCACCACCTCGAGTCCACCATCCGAGTGAACCCGCGCACCCACACGGACGTGTCATCGACCACGACCCGGGTAGCCGCCCCACAGGAAGACACGGAGCACGTTACGCCCCACCGCAGGAAGCGAGACGACAACCATGGGCAGCCGCCACGAATCCCGCGCCGGAACCAAAGCCCGCATCGTGACCCCGACCCCCGACGCCGTCAAGGACCGCGCGGCCGGCCACGGCGCCGCCCCCGGGCGTCGCGCCAAACGGGGCGTACCCGCACTCGGCGCGGCGGCCGGAGTCGCCCTCCTGCTCTGGAAGCGCACCAGGTCCCGCCGGCACGGCCGGTAGCCCCGAGCCCGCGGCGGGCGCCCGTCGTACGCACGCACACCGAAGGAGGCCGGAATGTCGACGGAATCGGTGCTGCGCCTACGCATCGCGGCGATCGTGCTGATCGCCGTCGTCATCCTGCTGGTGGTGTTGACCACCCGATGGCTGGCCAGACGCCACAGCGGCCATCGCAGGCACTGACCCGCGACCTACGTTCGCACCCGAGGCACGCCCCGGCCGCCGTGTACGTGGGCCCGCGTGCCCTGGAGGTCGAACAGGACCAAGAGCTCCACCGCCCCGCCGTCCGCGCTGCCCAGCCAGTGCGGCAGCGAGGTGTCGAACTCGACGGCGTTGTCCGCCGGCACCGTGACGTCCCGCTCGCCGACCACCAGGCGCAACGTGCCGCCGAGCACGTACAGCCACTCGAACCCCTCGTGGGTCTGCAACGTCGGTTCGAGCGGTTCCGGCCGCGCGGGGATGATCATCTTGAAGGCCTGTGTGCCGCCCGGCCGTCGCGACAGCGGTACGAACGTCATTCCGAACCGCCGGATCGGCTTCAGGTGGATGCGCGGATCGCCGGCGCGCGGGGCGCCCACCAGATCGTCCAGCGGGACGTCGTAGGCATCCGACAGGAGCAGCAGCAGTTCGAGGGTCGCCCGGCGCCGACCGCTCTCCAGTCGGGACAGGGTGCTCTCGGACACCCCGGTGGTGGCGGAGAGATCGGCGAGGGTGATGCCACGCGCCTGCCGCAGCGCCCGCAGCCGCGGTCCGACCGCGTCGAGCACGTCTTCCAGTGCAGAGTCCATGGGACCAGCTTGCCGAAACGGCAAGGAAGCGCGCCACCCGGTGGGGTGTCGGCCGAAACTGGCCGCACCGACACCGAGGGGAAGGAACCCCATGGACCACTCCGACGCCGCGCCACACCGGGACGACACGGCGGCACACCCCACCGAAGCGCACCCGTCCGGGAAGGATGCCGCACGCTACTGGGACTCGATCCACGCCCGGCGCCCCGCGCCCACCGACCCGCGACCGAACCCCCGCCTCGTCGAGACGGTCACCCCACTGCCCCCGGGCGACGCACTGGACCTCGGATGCGGCGGCGGGGGCGACGCCCTGTGGCTCGCGGACCGCGGCTGGCAGGTCACCGCCCTCGACGTCTCGGCCGTGGCCACTTCCCGGCTCGCCCGGCAGGCCCGCGCCCGCGGCCTGGCCGATCGCATCACCGCCACGGCGCAGGACATCCGCGCCGCGCTGCCCGACCTGCGCTTCGACCTGGTCAACGCGCACTACTTCCACACCCCGTACGCGCAGGACCGCACGGCCGTCCTGCGCTCCGCCGCCGACCTGCTGCGCCCGGGCGGACGACTGCTGGTGGTCGACCACGGTTCGACGGCGCCGTGGTCGTGGAACCAGGACCCGGACGTGCGGTATCCGACGCCCCGGGAGGTCGTGGAACCGCTGCGCCTGTCCCCCACGCGGTGGCGGGTCGAACGCGCGGACACGCCGCACCGGATCGCGGCCGGCCCCGACGGCCGCACCGCCGAGGTGATCGACCACGTCCTGCTCGTCCGCCGCATCACGTGACACCGCCCCCGCCGAATCGACCCCCTCGCACCACGAGCCCCCACCCCGCACCAGGAGAACCCCGTGCCCACCCGCCGCCGTGACACCCCGCCGCCCCGCACCGCGAACACCGAAGTCGACGTCCTGCGCGGATTCCTCGACTACCTGCGCACCTCGATCGCCGCGAAGGTCGACGGGGCCCCGGAACCCGCGGTCCGTACCGCGGCGGTGCCCTCGGGTACGAACCTGCTCGGCCTGCTCACCCACCTGACCGCCGTCGAGGGCGCGATGTTCCTGGGCGAGAAGGTCACCGACTGGCAGGCGACGTTCCGACCCGCCGCCGAGGACGGGGTGACCGATGTCGTCGCCCGCTACCGGGAGACCGTCGACCGGGCGAACACGGTCCTCGACACGTGCGCCGATCCCGGTGCCCCGCTCCCCCGGCCGGGCCGCCCCGGCGCGGCGCCGAGCGTGCGCTGGGCGCTCACCCACATGATCGAGGAGACCGGTCGCCACGCCGGCCACGCGGACATCCTCCGCGAACTCGTCGACGGCACCACCGGTCGCTGATCCCGCCGCCGGACCCCGCTACGAGACCGTCGGGGCCGCCGATCCGGGACGGAAAGTCATCGCCGCTCACCAGATGTAACGCACATCACGTCCGCAGTCACCGCTCGATGTCGTTCGGTGGCTCACAGTCGTGCAAGTATGTGTCATGTGAGATGTGCAATGTCACACCTCATAAGCGATGAACGTTCGTTCCGGGCTTCACAAAACGGAGGTACTCCCATGAAGAAGGTCATCACCACCGCGGCGGCCATATGCGTGACGGGCCTGAGCGTCCTCGCCACGGCGCCGGTCGCGTCCGCCGACGATGCGCAGCCGACCACGCCGACGTCGGTCACCTGTGGCACCTACGGCCTGCAATCGGGCCTGTCGACCAAGGTGTGCGCCGAGGTCACCGGTGGCAATGTCCAGCTCTTCGGCCAGGTCGGGCTCGCCGGTCCCCCGTCCCCGGGCGGCCCGTACCCTCGGCCGCTCCCGGTGACGTTGCGCCTGACCGGCAACGTGTCCGGCGTGTCCCTCGGCGCGGTCGGCCGCAACGAGGTCTTCGACTTCACCACGATCAAGGTCTACGGCGTCGGCGGCGCGATCACGTGCGGCTCGACCATCCACGGCAGCTTCGAGGTGGAGTCCTACCAGTGGCCCGCCCGCCCGGTGACCCTCGACCTGCCCGCCCCCTGCTGACCTCGCATCGCGCAACGGCGGTCCCCGGAAGGCGAGTTCCCGGGGACCGTCGAACCGCCTACTTGGATTCGACGCGGCCGATGGGGTTCGGGCCGGACGCCAGGGCGTCGCACGCGGATTGCCACGCGGGGTCGTCGGGGTGGAGCGCGGTGCGCAGGTAGGCGCAGGTAAGGAGTTGGACCGTGCTCACGCGCTCGGGGTTCTCGTCCGTGGTTTCGGCGACGTCGTAGCCGGAGATTCCGCCGAGTCCGTGTTCGGCGTCGAACAGGGTGAGCAGGGACTTGGGGCCCGGCGCGAGAACGTACGGGTCGGTGTGCCACTCGGGGCCGGCGACCGTCAGATGGGCGGAGGCGTCCTTGTCACCGGCGACCACGAGGGTGGGCGTGGTCATCCGGGAGAAGTCCGGTGTCGCGAGGAAGGGGAAGTGCTCGGCCATGGGCGCCGTGAGGGCGGCGCCGCCTCGGCCGGGCGCGGCGAGCAGTACGCCCGCCTTGATCCGCGGGTCGGCTGGGCGCACCTCGTTCCCGTCGTCCGGATCGATGAGCCGGGCACCCAGCAACAGGCTCGCGGTGTGGCCGCCCATCGAGTGTCCGGCGACGGCGACCCGGCTCGGGTCCAGGCGCCCGCCGAGTTGCGGCACGGCGGCCTCGATCACGTCGAGCGCGTCGAGGATGCGGGTCATGTCCTCGACGCGCGATCGCCAGTACATGGGTGCCCCGGGGGTGTCGGGGGCGAGTTTCAGCGTCGTCGAACTCAGATGGGTGGGCTGGACGACCGCGAAGCCGTGGCTCGCCCAGAAGTCCACGAGGGGCGCGTAACCGTCCAGCGAGGAGAGGTGGTTCGAGTGCCCCTGCCCGTGTGAGAGCAGGAGGATCGGCAGTTCGCCGCCGGTCACGGGCGCGGTGACGCGCACCTGGAGGTCCACGACACGGCCGGGCGTGGGGATCACCACTGGACGGACGGACAGCACGGGGGCGGGTGGGCCGAGAAGGTCGGCGATTCGGGGTGGCGTGGTCATGGGGCGCATTCCCTCGGAAAGAAGCGGAGCATCGTTCCGTTTAATATACGGAACCTGGTTCCGTTTCGTCAATTCCCCGCCGACCCCGGTACGCGGCCACCCTGACCCGGGTGGCGCAGCGGGGGGTGCAGTACCGCTGCGGGGTACGGCGGCCGGTGTCGATGAAGAAGTGGTCGCAGTCGGGCGCGGCGCACCGCCCCCAGGCACAGCGACCGCGCTCGCCGAGCCACAGTCCGAGAGCCAGGGCACAGGTGGCCAGGAGCCAGTGGGCGGGGTCGGCACCCCGGGGCGCCTTCGCGTGCATCGACCAGGGGCGCCCGGGGAGGCGGACCAGACAGGGCTGCGCGGGGTATTCGTCGAGGAGGCCGTTGATCGCCTCGGCCGCCCGATCCTCGTCGTCCGTCTCCAGGATGCGGATCAACCGCGCGGCGGCCACGCGCAGTTGCCGGGCGTCGTCCCCGGAAAGCGTGAACGGTGGGCCGCCGTGGTGCGCCAGGAGGGCCTGGAGGGCCGGCGCGCCGACCTCGGGGTCGCCCTGGACGGTGTTCGCCAGGTCGGCGATGAAGTAGAGGCCGCGGGGATTGTCCGCACCGAAGTCCTCGGGCATGCGCTTCGTCCTTTCCGACGCTCCGTCGCGGGGTTTCCCTCCCGGGCGACCATGCCATGGTAACGTCTAAATATTCTTCCGAGCGTTACGATGGTGATGATCGCCCACTCCACCGCTCGCCACTCGCCCCCGGGGAGAGCCATGCACGCACCACCATCGACGACTCCCGTCCTCATCGTGGGCGGCGGACCGATCGGCCTGACGCTGTCGATCCTGCTGTCCCGATACGGCGTGGACCACCTGCTGGTCGAAGCGCGTCCGGGCACCTCCCGCCACCCCAAGGCCCGTGGCATCGCGGCCCGTTCGATGGAGATCCTGCGACGCTGCGGGCTCGAGGACGCGGTGCGCGACGCGGGTCTCCCGGCCGCACAGGTCTTCTTCTACCGGGGTCGGAACCTGGTCGATCCGGATTTCGTCCGCACCGGCGTCGCCCACGACGCGTCCTGCGGAGATGAGCACACCCCCGCACCCGGGGTGATCTGCTCCCAGGACGCGCTGGAACCGGTGTTGCTGCGCCGGGCCCGCGAATGGGCACCCGACCGCATCCGATTCGGCATGCGCCTGCTGTCGTTCACCGGGGCCGAGGCCGAGGCAGGAGACGAACGCACGTCCGAAACCGGGGCCGGGGCCGGCCTCGACGTCCTCCTCGAAGACCGGGACACCGGCCGCCGGCACACCGTGCGCGCCGCGTGGCTCGTCGGTTGCGACGGGGCCGCCGGTACGGTCCGCCCCCGCGCGGGCATCGCCATGGACGGTCCCACCGGCCTCGCCCACTACCTCAGCATCCGCTTCGAGGCGCCGCTCGGCGCCGTCGTGGCCGACCGGGCCAGTGCCGCCTACTTCCTGGCCCCGCCCGCACTCGGCGGCTTCATGGCCGTGGACAACGACCGCAACTGGATCTACCAGTACCCCTTCGACCCCGAGCACCCGCGCGCGAGCGAAGACCTCGACGACCCGCACCGGCTCGCGGCCCTCGTCCGCACCGCCGCCGGCATCCCCGACCTCGACGTGACCGTCCGCGACACCCTGTCCTGGCGGATGGACGCCCGACTCGCGGCCGGCTACCGCAGTGGGCGCGTGCTCCTGGCCGGCGACGCGGCCCATGTCGTCCCGCCCACCGGCGGACACGGGATGAATACCGGGATCGGCGACGCGGACAACCTCGCCTGGAAGCTCGCCGCCGTCGTGGCCGGGCGCGCCGACCCGGCCCTCCTGGACAGCTACGACGCCGAACGCCGCCCGGTCGCCCGCCGCGTGATCGACGTATCCGACGGCAACGCCCGCTCCCGGACCGGCTACCGCATCGACGACGAACTCCTGCTCACCGCCGCCTACCGCTCCACCGCCGTCGCCCCCGACCCCGATCTCCCGGCCCCACCGCCCCTGGACGTCACCGGCTACCACCCGAGCGGCGCCCCCGGACACCGCGCCCCGCACGTCCGCCTCGTCGGCCCGCCCGAAGTCGCCTCCACCCTCGACCTCGTCGGCCCGGACTTCACCCTGATCACCGCCGCCGACACCCCCGCCTGGCACCGACAGGCCGACGCCGCCGCGGCGGTCGGGATCCCCGTCACCGTCCACCCGCTCGACGGCGTCCGCCTGCGCGAGGAACACCCGGGCGCCTTCCGGCGGTTGTACGGCCTGCCCGCGAGCGGCGCCGCCCTGGTCCGCCCCGACGGGCACATCGCCTGGCGCGCCGCCGCGCCACCGGCGAACCCCGAACTGCGCGAGGTGCTGCGGCGCGTCCTCATCGGGGGCGGATGAACCCACCGAATCGTTACCGCGCCCCCGTGGACCGCGCCGCGTCGTCCCCGACCGATCCGCCCGACTGCGGCCCCATCAGCCGCAGTTGCAGCGTCATCGCGAACCGCGCCGCCGGGTCCTGAAGGTCGACCCGACCCACCTTGGCCATGCGACGCATGCGGTAGCGGAACGTGTTCGGGTGCACGAACATGCTCGCCGACGCGGAGGTCACGTCGCCGAAGGCGTCCAGCCAGGCCCGCAGCGTCTCGACCAGGTTCGACTGGTGCTTGGCGTCGTAGGCGACCAATCGGGCCAGCGGGCCCACCAGTTCGTCGCCGTTGACGGCGGCGAGGTCGCGCATCTCCAGCAGCAGCGCGTCGATGTGCACGTCGGCGATCGAGGCGACCCGCAGCTTCACCTCACCGCTCGACAACACCCGCAGCGCACGGTCGGCGTTTCGACGCGAGCGGCGCAGCGCGGTGGGCTCCTCCGCGATCGATCCGACGCCGACCAGCGCCTTGACCCGATCGCCGGTGCGTTCCAGGAAGTTGTCGGCGATCTGTACGGCACGCTCGCGCGCGGCGACCGGATCGCCCGGCGCGGGCAGCACGGCGTAGGCCACATCGCCCAGGAGCGCGACGGCCGAACGGGGTTGCACGGCGTGGAGGTGCACCGCGAAGGCCGACGTCAACCGTTGTCGCTCGGCGGTGAGTCGGGTGTCGTCCTCGGCCCCGTCCGGGACCACGCCCAGCGCGAGCACCACCGTCGGCTCGTGCACCAGCCCCAGGCGGGCCAGCGCGTCGGTCGCGCCGGCGCCGCCCTCCAGAACGGTGGTGACCAGGTCGGCGCGCAGCCGGTGCTCGGCGTCGGTGCCGGCCCGATGGCGCAGCAGGTGCAGGGCCACGAGTTGGGCGGCGTCCCGGAACGCGGCGGTGCGCTCCGGGCTGAGCGGTTCGCGGACCGCGGCCCACAC
The DNA here is from genome assembly GCF_002024165.1 of Embleya scabrispora. Classification (NCBI taxonomy): domain Bacteria; kingdom Bacillati; phylum Actinomycetota; class Actinomycetes; order Kitasatosporales; family Streptomycetaceae; genus Embleya; species Embleya scabrispora. Next base: position 786,458 of record NZ_MWQN01000003.1, read on the forward strand.
CGAGCCGAGGATCTCGTCGCCCGCCCGGACCACGACCGCCGTGCGCCAGAGCGCGGGTTCGTCCGGGTCGTCGACGGCCGGGGCGATGAGCAGCGGCTCCCCGGTGCGGTACAGCTCCTTGAACACGCCCCGGCTCTCGAAGACGCGCAGGTACTTCTCCGGGACGCGGCGGGCGAGGATGGTCTCCACGCGCGACGGGTCGGCCTCGTCCTGTCGGCCGGAGAAGGCGAGGATGTGCGAGCGGCGGTCCTCGATGGTGATCGGCGCGTCGAGCAGCGTGGCCACGGCGTTGGCGAGGGCGAACAGGTCCCCCGAGGGCACCCCGCCCAGGGTCTGCCCGCCGGCGTCGCCGAAGTCGCCTTCGGTGAGCAACGTGCGGAGCATGGCCGCGAGCTGGGCCCAAGAAGCGCCCCGGGTCAGTGCCAGCACGGCGATGCCCGTCTCGGCTGCGACGCGCGCGACCTCGTCGTCGGGCTCGACGGGTCCGCGCACGATCAGGGCGGCGACGCCGTGCACCCGGGGTGTGCCCAGGAGCCGGGCGATCTCGACGGGTCCGTGCACGGCCGGTCCCAGCACCACGGCGTGCCGGGGGTAGGCCGGTTCGTCGTACGGGTCGTGAATGACCACCCCGCCGATCTCCTCCACGGTGTCCGCGTCGCCGTGGACGAGATCGAGGAAGGTACGGCCGAAATCCTCGACCACGCGGGCAAGGCTTCGGCGGTGGTGGTTCGTCACGTGGGTGTCACCTCGGTGCGGCAAAACGATACGGTCCCCCGATGTCGTACCCGACGATCACCGTCCAGGGGAAGATCACCGGGGGGTCGAACCGCGCGGAACGCCGGGCGGGGCCCGGCACGAGCCGTGGGCCGCGGGCGAGCGTCGGTGGCGGCGACGGGCACGGGTCCACGAGCGTGGTCAGCGTCGCGTCGAGTCGCGCAGCCGGAGCTCCCACGGGTGTTCACGGACGGTGCCCGGTTGTTCGGCGCCGGCGAGCAGGTCGGACAGCAGGTCGGCACAGGCGCGGCCGTAGCCGGCCGGGTCCAGGTCCACGGCGGTCACCGGCGGTGTCGCGTTGCGCATGGCGGCGCCGTCCACGCAGGAGGCGACCGGCAGGTCCGTGCCGACGCGGCGCCCCGCGCGCTTGGCCGACCGCAACACGCCGGGGGCCGCGCCGTCGGGCGCGCACACGATCGCGTCGACCTCCGGGTCGCCCGCGAGCAGCGCCGCCGCGGCCTCCTCGGCCTCGGCGGGCGAGCAGACGAACGGCACCAGCCGGACCGGTACGTCCATGTCGCGCGCGCGGGCCCACTCCGCCGCGGTGTCGCGCAGCGCGACCGCCCACGCGGACGTCCCGTCCGGAGCCAGCAGGGCCGGGCGGCGGGCGCCCCGCTCGCGGACGTGGTCCAAAAGCGCGTTCAGCGATCCGGCCGTGTCGCAGACCACGACCCCGTGCGGAGCGGCGGCCGGTCCGGGGTAGCGCTCACCGGTCACGACCGGAACTCCCGCGTCCAGGAGCGCGGGCAGCGCGGCGTCCTCGGCGTCGGGGTCGACGATCACCAGGCCGTCGACCCGGGCGGCCAGGCCGTCGGCCGATCCCCCCGGGGCCAGCAACATCACGTCGAGCCCGGCCTCCTGGGCACGTTCGACCGCGCCGAAGGCCAGCGACATGTAGTAGTCCAGCCGGGTGGCGGTCCGGGGCAGGCGCAGCCCGATGCTCCCGGTGCTCGACCGGCGCAGGCTGCGGGCCGCGCTGTTGGGCCGGTAGCCGAGTTCGCGGGCCACTCGGCGGACCCGCTCCCGGGTCGCCTCAGCCACCCGGCCGGTGCCTTGGAGGGCGTCGGACACGGTGCTCTTGGACAGCCCGGACACGCGGGCGACGTCGAGCAGGGTTGCGGGGCGGCCGGTCACATCGAGGGAGTGTAGCGGGTTTCGCACTGCTTGCCGGAACGTTCCGGCTTCGTTACGCCGCAGCCGACGGCCTGCCCGCGGCCACACCCGGTCGAGCGGGATGCGCCCGCAGGCCGGCCGCTCCGGGTCCGTGACGCGGCCGGAACGCACCAGTTGCCCGATGGCGCCGGTGACGTCCCGGACGTTGACGTTCATCCCGCCCGGCACGCGGCCCCCGGCCGTCCGGAAGGCGCTGGACTTCCCCGTGTCGTTCGTGGACGAAAGCCGTCGCCCGCTCACGATTTCCTCACGGTCGGGGGCGCACGATGGGCCCGTTCCGCGCACCCGTACCCCGCCCGCCGATCCTTCCGGAGTCCCGACCATGCGCCCACCGGCCCGCCGTCGCCGCACCCTCCTCTCGCTCGCCGGAGTGGTGACGGCCACCCTGCTGACGGCGTGCGCGGCGGAGGGCATCGAGATCGCTCCGGTGCCGGCGCCGAATCCGCCACAGCCCGCGTCGATCGCCCCGCCCGCTCCCGGCGTGGTGCGCCCCGAGCCGCACGCCCGGTTCGACTACCAACTCGGCGGCGCGTACGTCCCGCCGCCCGGCGTACGCGTGGTGTCCCGCGACCGTACCGCCCGTCCCGAACCGGGCCGATACAACATCTGCTACGTCAACGCCTTCCAGGTCCAACCCGACGCCCTCGACCGGTGGCAGCGCGAACACCCGGACCTGCTGCTGCGCGACGGCGGCACCATCGTGATGGACACGGAGTGGAACGAGGCCCTGCTCGACATCTCCACCGACGCCAAACGCACCGCCCTCGCCGCGATCGTCGGCGACTGGATCGACGAGTGCGCCCGGTCGGGGTTCCAGGCCGTCGAGCCCGACAACTTCGAGTCCTACACCCGCTCCCACCGACTCCTCACCCCGGCCGACGACATCGCCTTCGCCCGCCTGCTCGCCGTCCGGGCGCACGCCGCCCACCTGGCCATCGCCCAGAAGAACGGCGCCGAACTGCTCGACCGCAGCACCGATATCGGCTTCGACTTCGCGGTGGCCGAGGAGTGCGGCCGGTACGACGAATGCGGCGCGTACGCCTCGGCCTACGCGAACCGCGTCTTCGTCGTCGAATACGCCAAACCCCGCTTCACCGCGACCTGCCGGGTCTGGGGCGAGACGTTGTCGGTGGTCCTGCGCGACCGGAACGTGACGCCGGCGGGCAACCGGGAGTATCGCTACGAAACCTGCTGAGCGTCGGCGGCTTCCCCCACCCGGATCAACCCTCGCCGATCCTTGCACCCGTGCCCGAGCAAGCCGCTACGGTTCCGGTCAAAGCGCACCCATCCAGACCGGAGAGCACGTGAGCAACGACGAACCCCTGGAAGACTGGGCGGCCCGACGCGAGCAGCGACTGCGTCCCGTCGGCGAACGCAAGGCCGTACACCTCACCGGCCCGCCCCGCGCATCCCACGTCGACCGTGAGGCACCGCGCGTCGTCCTGGAGTGGGACGGCTACCAGTGGGTCACCCTGGCCGTCGCCGCGAACTACCTCGAAGCGGCACGACTGTTGTACCCGTCGTCGCGGGAGGAAGTCGGCAAGGACGGTGCGGCGGCCGCCCACCGCACGCAGCCGGGCCCGTATCTGAACGAGGGCACCGGCCGCCACCGCCGGACCACGTAGCACGCTTGCGACAACTCGGCGGCACCACTGGCGAGTTCGGCCGCCGATTCGCCGCCTCCGTCATCGCCCGGGCAGTCGCGACAGGCCCGTGACGGCGGAGACCAGGGAGTACAGGGCGTTGTTGGCGGCGATGAACATGCGGTTGCGCTTGGCGCCGCCGAAGGTGATGTTGGCGACGGGTTCGGGGGTGCGGATGCGGCCGATGAGGGTTCCGTCGGGGGCGTAGCAGTGCACCCCGTCGGCCATCGCCGCCACCCACAGCCGACCCGCGTCGTCGAAGCGGATGTTGTCGAACCGCCCGTCGCCGGCCCGGCATTCGACGAACACCTCGCCCTCCGAGAGGGTCCCGTCGGCGCGGACGTCGAACACGCGCACATGGTTGGCACGGGTGTCGGAGACGTACAGCCGACGCTCGTCGGCGGAGAACACCAGGCCATTGGGCCCGGCGAACCCGTCGGCGACCAGCCGCACATCCGCCGTGACCGGGTCGATCCGGTACACGTTCGGCGCGCCGATCTCGCTCTCGGCGCGGTGACCCTCGTAGTCGGTGGTGATGCCGAAGTCGGGGTCGGAGAAGTAGATCGATCCGTCCGAGTGCACGACGGCGTCGTTGGGGCTGTTCAGCCGCTTGCCCCCGAAACGATCGGCCAACACGGTGACGGAGCCGTCGTGTTCGGTGCGGGTGACCCGGCGATTGCCCTGTTCGCACGTGATCAGTCGACCCTGCGCGTCGAGGGTGTTGCCGTTGGGATGCCCGGCCGGCGAACGGAAGACGCCGACCACCCCGGTGGTCTCGTCCCAGCGCATCATGCGGTCGTTGGGGATGTCGCTCCAGATCAGGAAGCGCCCGGCCGGGAAGTACAGCGGCCCCTCCGACCAACGACCACCGTCGTACAGCGTCTCCAGTCGGTCGTCGCCGTAGATGCACCGTTCGGTGCGGAAACGTTCGTCGATCACGTCGTAGATCGGAGTTCGTGCGTCGGACATCGTCTCGCAACTCCTCATCATCACGGAACACCATCTCGTGCTCCGCAATGATTACAGAATATGATTCCGTTACGTCAACACCGGGCCGAACGCACCGCACCTCCCTCCCGACGCCGCCGGCCTCGCCCGCTAACATCGAGCCCCCGCGATCGGCACCATCCCCACGGAGGACCCATGGACGACGTCGACCGGGACCTGCTCGCACTGCTCCAAACCGACGCGACGCGCACCTACGCCGACCTCGGCCGGGAGATCGGCCTGTCCGCCGGCGCCGCCCACGAGCGGGTCCGCAAGCTGCGGGCCGCCGGCGTCATCCGCCGCACCACCGTCGACGTCGACCCCGCCGCCGTGGACCTCGACGTGCTCGCCTTCGTCACCGTCGACTCGGTGGCCTGGATCGGCGACTCCGGACCGGCCTTCGCCGCGATCACCGAGATCCAGGAGGCGCACATCGTCGCCGGCACGGCCTCCGTTCTCCTCAAGGTCCGCACCACGTCGACCGGCGCCCTCCAGGATGTGCTGCGCCGCATCCACGCCATCGCCGGAGTGAGCAGCACCCAGGCCACGATCGCCCTGGACACCCTCTTCGAACGCCCCGTCCCCACCGGCGGCGGCACACCGGCACGAGACGGGGCCGAGCCCGACCGACGTTGACCCGGTCCGGGCCACACGCCCGTCGGGCCGCACGTCTGCCCCGCCGCGCCCTACGAACCGCCGGACGTCGCCCCGACCGCCTCGCCGGCAGAGCGTGACGTACGCCTGCCGCGCCACCACGCGTCCGGATCCCACCTCGGCCGCCCGCGCGCGAAGCGCAGGCAGCACAGTCCGATCAACGCCGCGCACAGATGCCCGGTCGCGGTGACGTCCCGGTGCGAGAGCAACGGCAGACCCACATACAGGGCCAGGCCCACCGCGTAGGCCCACCGCCAACGGCCGGAAATGCCGTGGAACAGCAGCCCGGCGACCGCCATGTAGCCGTAACTGGGTCCGACATCCACCTGGAGGCGCGCGCTCTCCGCCAGCGTGCCCTCGTGGATCCGGACCAGGACCAGCGCCTGGCTGATGCACGTGGCGCCCACGTGACCGAGCGCGGCGACGGTGAGCATGCGCCGAGTACCCACCCACCGTTCGGCAACGGCGCACAGCGCGGTCAGTATCACCACGAATCTGATCACGTGCCAGCCCTCGGCCCACACCGCGCTGGCCACCATCACCCGCAGCGGCCTGGTGTCGAGATTGTGCAGATTCGTACTCTGCCGACGCAGAAAGGCCACCCGCTCGTCGGCGGTCAGCCGGACATACATGTCGAGCGTCGTGACGTGAATGATCAACAGCCAGAGGTACGTGGCCGGTGCCGACACGACCCAGGCGCGTACCGCGCCGACGGTACGCCGCGCCGACTCCAGGGTGAGCGCGAGCAAATGGTTCCCCCATCGGGAGGCGGACGTCCGTACCGATCCAACCGTGCGGATCCCCGACCGAACCCCCGGCCCCGACGCGCACAAACGCACACGGCCGCACGGCTCGGGGCCGCACGACGCGTACAGATAACAGGGTATGCCGGCGGCCTCCGCGCCCCCGGTCGTCGCACCGACCACCGGGTCGGCGACGACCTCGGCGCCGCCCGGCGGAAAACCGGCGTCGTGGCGAATGCGTGTCGCTATCGTTACTCACCGTTCGCACCCGTTCGGGGTGCGCCACGGAAGGGCCCACGGTGTTCACGAGCGTCCTGATGGTCGAGCAGCCGCTGTCCGCGGCGGACGTCGACTTCGTCACCTCCCTCCACGACGACACGATGTCCTTCGTCGTGTTGCTACAGCCGCGCGGCGGCGATGAACGCCTGCTGCGCGCCATCGATGATGTCGCCCTGGGCGAACTCCGGCAGGCGGCCCACGAATCCGACGAGCCCGAGGGCGAGGAGGCCCGCCGGCCCGCCGCCCTCGCCCTGGAGCACTCGCTCCGCGGCCTGCGGAACGCGGGAAGCGAGGCCGTCGGACAAGTGGTCGAGGGCCATCCGCTGGATCTGCTCCGGTCCGTGGTCGAGCGGACGCAGGCCGACGAGGTGATCGTCCTGACGGCCCCGCACCTGGTCGAGGAGTTCTTCCACCGGGACTGGGCGAGCCGTGCCCGGCACAAGGTGGGTGTCCCGGTGCTGAAGCTGTACGCCCACAGCGACGAGGAGTGACGCGGGTCGCCGCGCGTCACCCGGGTCGGCGCGGGTCGGCGGCCGCCAGGGGTGCGGCCACGCCCTCGGCAGTGGGCTCCGGTGGCGGCGTCACATAGACGGGAGTGGGATCCGCCTCCGGGGTGGCGGGGGTCGCGGGCGTCGGGGTGGGGGCGGGGAGTTGGCCTGCGACGATGGCGGCCAGGGCGAGGGCGAAGCCGGCGAGCTGGATCGGACCCAGCGTCTGGTCGAGGACGACGGCTCCCAGCGTGGCGGCGACCAGCGGGGAGAGCAGGCCGAGGACCGCGACGGAGGTGACGGGCAGCAGTCCGATGCCCTGGAACCACAGGACGTAGGTGATCAGGCCGCCGACCACGCCCAGCCAGAGGTAGCCGGCGGCGGCGTTCGCGTCGATCGCCGGCGGCGCTCCCTCGGCCAGGAAGGTGACCGGTACCAGGAACAGGCCCCCGGCGGTCATCTGCCACCCGGCGAAGGCCAGCGGGCCGACCCCGTCCGGGCGTCCCCAGCGTTTGGTGAGCGTCAGGCCGGACGCCATCATGGCCGCGCTCCCGAGGCCCGCCGCGATGCCGACGGTGTCGAGCGCCGCGTTCGGCCCGATCACCACCAGACCGACGCCGACGGCACCCGTCACGCCCCAGAACAACCGCCGCAAGGACAGGCGTTCGTGCAGCACGCCGACGGCCAGGACGGCGACGATCAGCGGTTGCGCCGCGGACAGCGTGGCGGCGACGCCACCGGGCAGGCGTTCGGCCGCGATGAACAGCAGTGGCAGGAACAGTCCGATGTTCAGGACGCCGAGCGCCGCGGCCTTGGCCCACCAGGCGCCGCGCGGCAGCGTCCGGGTAAGCGCCAGCGCGATCAGGCCGGCGGGCAGCGCGCGCATCAGGCCCGCGAAGAGCGGGTGTCCGGACGGAAGCAGTTCGGTGGTGACGATGTAGGTCGTGCCCCACACCAGGGGTGCCAGGGCGGTCAGGGCGGTGCGCGGCAGGCTCCCGTGGCGGGCGCCGCCCGCGCCGCCGGACGGCCCTCGGCCGGCTCGGCTTGTCATGGCTCGAAGTCTGACCCGGGATCGATCGATGAGTCCAAGACATGTTTGTCACCGCATCGATCTCGATTCAAGATGGATGCATGGAGCTCCAACAGATGCGCTACGTCGTCGCCGTGGCCGAGACCAACAGCTTCACCCGCGCGGCGGAACGCTGCCTGGTCGTGCAGTCGGCCCTCAGCCACCAGATCGCCCGGCTCGAACGCGAACTCGGCGCGCGACTGTTCGCCCGAACCAGTCGGCGTGTGCAACTCACCGCCGCGGGCGAGGCGTTCCTGCCCGCCGCTCGGCAGTGCCTGGACGCGGCCGAACGGGCCGCGGCCGAGGTCGCCGCCGCCGTCGGCGAAGTACGCGGACGCCTCGCCGTCGGCCTGATCCCCACCGTCTCCGCCGCCGACATCCCGGACGCGCTCGGCGACTTCCGCCGGCGCTACCCGCAGGTACGGATCAGCCTGCGGGTCGGTGCCAGCGACGACCTGCTCGATCAGGTCCGGGACGGGACACTCGACGTCGCCTTCCTCGGCCTGCCCACCACCGCCCACCCCCAGGGCGTGGCCGCCCACGAACTCGGCCGGGACCACCTCGTGGCCATGGTCTCCCCCGACCACCCGCTCGCCGGCGCGTCGACCGTCGACCTGCACCGGCTCTCCGCCGAGGTCTTCGTGGACCTCCCGGCCGGGACCGCCGGACGCATCCAGTCCGACCAGGCCTTCGCGGCGGCCGGGCTCACCCGCGACGTCGCCTTCGAGATCACCACCACCGACTTCATCCCCCGCCTGGTCGGCCGCGGCCTGTGCGTGGCGATGTTGCCGGCCGCCTACGCGCCGCGCTTCGCCGGTGTCGTCACACTGGAGATCGTCGACGCGCCGGCGCGGGTCGAGTACGTCGTCTGGAGTCGCTTCGCCCGCACCCCGGCGGCAAGCGCGTTCCTCGGCGTGCTCGGTATCCCCGGCGAGCCGACGACGCGTGAGCCGACGGCCGGAAAACCCGGGCGCACCCCGCCGATCCCGGGCGCAGCGTCCGGGGCGGCCGGTAGCGTATCGGCAGCCACGACCACCCCGGGAGATCGCTCGTGATTCTCGAGATTCGTACGTACCGCCTGAAGCCGGGCACCACCGACGACTTCGTCCGCGTGATGCGGGAGGAGGCGGTGCCGATGCTGGAGAAGGCCGGCATCCGCGTCGTCGCCTGCGGATCCTCGCTCGTCGCCGAGGAGGGCCACGAAGAGGCCTACCTGATCCGCGCGTTCGCCTCACTCGACGAACACCGCGAACAGGAGGATGCCTTCTACGCAAGCGACACCTGGCGCCAAGGCCCCCGCGAGGGCGTCGTATCACGCATCGAGAGCTACCACTCGATCGTCATCGAAACCCCCGAAGAGGCCGCCACGATCCTCCACCGGGCCTGACCCAGACCCCCGTACACCCGAACAGATCCCGGCCCTCGGCGAACCACAACGCCCGCACGGCACTCCGCGACCCACCAAGGCCCGCACACCCCTGCACTCACAACCCGCACCCGCACACCACCTTGCGTATCACCGGGCCCCGCGCACGCCTTCAGAAACCACAACACCCGCCCGGCACTCCGCTTTCACCGAGGCCCGTACGCCCCTGCGCAAACCACCGGGCCCCGGACACCACCTTGCGTATCACCGGGCTTTCGCACGCCCCTACACGAACCACAGCACCCACACGGCACTGCCGCGTTTCGCCGAGGTCCCCGCGGCCCTGGCCGTACCCACCAAGCCCCGCGAGCCACTTCGCGTATCACCGCACCTCGTACGGCGCTTCGCGAACCGCCGTATCCGCAGGGCACTTCGCAACCCACCAAGGCCCGCACGCCCCCGCGCGCACAACCCACCCCCGCACACCATCTTGCGTATCACCGGGGCTCGCGCGCCCCTACACGAACCACAGCGCCCGCACGGCACTGCCGCGTTTCGCCGAGGTCCGCGCGGCTCCGGGCGTACCTACCCCGCCCCGCAAGCCACTTCGCGTATCACCGCGCCTCGTAGGGCGCTTCGCGAACCGCCGCATCCGCACAGCACTTCGCGATTCGCGCTTCGTCGAGCGCCGCACGGCTCTACGCGTACCTCCCGGGCCCGTACGGCACTTCGACTGCCGGCGGGCCGCGCAACCCCTCGGCTGCCACCCGCCGCGCGGTACGGTGATCCTCGTGCATCGCCATCGCGTCATCACCCCGCCGCCCCGCCACTGAGCGGGGCGTCTCTCGGGTCCGGCAGGCCGTTGTCGCCGAGGCCCCATTCGGTGCTGCCCGATGTGCAGTGATCCGTGTCGAATCGCCGACTCCCCGCTCCGACGTTGTCCTCGTCCACGTCGAAGTCGGAGCTTCCCCATGTCCGCACGTCCATCGTCGTTCCTTCCGGCATCCTCCTCGGCCGCCGCCCGCAACCCGCGCGGCGGCACCGGCCTGCTGATCCTCGCCGGCCTGCTCTGGGGCACCGGCGGCCTCGCCGGCTCCCTCCTCGCCTCCCGCGCGGGGCTGAGCCCACTGGCCGTCGCCGCATACCGCCTGCTGCTCGGCGGCATCCTGATCACCGCCTACGCCGCGGCCGGCGGCCGCCTCGGGATCCTTCCGCGCGGACGGGCCGCACTGACCCGGATCACGACCTCCGGCCTGTTGCTCGCGATCTTCCAGGCCGCGTACTTCGGCGCGGTGGCGGCCACTTCCGTCGGTATGGCCACGCTGACCACGATGGTCGGCGTCACCGTCATGGTGACCGTCGGATCCGCGCTGCTCGACCGGAGGCGGCCCTCGCGCCGCGCCCTCGGCACCCTCGTCGCCGCCGCGAGCGGCCTGGTCCTCCTGCTCGGCTCACCCACCGCCGGAGGCCACCGGGTGGCGGGCGCCGCGCTGGCCCTGCTCGCCGCGGCCGGCTTCGCCGTATTGTCCCTGGACCGCCGCGAACAACCGGCCGGGCTGGACCGCATCGCCTCCACCGGCCTGAGCTTCCTCGCCGGAGCGGCCCTGCTCCTGCCCGCCGGACTCGTATCCGGGATGACCTTCCAGGTCCGCCCCGACACCCTCGGCGCCCTGCTCTTCCTCGGCCTGTTCCCGACCGCCGCCGCCTACACCGGCTACTTCGCCGGACTCCACCGTGCCGGCCCCGGCGCCGGCACGATCGCCGTACTTCTGGAACCGCTCACCGCCACCGTCCTCGCCGTGCTGCTCCACGGCGAACACCTCGACGGCCGCCGGATCCTCGGCGGCCTCCTCGTCCTGATCGCCGTCTCCATCCAACAGATGGCCTCCCGCAATACCTCCTGACCCCTGCCGCCCGCCCGGGAGTTGCCGCAGACCGCAACTCCCGGGCATCCAACCCGTCCCACCGGCCCGTCTCGGGCGACGGCGACGAGATCCTGCCGCAAGCCCCGGCGAGCACCGGCAACGGCGTCTTCCGCGTCCCCGCCCAGGACACTCGCACGTTGCCCACCCGGATGACCACCGCCCCGCGCGTGGACCCGCTCGGAGCGCGGTACGGGCCGGCTATGCCCTGCTGTTCGACGGGGTCAGGTTTTTCTCGATGGCCGCGATGTAGCGGGTCACGGAGTGGTCCTTGACGCCGTCGGTCGCCGATCCGAACGGGTCCCCGACCATCGACGTGGCGCGACCGGTCAGGCCGCCGAGACCCGCGACGCCCGCCGACTTCTCGGTCAGGCGCCCGTCGCCGTCGAACCAGCGGAGCCGGTCGACGTGCGTGAACGCCGGCTCCGGCGGCAGTTCCGGAACGATGTCGTGGTGATTGACGAACCGGTGGTACCGATCCTTGAACGCGGTCCGGTGCGCCGCGGCCAGCAGCCGCTCACAGGTGCGCGGCTGGCCGAACGTGTACACGCCGTCCGGGAGGCGCCGCGGGTCCTCGAAGTACAGCCGCGCCCCGGCCAGCATCGCCAGCGCGCCGCCGAGGCTGTGCCCGGTGAACCACACCGTGCGGCCGTCGCCGTCCAACTCCGCCAGCGCGTCACGAAGTTGCGGATACACCGAGGACAACGCCCGGTCGAATCCGTAGTGCACGAAGCCCTTGCCGCCCGGTCCCGGGGAGGGCGGGGTGGTGCCGTCGGTGAGCCAGTCCCGGATCTGCGCCGGCTCGGTACCCCGGAACGCCACCACGATCATCCGGTCGGACACGGCGACATACGCCTGCGTGTCCTCGATCGGAAACGGCATCGCGTGCGTCGACTTCAGGTGCCGCACCTCGTCGAACCCCCACTCCCGGGCCTGTTGTTCGACGACATCCGGTTCCTTGTACGCGAGCGCGGCGGCCTGAGCCATCCAATAGGCCTGCTCGAGGCTGTAACCGGACGCGGAATGATCCAACGGCGCAACCACCACGGCATACTCCCGATCGAAACGACTGTGAACGAAGGTCGTGATCCGCATGCCCCGCCGCCTCGACCGCGACATCGTCCCCACCGGGATTCACCCGTCCGGGCCGGCACTCCGGGGGCCAACGGGAGCAACGTATCGGTCCGTTCGGGCCGGCCGGCGGCCGTGTCGGGTCAGAGGCCGTCGTCGACGCCGTCGAAACCTTCACCATCCGGGTCCGTACCCGCGCTGCGGGAGGGCGTGTTGACGGAGTCAGTAGTTAGGAGCCATACTACTTGTCATGCACCACGACCCACTGCCCGAGGAAACCCCCACGCTCGATCAGGCGGCCCGCCAGATCCGGCGCTACGGGCTCGACGCCGACCCGCAGGCCGTGCTGGTCGCCGTACGATTGCTGGCGGCCGGGGCGCGACTGGGGCAGGCGGTCGAGGCGCACTTCGCCGGATTCGGCCTGTCGGCCGGCCGCTATCGGTTGCTGGCGGCCCTGGAGGACGCCGACGGGGAGATGACCCCCTCGGGCCTCGCCGATGTACTCGGGGTCACCCGGGCAACGGTGACCGGACTGCTCGCCGGCCTGGAGCGGGAGGCACTGGTGCTGCGCCGACCGTCCGCCGAGGACGGCCGCTCCGCCGTGGTCGTGCTGACCGCACGGGGGGCGCGGAAGATGCGCGAGTTGGCTCCGACGCACTTCGGCCGACTCCAGGAGATGGTGAGCGCGCTCGACCCCGGGGAGCGCACCGTCTTCCTGGACCTGCTCGGTCGTGTGGTCCGGGGGATCCCCGCGCTGACGGCCGAGTAGCACCCGGATTTCCCCCAGCACTTCTCGCGCCCCGCCCCGCCCCGTCGTGTAGGTATGCCGTCCCAGGTTGTCGTCACGTGTGTGCGATGACCGGAGGCGGCCTTTTCTTCGGCCATATAGTTAGGGAGCTAATTATATGGCGACCCCGAAACGGAGCTCGATATCCCATGAGGCAGGAACGTTCCATCGGACGTGGCGCCGGCCCACCCCCCTTCACGCTGTGGCGGGAGGTATTGGTCGCCTACCTCGCCCCCGCCCTGATGGCCGGAGCGGGCGGCGTGGCCACCGGACAGCAGGAGTTGACCATCGCCGCCTGCACGTCGATCGCCGGAACCTCGGCGATCGTGGCCGCACTCGTCGGCTCCTGGCTGCAACGGCGCGGGCCGCGCCGGAGCCGGCTGACCTCGATCCCCCGGGTGGTCCCGACCGCCGTCCTGGCGCTCGCGGTCACCGCCCTCGCGGCGTGCGTCGGCTGGTTCGTCGGGGGCCAGGTGCCGGAGCGGATCATCCCGCACCACGGGAACTGGCCGGACCGGCTGCGCCTGGACCTGCCCCTGTCGGCGGCCCTGGCCACCACCATCGTCACCTGGCGCTGGCTCGGCGCCCAACGGCACCATTCACCCACGACACAGGGAGCACGGACATGATCGTCGTCATGGGCGCGACCGGAACCACCGGAAGCGCGGTTCTCCACCGCCTGGTCGCCCTCGGCGTCCCGAGCCGCGCGCTGAGCCGGGACCCGGACGCGCTGCGCAACCGCCTCCACGGGCCGGCCCGCGCGCTGGTGGAGGTACGGGGGGCGGACGCGACGGACCCGGATTCGCTGCGCAAGGCGTTCGACGGCGCAAGCCAACTGTTCCTCGCCATGGCCAACAGTCCGGCGCAGGTGGCCCACGAAACGTGCGCGATCTCCGTCGCGGCCGCCGCCGGCTTCCGACACGTCGTCAAACTCTCGGCTCCGGAGGCCGCGTCGGACTCGCCGGTCGCCGTCTCGCGCGGCCACCACATCATCGAGCGGGCGCTGCGCGACACGGGCCTGCCGCACACCGTGCTCCGGCCGTACGCGTTCATGCAGAAACTGCTGACCCTCGCCCCGTCGATCGCCGCCGAAGGCGTGTTCCCGGGCAGCATGGGCAACGCCCCCTGCAACTACGTCGACTGCCGCGACATCGGCGACGTGGCCGCCGAGATCCTGACCCGTCCGGATCTCGGCGGCCACACCTACACCCTCACCGGCGACCGCACCTACACCAACCCCGAACTGGCGGACCTGCTCAGTCGCACCCTGGGCCGCCCCATCCGCTACATCGACCTGCCGACCGAGGCCATGCACACCACCCTGACCACCGCCGCCGGCCTCCCCGTCTGGCTCGCCGACCACATCGTCGAGATCCAACAACTGGCCATCACCCACCCGGAGTCGCCGACCCGAACGGTCGAAACCCTCCTGAACCGCCGGCCACGCACACTGGAGTCCTTCCTCACGGAGAACGCCCACCACTTCCAATAGCCACGCGCGCACGCGCACTTCGGGGCGGTCGAGTCGTCACACCAGTGCCGCGCCGCCGTCTATCCCGAGCGTGACGCCGGTGACGTAGGCGTTGGTCATGACGAACAGGTAGGCCGCCGCGGCTTCCTCGGCGGTGCCGACGCGCCGCGTGAGCAGCTCGGTCCCGGCATGCCGGAGGAAAGCCTCGGGGTCGGGAACACTGGCGTCCCACAGTTCGGTACGGATCACACCGGGCTGGATCACGTTGACGCGCAGAGGGGCGAGTTCGACGGCGAGGGCCCGGGACAGGGCCTCGACGCCGCCGGTGATACCCGCCGCGAGCACGGTTCCGGCCTGGGGGCGGATCGCGAGGACGCCGGAGCTGAAGGTGATCGAGCCGCCGTCGCGCAGTCGCGGTGCGGCGTACTTGGCGGAGAGGAACGCGCCCCAGAACCGGCGCTCGAAGACGGCCCGGGCCTCCTGCGGGGTGGTGTCGACCAAAGGCTTGATCAGCAGGGATTCGCCCGCGGTGTAGACGAGGTGGTCGAACTCCCCGACCTGCTCGAAGAACGCGGCGATGGCGTTGCCGTCGGCGACGTCCAGGCGGCGGCCTTCGGCCGGCGCGCCCAACCGCTTCGTCGCGGCATCCACGCGGTCCTGGTTGCTCGAGGCGACCACGACGTCCGCGCCGGCCGCCGCGGCCTGTCGGGCCACCGCGAACCCGATGCCGGAGGTTCCACCGATGATCACGATCTTCTTGCCGGCCAAAGACATGGGATCCACCCTTCGTCGATGCGGCGCCGGGGTTCGGCAACCGCCATGACCAAAACCTACGCCTGCACAGCGAGACGGTGAATGACCAAAGATCTCGATTCTTTGTCTCGTCGTCTCGTTATGCAGGCACTAAAGTGGCGCCATGGACATCCTGAGCGACACCCTCGAAGTCCTGCGCTCGGGACGCCCGATGGTGACTCGCACCGACGCGCACGCCCCGTGGGCCCTGAAGTTCCAGCCCATCTCGGGAGCCGGGTTCCACGTGGTCGTGGAAGGGCACTGCCACCTGCTGCCACCGCGCGGCCGACCGCTCGCGCTCGGACCCGGCGACATCGTGTTCCTCCAGCGCGGCAGCGGACACACCCTGTGCGACGTGCCGGACCGCGATCCGGTGGACTTCGTTCCGGACCGCGTGGACCGTTCCTCGCCGATCGGCCAGGTCACCGTGGACGGACCCGGGCCGCACACGGTGCTGGTGTGCGGCGCGTACGCGATCGACGTCGATCGCCCGCATCCGCTGTTCGGCGATCTACCCGAGGTCATCCACCTCCCCGCGGTGCCCGGCCGCCACCCGGTGCTGCGCTCGGCGGTGGATCAGCTGTGCGCCGAGTTCCACACGCCGCAGCCGGGCTCGGACGCGGTCGTCACGGCGCTCATCGATCTGCTGCTGCTGTACATCCTCCGGTCGTGGTACGCCGATCTACCGAAGGAGCGGACCCGGGGTTGGGCGGCCGCGCTGACCGACCCCGCGGTCGCCCCGGCCCTGAAGGCGATCCACGACGATCCCGGCCGTCCCTGGACGGTGGAGTCCCTGGGCACCCGCGCCGGGCTGTCCCGCGCGGCGTTCGCGCGGCGCTTCACCTCGGTGGTCGGCGAGCCGCCGTTGACCTACCTGACCAACTGGCGGATGGCCACCGCGGCGCGGTTGTTGCAGCAGTCGTCGACCCCGCTGAGCACCATCGCCCAACATACGGGGTACACCTCGGAGTTCGCCTTCGCCAAGGCCTTCAAGCGACACTTCGGATCACCGCCGGGGGCGTACCGCAAACAGACCGGAGCGGCAGGCGACGGAGCAGGCGAACCCAACCGGCCGTATCGCGGAGGAGTGCGTCCGGGTGGCCGGGCACCGGCCCATTAGGGTGGACCGCACGAGAGCTGGGTGACGCGATGGGCCCGGAGGTGCCATGTCCCCGCAGATGAAGTTGGTCGCGATAACGCTCGATTGCCCCGATCCACTGGCGTTGGCGGCCTTCTACCAGGAGGCGACGGGCTTCGCGCCGCACCCGAAATCGGACGCCGACTTCGCGGGTCTCAACCGTGAGGACGGGCTCTTCATCGGTTTTCAACGGGTCGACGACTACCGGGCTCCGCACTGGCCCGGGCAGACGGTTCCCCAGCAGTTGCACATGTGCTTCGACGTCGCCGACCTGGACGAGGCCGAGGCCCGACTGTTGGAGCTGGGCGCCGGCAAGCCGGACCACCAGCCCGACGATCCGGCCAAGACCCGGGTGCTCACCGACCCGGCCGGGCACCCCTTCTGCATCTGCCGAGGGTGACCGGGGCGTTCGGGTCCGGCGGCTCGGCGGACATGGACGCGCCTGCGCGGAGGTATCGCTATGTCGGGCCCGCCGAGCTGACGGCCCTCGTCCGTTCGGACAACGCGGGGCGATCGATCGGCTCGGCCGCGGACGTCGACGCGTGGATCTCGGCACGCGGGCCGCGGGAGGCGTCCGAGCCGTTCACGTTCGTCGTCGATGTCGCGGGTGTGCTTCGCCTGGCTCCACGCCGGAGCGAGCACGTGGTGTGCGCGGGTGGGGGCGAGGTGCTGAGCGCCGGGGAGATCACCTTCCGTGCGGACGCGGGACGGTGGGCCGCCGACGAGATCAGCAACCAGTCCACCGGCTACTGCCCCGACCCCGGCTCGTGGCCGGCCGTCGCCGACGCGCTGACCCGGGCCGGGATCGCGCACCCGGGCGGCTTCACCCACGAGATGGTCTTCCGCCGCTGCCCCTCCTGTCGGCAGCTCAACATCGTGCGCGATCGGCACTACGCCTGCGCGGTCTGCGACGAGGCGCTTCCCCACACGTGGAACGTCGATGAGGGCCGACTGCCCCGACCACGCGAGGACTTCCGCGACTTCCGCCCGAGACCGGGCCCCGGCCCGCACGTCACGTAGCCCGCCCGGTCGGTCCGTCGGCGATGTCCGGTCGGAAGCCCGCCGTGTGTTCGCCACGCCCTCGACGCGGCACCGGGGCGGATGTGGAAACATCCCATCGTCGGAGCCCAACTCCCGCCCGGTAAGGAACCACGCCATGACGACCTCGCGCGCCTTCCCTCTGGAACCCACCCCGATCCACGTGGCCGACGAGGTCCTCGACGATCTGCGCGCCCGACTCGCGCTGACCCGCGCGCCGCTGGACGAGGGGAACGAGGACTGGTCATACGGCGTTCCGGACGGCTACCTGCGCGAGTTGGTGGCCCACTGGCGGAACGGCTACGACTGGCGCAAGGCCGAGGCCGCCATCAACGCCCACGAGCACTACCGGGTGAACGTCGCCGGTGTCCCGGTGCACTTCATGCGCAAAGCCGGCCGCGGCCCCCACCCGATCCCGTTGATCCTCACCCACGGCTGGCCGTGGACGTTCTGGCACTGGTCGAAGGTGATCGACCCGCTCGCCGACCCCGCCGCGTTCGGCGGCGACCCCGCCGACGCGTTCGATGTCATCGTGCCGTCGCTGCCCGGCTTCGGTTTCCCCGGCCCGCTCACCGGCTTTCCCGACGTCAACTTCTGGAAGGTCTCCGACCTCTGGCACACCCTGATGACCGAGACCCTGGGATACGAGAAGTACGCCGCCGGGGGCTGCGACATCGGCGGGCTCGTCTCCAGTCAACTCGGCCACAAGTACGCCGACCGGCTGTACGGCATCCACATCGGCTCGGGGCTGCCGCTCGACTTCTTCACCGGCCCCCGGGCCTGGGACTTCGCCCGGAACCGGCCCCTCACCGACGACCAGCCCACCGAAGTCCGCGCCCGCATCGTGGAGATGGACCACCGCTGGGCCACCCACCTCGCCGTGCACATGCTCGACGGCGCCACGCTGGCCCACGGGCTGAGCGACTCGCCCGCCGGACTGCTCGCCTGGCTGCTGGAGCGCTGGAGGGCCTGGAGCGACAACGGCGGCGACGTCGAGTCGGTCTTCACCAGGGACGACCTGCTCACCCACGCCACGATCTACTGGGTGAACAACTCCATCGCCACGTCGATGCGTTACTACGCCAACGCCAACCGCCACCCGTGGACCCCCGCCCACGACCACACCCCGGTCGTACAGGCCGCGGTCGGCGTCACCCTGGTCACCTACGAGAACCCGCCCGGCATCCACACCGCCGACGAGCGGGTCCGCGCGTTCGAAACCGGCCCGCAGGCCGCGTGGTTCAACCACGTCAACGTCAACGCCCACGACCACGGCGGCCACTTCATCCCCTGGGAGAACCCCGACGCCTGGGTGGACGACCTGCGCCGCACCTTCCGCGGCCGCAGGCCCTGAAGCGGCGGGACCCCGACCGGACCGCGACCTCGACGGTGCCCTCAGCCTCGCCCGGGGGTTCGGGACCCCTCCGGTGACGGCGCGGCGGGGTGGGCCAGGGTTCCCGCGAAGACCGCTGCCTGGACGCGGCGTTCGAAGCCGAGTTTGTGGAGCATCGTGGAAACGTAGTTCTTGACGGTCTTCTCCGCGAGATGCATACGCTCGGCGATCTGTCGGTTCGTCAGGCCCTCGGCGACGAGGTCGAAGGTGCGCCGTTCCTGGTCGGAGAGGGTGGCGACGAGCGAATCCTCGCGGTTCCCGGTCCGCACACGTTCCAGGACCTTCGCGGTACTGGCCGGATCCAGCAGCGAACGGCCGGCGGCGATCTCCCGGACGGCGCGCACCAGATCGTTGCCCCGGATCTGCTTGAGGACGTAGCCCGCGGCGCCGGCCATGATCGCGGAGAACAGCGCTTCCTCGTCGTCGTACGAGGTCAGGATCAACGCGTTGATCTCCGGGAACGACGAACGCACCGCGCGGCACACGTCGATCCCGCTGCCGTCCGGCAACCGCCCGTCCAGGATGGCGACATGCGGGCGCAGCGCCGGTATCCGGCGGGTCGCCTCCGCCGCCGACGCCGACTCGCCCACCACCTCGATGTCGCCCTCGGCGCCGAGCAGATCGGCCAGGCCGCGTCGGACGATCTCGTGGTCGTCCAGCAGGAACACCCGGATCGTGCCGAGCGGTTGCCCGGTGATCGGCTTCGGCGCGGAAGTTCGCGTGGCACCGCTGTCGCGGGACCGACGGGCCCCGGCGACGACTTCGGTGGTGGACCCGGCTTCCATGGTGTGCTCCCCGGCGGTGACGAACGGGCGCCACCCGGTCGGGTCGGCGTCGGGCTCATTCTGCGCGGGGCGAACCGCGCCCGACAGGGCCGGAGGTCCCGAACCCACCAGGGCCGAGAGACCTTCATCGGTGGCCGCGAGCGTCGGCGCGCATCCGGCGACAGCGGTCATCCGGGCCGAACGGCCCTGGGGACCGGGCAATCCGGCCCTGCCCGCCCGTCCGCTTCGACGCCATGCTCGACGGGTCCGGCCGAGGACGCCGATCCCGCTGCCGTCGGCCACTTTTCACCGGCGGTCAAGGGGGTACGCATGGGTGCACGGGAAGAGCGACGACATCGTGCCCCGGCGGACGCCTGCCAGGAAAACTCCCGCACACACGCCGGGTTTTCGGCCATCCGGCCGCCGACGGCCCGGTCCGGGCGTACTCGTCGGCCGACGCAACGAGCAGCGAAGTTCCCCGTCCCGCCGCGCACCACCTCGCACGTGGTCCGACAGCCCTATCCCACCCGAACCCCGGGAGCAGTCCATGAACCACAACCCCTCGTCCGCCCCCACCCCCGAGCGCAACGGCGCGCCCCTGCGCGGCCACGTGGTCGTCGGCGTCGACGGCTCCGGGCTCGCGGATCTCGCCGTCGAACAGGCCGCCGACGAAGCGGCCTTCCGAGGCGTGCCGCTGGAGGTGCTGCACGTCGTGGACCGGGCGCCGGACCGCGAGGAGGACCAACAGGCCGCGGAACTGCGGGAGGAAGCGGAATCCCTGGTCCGAACCGCCGCCGAGCGGGCCCGGCTGCGCCGTCCGGACCTGGCGATCGTCACCACGGTCGCACTCGCCCGCATCGTGCCGACCCTGGAGCAGACCACCGACCGAGCCGCGCTCGTCGTTCTCGGCAGTCGCGGACTGGGCGGCTTCGCGGGTCTGTTGCTGGGTTCGGTGTCGCTGTCCGTCGCCGCCGCCGCGCGCTGCCCGATCCTGGTGGTCCGCGCGCCGCACGCGAACGTCCCACTGGACGCGCCCGGCACGGTCGTCGTGGGGGTGTCCGGCCTCGACTGCGCCCCCGCCGTGGAGGCCGCGTTCGTCGCGGCCCAGGCGCGCGGCGTGGCACTGCGCGCGGTGCACGCGTGGGCACCCCCGGTGTCGCCCGCCGCGCCCTACGCGGCCCCGCTGTGGATCGGCGACGACGGCCGCAAGAACGCCGAGGCCACCCTCGCGGCGGCCCTCGAACCCTTCATGAACCGCTATCGCCAGGTACCGCTGACCGAGCAGATCGTCTGCGACATCCCCACCCACGCGCTGCTCGCCGCCGGCGACGAGGCCGAGTTGGTCGTCCTGGCCGCCCACCGCCGCCACGGCCGCTTCGGACCCAACCTCGGCCGCGTCACCCACGCGCTGCTGCACCACTCCAAGGCACCGGTACTGCTGGTCCCGATCGCCTGACCGGCTCCCATCACGCCCGGACACGCCGCGTCGAGGTACAGGTGGAGGCCGACGCGGCGCGGGTGTGGGCGCGGGTACGCGGCAACGGCGCCGACCCGCCGCCCACCCCGGCCCGCGACAGCGGCCCGGCAACAGTCGCGAACGCGCCGAACCCCTCGACGGCACCCACACCTTCGGCCCGGCACCGGGCGGCGGCGCGGCCCTGGAGCGGCGCGTCCCCCTGCCCTGACGGCCCCACGGAGCCGTCAGGGCCGCGGCGCGGCGCGTGGTGCGGCGAACTCAGGGCCGTTCGGCCCTGTGCCACACCCGCCCCCGGTTCGACAGTGGAGCCATGAGCAAGCCCCCATCCACGAACCACCCCCTCGACCGTCGAGAAACCCTCCGCCTGATGGCAAGCGAACCGATGGGACGCGTCATCGTCAGCGAGGGCGCCCTCCCGGCCGTCCACGTGGTGCCGTTCGCCCTCGACCGGGAATGCGTGGTGTTCCGCACCCCGCCCGACTCGCCCCTCGCCAAGGCCGCCCTCGACACGGTGGTCGCATTCCAAACCGACCGCATCGACCCGACCGCGCACACGGGCTGGACCGGCACCATCACCGGCCACGCCTCCCGAATCGACGACCCCACCACCCTCACCCGCCTGAACCACCTGCTCCCCACCCCCACGACCCCCACCAGGCATGGTTCCGAATCACCTCCGAACTCGTCACCGGCCACACCCTCCACCCCCACCGCCCCCCACCCCTCTCGCCCACCCCGAAGCCGCCCATAGAAGGCTGCCACCGTGACCACCATCGACAGCCCTCGACAAACCGTCCGATCCCCGCGCCTACACCCCGGCGACCGAGTGCGCGTCGTCTCCCCCGCCAGTCCACCCACCCGCGACGGCGTCGCGCACGGCGTCGAGTTGCTGACGTCATGGGGGCTGCGAGTCGAAGTGGGCGAACACGCCTTCGACCGATGGGGGTACATGGCCGGCAGGGACCAGGACCGTGCCGCCGACCTGAATGCGGCCTTCCGCGATCCCGGAGTCCGCGCCGTGCTCGCGAGCCGGGGCGGAAAGGGCGCCTACCGCATCGTCGACGACCTCGACTTCGACGCGCTGCGTCGTAACCCGAAGCCCCTCGTCGGCTTCAGCGACATCACCCACCTCCACCTGGCCCTGTGGGCCCACTGCGGACTCGCCTCCCTGCACGGTCCGTTCCCGGACGGAAGCCGAGAACGGTGCGGCCCCGCCTCGGCCACCGCCCTTCGCCACGCACTGACCACCACCGCCCCGGTAACCCTGCACCGGGACCCCACCGAGCCCACCGCCTCGATCACCTTCGGCGGCACAGCGGTCGGCGTCCTGGTCGGCGGCAACCTCGACGCGATCCGCACCGAGACCGGAGCCGGGCTGCCCGCCCTCGACGGAACCATCCTCTTCCTCGAACACCAACGAGGCACGGGACTGGGGGAGGTCGATCGTGCACTCACCCAACTCGCCCGCAGCGGCGCCCTGAACGGTCTGCGCGGGGTGGTGCTCGGGCAATTCCTCGGCTTCGAGCGGGACACCGGCGACCCGACCCTGGGCGGATGGGGCATCCTGGACGTCCTGCGCGACCGGCTGGGCCGGCTGGGCGTCCCCGTCCTCGGCGGTGTGCCCGCCGGCCACGGCCCCCACCCGCCGACGATCCCGCTCGGTACCGAGGCGGCCCTCGACACCGCCGCCGGAACCCTCACGATCCGGGCGGCCGTGACCTGAGCGGCAACCGTTCGCGTCGTCCGAGCGCGGCGACCGCCTCGAGTGCCGTGAGCGCAAAACGCCTGCGCCGGCGGGGGTTCGGGATTCCTTGGGGCGGCGCGCCTACACTCCCCGCATGGCAGGACACGCGACTACGACGGCACTGTCCGATGTGCGCTTCGTGGGGCTTCGCTTCCGGCTGGTGACCCGGGGTGTGCAGCGCCCGGCGCCGGTGGAGGTGGCCGCCCTCGCGCACCACGGGATCGGGGACCTCGTCTCCTGGCGGGCGCACGCGGTGATCGAACCGCCCGAGCCCGGGAGCCCTCCCCCCGCACCGATCACGGCTCCCGTACCGCCGGCCGAGCCAGGGTCCTTGGCCGAGGCGCTGGCCGCGATCGACCGGCGGATCTCGGGCGACCACCCGCACGCGCTGATCGCGGTCCCGCCGTTCGCCGAGACGACGATCATCCGCGAACAACGCGCGTACTGCCCGGCGCTGGCGTCCTGCGTCGTGCTGGACCTGATGACCCTGGCCGCCGCCGTCCGGCCCACCGCCACGCCGCAGTCCCTGGACGGCCGCCTGCGCGCGATCGGCCTCCAGCCCCCGCAGGACCGCGCGGCCACCTGGGACGCGTATGCCGTGACCCACCTCTTCCACACCCTCGTCGGCGAAGGCATCGCCGGCCGCCGCTGGTCCAGCCTGGAAGACCTCGCCCGCACCGCGGGCAGGTACCCGCCCCCGATCGAACCCGAGTTCCTCCCCCCGAGCGACGTACAGGAGTCCCTGTTCGACTGAGCCGAACTCCCGGGCGGACGGGCGCCGTTACTCCGGTTCGAGTACATCCTCGGTACGAACGCGCCCGGGCAGCACCGGAACCAGGGCCAGTGCCAGGACGAGGACGAGGACGAGGACGAGGACGATCAGCATCGCGCCCGCCCCGATCGTCCGCGCCCATCGCCGGGCCCACGACGGCCGATGACCGACCTTCCCATGCGGACCGCCGATCGGACCGGGTGAATCAGTCGGGTCGCAGGTCGCCGGCGGCGTAGCGCTTGGAGATCTTGGCGCCCGTGTCGGTGCGGAGGAGGAAGTACCAGGTGCGGTCGCGGTAGTGCCAGAGTTTGTACCGGATCGCACCGCTGTGTGGTGTGCGGTTGCGCTCGTCGACGACGACGCGGACGCGGTCGCCCTCGTGATAGGCGGGCTCGGGGATGTCCACGATTGCGGACTCCAGCACCAATGCCCGTGCCTGGTCGGTGAGTTGGTCGGCTTCGAGCGCGGCCCGCAGGGCCGAGGCGGCGGCCGAGAGGTCATGGCGGGTGCCGAACGGGGCCAGCTCGTGCAGATCGAACCGCCGGTCCGGCTCGGCGCGCAAGCGGGCGACCGCGTGGTGGTACATCGGGACCTCGCTCCAACCGCCGTGCGGCAGTTCGCGGTGCACCTCACCCGACGCACCCATCGCGGACAGGATGTCCTCGGACACCAGCGGGTGCCGGACGTAGGCCTCCACGACGGCCAGGCGCAACTCGATGTCGACAACGGCCCGGCACAGCGCGACCAGGTCGCCCGGCCTGGCGATCAGATTGACGAAGGTCTGGTCGACGAACCGCCCGGCGTCGCGGTGCCGTTCACCGCACCCGAAGACGAGCCGTGCGGCGTCGGCGAACACCGTGGCGAAGACGTCCTCGTGTGCCCACAACCGGGTGGCGTGCAGCCGATCCGCGAGCAATCGGTAGCGCTGGTACACGGATATCGACATCAACTCGTGGACCGGGATGTGGTCGCCGCTGTGCATCCGCCCGCTTCCGTCGTCCCTCGCGCCCGCCCCCGTGCCGTATTGCCGGATCGGCGCCGACAGTCTAGCCGGCGCCGATCCGTGGGCGGTCCTCACCGGGTCCGCCGGCCACGCCCCCGCTCCATACCCGTGCGGGACCACGCGCCCCGAAGCGGTGACCGGGTGGGTGCCGGGCCGACGACGATCACGCCGGCCGACTCCCCGATCGTGTGGGTACAGCGCTCGCTCGCGCCCAGGCATCGCGGGCACGACATGGCGCGTCGACGTCGCCCGTCGCCACCGCCGCCCTCGCCCTCGTCGCCCGGCGTGCTCTTCGCCGCCCCGGTCGTCGTACGCATGTTCGCTCCCATTCGGTGAGGCCGATCGCCCACACCAGAAAAGCCGTACCCGCCGCATCACGCATACGCACGACCGGACCACCCCGGCCCCGCAGGGCACACGACCCGGGGAAATCTCCACTCCGACCCACGCACCCGTGCGGGTGAACGGCCCGGCCGGGCATCGGGTGCGCTCGGCCTCGGGCGGCGGGCAAAAGCGTTTGTCCGGTGTCGCGGTGGGGACTACCGTGCCCGTGTGCATCTCTTCTCACACTCGTGGACGGCATTGCGCGCGGCGGTTGCCGGGCTTTCGGACGAGGACTTCGCACGGCCGTCGGGGTGTACCGGCTGGCTGGTGCAGGACCTGGTGTGCCATTTGGTCATCGACGCGCAGGACGTTCTGATCACACTCGTGACGCCCGCCGACTCGGAGCCGACGCGCGATGCGGTGA
This sequence comes from Embleya scabrispora, assembly GCF_002024165.1. Taxonomy (NCBI): domain Bacteria; kingdom Bacillati; phylum Actinomycetota; class Actinomycetes; order Kitasatosporales; family Streptomycetaceae; genus Embleya; species Embleya scabrispora. The sequence goes on from NZ_MWQN01000003.1 coordinate 811,754, forward strand.
CGTATTGGGAGGTCGCCGAGACGCCGCCGACCGGTGACGATCCGCTCGACGCGTTGACGGTTCGGCTGGCCGCCGCGTATCAGGATCCCGGGCTGCTCAAGTTCCACCTCGACGACGTCGGCTCGGCCGCCGGGCGTGCGGCCGAACTGGCCGATCCGAAGCTGCGGGTCGGTACACGGGACCAGGTGCTCACGGTGGGCGACTACCTGTCCGTGTACGTCCTGGAGTGGACCCTGCACCACCTCGACCTGATCGCACACCTCCCGGACGCGGCGGACCCGCCCGCCGAGGGGCTGGCCCGGACTCGCGAGTTGCTGGAGCGGATCGCCGGGGCCTCCTTCCCGAAGTCGTGGTCGGACCGGGACGCGCTGCTGGTCGGTACCGGGCGGCGTGCGGCGACGGATGGGGAGCGGGCCGAACTGGGTGATCTCGCGGCGCGGCTGCCGCTCTTCCTCGGCTGACGATTCGAGGCGGGGCTCGCGGGGTGCGCCGCGTGCGCTGTCGGGGTCCGTCGATGGCAAGAAGCGTGCCCGTCCCTGATTCCGCCGCCGCGACTCGGTCCCGGTGCGGCGTGGCGACTACTTCCGGGGGAGCATGGGCTTCACCGTGCCATGCCGCCCACGGAGCACGCGAGGAGCCTTCTCCCGTCGGATGCGGGCGCCGGGAGGCGCGGGCGAGAGTTGTTCTCGTCAGAGCGGCCGCGTGGGGTGGAGGCGTCCGCCCTACCCGGTGCGCCGCGTCCGGGCCGGGTTGTGTACCGGCGCTTTCGACCACCGACGGGGAACTGCTGTGGAGCACCGACCAACCGAGAACGGCACCGACAACGAGGCCGATCCCGAAGTCGGCACCGATACCGGCGTCGGCGGGGCGGCCGGTGGCGGCCGGGGCGACGAGGACGGCTCGGCCGCCGAGGCCCGACCGGGCGCCGACGCGGACGCGACGGTGACCGAGGCGGGTGCCGGCGTCGGTGCGAGTGTCGGTGCCTCCGCGGCCGAGCCGCCCTCGGACGCCGACCATCCGGCCACGGACCCGCCGTCCGACGGGACCCCGCCGCCCCGGACGCGGTCGCGGCTTCGCCGGTGGGGGCGGCGGATCGCGTTGACCTGTGTCGTGACGCTGGTCGCCGTGACGCTCGCGTCGTTCACGTACAACGCGTTCACCGACGACCGGGCCGACCCACCCGAGGGGCTGACCTACGTACAGGCGGCCGACATCCGTACGCGCTACCAGACGTGGGGCACGTCCGGGTCGCCCGTCGTCCTCGTGCACGGCGCCTTCGAGTCCGTCGACACCTGGTCGCGGCTGGCTCCACTGCTGGCCCGCAACCACCGGGTCTACGCGCTCGATCTGACCGGCTACGGCTACAGCCAGCGGCGCGGCCCGTACACGGTCGACCACCTCACCCGGCAACTCCTGGGCTTCCTCGACGCGATGCACCTGGGTGGTCCGGGTGAACGGCCGCTGCTGGTGGGCCACTCCAGCGGAGCCGCGATGGTCGCGGAGGCGGCCCTGCGCGCGCCCGAGCGGATCGGGGGAATGATGCTCCTCGACGGCGACGCGCTCGACACCGGCGCCGGTCCGCCGTCCGCGCTCCGGTACGTGCTGATCGACCCGTTCCGCACCAGCCTGCTGCGGATCGGGCTCGGTACGGACTGGCTGATCCGGAAGGTGTACGGCTCGCAGTGCGGACCGCAGTGCCCTCGACTGGACGGCGCGGGGGTCGACCAGTGGCGGCGACCCTTCCAGGTCGCGGGCGCCGAGGGCGCGCTGTGGAGCATGCTCGGCGAGGGAGTGCTCGGGATACCCGCCGACCGCCTGCGGCGGCTGCGCGACGTGCCCATGCCCAAGTCGGTGGTCTTCGGCGCGAACGACGACGTGTTCGACCCCAAGACCCCCACCGAAACCGCGGACCGCATAGGCGCCCCACCTCCCACGCTCATCCCCAGGTCCCGCCACCTCCCCATGATCTCCGCCCCCGAAGCGGTAGCCGGCGCAATCGACGCGGTCCCGGCACGGCAGTAGCCGGCAAACGATCGTCGGACAGGCGGAGCGCGGGTGACCTGGGTCACGGGAACCCCCCGGGGGCTGCGGACAACTTGATACGTGAACTACTCGATGCATGCCGCGATTCGCGCTGGGGATCCCGTTCGCTTTCGGGAGATGTTCCAGGCGCACCACGGGGTCGTGTACGCGCACGCCTACCGGGTCACCGGCGACTGGGCGGCGGCGGAGGACGTCGTCTCGCTGACGTTCTTGGAGGCCTGGCGGCTGCGGGAACGGCTGCGCGACGAAGGTGATACGCCGCTGCCCTGGCTGATGGGCATCGCGGTCAACGTGTTGCGCAACCGCCATCGGGCGGCGCGCAGGCATCGGCACGCGATGGCGAGATCCCCCGGGCGGACCGTGGTACCCGACATCGCCGACGCCGTCGTCGACCGGATCGACGACGGCGAGCGGCTGGCCGCGGCCCGCGCCGCGCTGGGCCGGCTGCGCCGTACCGATCGCGAGATCTTCACCCTGTGCGTGTGCTCGGGACTGACCTATGCCGAGGTCGCCCAGGCGCTGAACCTGCCGGTGGGCACGGTGCGTTCCCGGCTCTCCCGTGCGCGGGCCCGGTTGCGCGGGCTGGCCGAGGAGGAACTGCGCGTGATGCGAGGCACCTTCGTCCCGCCCGGCGCGGCGACCTCGTCACCCACCCCCGTCCGTACGATCCTCCGGGAGTCGGCCCCATGACGCACCCGTCCCGCACACCAGGCAGGCCCTCCCCCGCCGAGGCCGCCACGCCCGCCGAGGCCGACCGCGCCCATCCCGGCGACGACGCGTTCGAACGCGCGCTGGCCCACGACGTGCACCCCACCCCCGGGCGGCGGCGACTGCTCGAGGAACACCTGATGCGCGAGATCACCGGGGACCCGGCCCAGGCTGCCCGCGCCCCCCGACCGGCACGGGTGCGGCGCCGACCGTTCCGGCTCGTGGCGCCGCTCGGCGCGACCGGCGCCGTGCTCGCGATCGTGGCCGGCATCGTGCTGCTCGACACGCCCGACCCCGGCTCGGCCGGGCACACCTCCGCCACCCCTGGCCGGGTCGACTCGGCTGCCCGGCCCACGATTCCCCGGCCGGGACAATTCCTGTACACGGAACTGGAGTTGTCCTCCTGGACCGACTCGGACGATGTGCCGCAGCGGGTACCGCCGCACTCGCGCAAGCAGTGGGTGTCCCAGGACGGGCGCCGGATGGTCATCGACGAACCCGGCGCCGGGCTGAACGGGGTGTCACTCGTGAACGATCCGCCGATGCGCTGGAACTACCTGGAACTGGCCGCGTTGGCCCCGGACCCGGACGTCCTGACGGCGACGATCCGACAGCGGAACGAGGAGACGCCGGGAGAGATCGAGCAGGCCGTGTTCGAGGAGATCGCGGGCATCCTGACCCGCGGCGTCGTCCCCCCGGGGATGTCGAACGCGCTGTTCGAGGCCGCGTCCCGATTGACGGGCGTGGACCGCGCCGAGGACGCCGTCGACGCGCGCGGTCGGCACGGCATCGGGCTGGCGCGAACCGACCAGCGCGGCGGGATGCGGACGGAACTGGTCTTCGACCCGAACGGCCGGGTCCTCCTCGGCTCGCGCCTGGTGCTGACCCGGCCCCGCGAGAATCACCCGATCGGGGCCGTCATGGCGACAACGACAGTGCTCGAACGCGACATCATCGACACCATGCCCGGCGAACCGACGGCCGGGACGCACGGCTCGCACGGGTTGTCGATCGCCCCGACGCCTCGATCGTGACCGGCTTCGCACACGCGCGCGGTCCGGCGCGACAGCGCCCCGACGGCCGTCCACCCGCCGAACCGGAACTTCGAACCACGCCATCGAACCGGACCACCGACCCGGAATCCAAGGACGACATGACCGGCACCACCACACCCACCCTCGCACCCGACGCGGCCCCGGACGCCACCGCGCCGCCGGAGCCCGCCGCCGGCCCCCACCGCGACCTCACCCGCCGGATCCGACTCCTCGACCACCTCGCCATCGCCCTCCCGGTACTGATCCTGGCCGTCATGGGGTGGCATCGACGGTGGATCACCGACGACGGGTTGATCTACGTACGCGCGGCCCGACAGATCCTCGCCGGCAACGGGCCGGTGTACAGCCCCGGCGAGCGCGTCGAGACGTCGACCGGCACGTTGTGGCAGTGGCTGCTGGTGCTGCTCGACGCGTTCGTCCCGGGTGATCCGGCCCGCGTCGCCGTGTACGCGGGCCTCGTCCTGTCGGTCGCCGGGTTGGGGCTCGCCCTGGCGGGCACCCGTCGGCTGCTGCGCGCGGAAACCGGTCGGGTCCTCGTCCCCGCCGGCGCGCTCGTCCTGGTCGCGCTGCCCCCGGTCTGGGACTTCGCCACGTCGGGGCTCGAAACCGGTCTGCTCGTCGCCTGGATCGGCCTGTCGTGGTGGCTGCTGGTCGGGGGCGATCCCCGGGCGTGGTCGACCCGGCACCGGCTCGGCGTCGCGGTCGTGTTCGGGCTCGGATTCCTGATCCGCCCCGAACTGGTCGCGACCGCGGTGGTGTTCCTGATCGCTCTGGCCATGGTGGCCGAGTCGGGTCGGCGCGCCGTCGTGGTGATGTTCCTGGCCGCCGGCGCGCTTCCCCTGGCATACCAGATCTTTCGCATGGGCTTCTACGGCCTGCCCTATCCGATGCCCGCCGTCACGAAGAGTGCGACGCGCCTGTACTGGGGGCGAGGCTGGGACTATCTCCTCGACTTCGACCGGCCCTACCGCCTGTGGCTGCCCACCCTCCTGATCCTGGCCGTGGTGGTGCTCCTCCTGCTCCGTCGCCGCCCGCACGAGCGGCGCACGCCGATCCTCGGTGCCGCGCCGGTCGTGGCCGCGCTCGTCCAGGCGTTGTATGTCGTGGGCGTCGGCGGCGACTTCATGCACGGTCGTATGTGGTTGCCGGTGCTGGTGCTGATCCTGCTGCCGGCCCTGCTCGTGCCCGTGGACCGTCGTGTGGCGGCCGTTCTCGTGCTGGTCCCGGTCTGGGCCGTCTGGTGCGGCGTGTCGCTGCGGTCCGGTCTGACCACCACCAACGGGCCGCGTCCGGGGGTGTACCAGACCTGGAACGAGCGCATGGTGTACGTGAATTGGACCAAGACCCCCAATCCCACCACCTCGTACGCGCACAGCGAGACCCTGCCGGGGCTGCGCGCGGAGCTGTTCCGCATGGACGCCGAGGGCCGGCACCTGCTGGTGCTGGACGGCAACTACCTCTCCCCCGCCGGCGGTATGCCGCCGTTGCCGCTGCGACCCGAAGTGCGGGCCGCCGAGGGCTTGGTGATGGGGCGACTGGGCGTCGGCGGCGTGGTCACCCCGCTGAGCGGGATCGTGGTGGACGTGTGGGGGCTGAGCAACACGGTCGGCGCGCACATCGAGCGCACCCAACACGTCGCCGCCGGCCACGAGAAGCTGCTCCCCCTGGCCTGGAACGTCGCCCTGTACGTCGACCCGGCCGCCTGGTCGCGGATCCCGCCGAACGCGGCATCCCCGGAGGACATCCGCGCCGCCCGGGCCGCCCTGGACTGCGGCGACCTGAAGGAGTTGGTGCGCTCCACGACGGAGCCGATGACGCCGGGCCGGTTCCTGCGCAACCTGGGCGGCTCCTTCGACCGCGCCCGGCTGACCATCCCGGCCGACCCGAAGGCGGCGGAACGCAAGTTCTGCCACCGCTGACCCGGGCCGCCGCCGGGACACCACCTCGCGAGACCAAGGATCTCCGCAGGTGAACCCGGCGCTCGGCACCATGTCGCGGCCGTGCGTGCTCCGGCGGGCCGCCGGTACCGGTGCTTCCGGACCCGTTCGCGCAAGCGGGCCCGCACCCGGCGAGCGAGGACGTCGGCGGATGCCGACGAGCAGGGCGCGGGGCGGGTCGGCGGCCGAGTGTGCGCCGGCCGCGTCGCCGGAGGCGGCGCGGGCGAGGGGGTTGGTCGAGGAGTACGGGGCCGGCGCCGGGCGTCTCCGGCCGCGCGCCCGTTGACGCCCGGCGGGACCCGAGTGACGATGGGTCGGGCAGCGGGCGGGTGGCGGCCTCGGCGGATGTGGATCCGGCATGGTGAGGACGACGCGTGGCGCACACCGACCGTACGCGAGACGAACTGACCGCGCTGGCCCGGGATCGGCTCGCCTCCGGCGGGGTCGTCCTGCACGGCCCGGTCGGAATCGGCAAGTCCCATGTGCTTCGCACACTGCTCGCCGGCGACCGGGGCGCACCGCTGTTGCGGACCGAACCAGCGGCCGCGGAGCGGAAGTTGGCCTTCTCCACGCTCGCCGACCTGCTCGATCCGGTCACCGACGAAGTGTTGCGCGCACTGCCCGTACCGCAACGCTCGGCCCTACGGGTCGTGTTGTGCCGAGAACCGGCCGAACCGGGCGGACCGGATCCGCTGGCGTTGCGTCTGGGTACGCTCGCGGTATTGCGCGCGTTGTCCGCGTCCACTCCGGCGCTGGTGGCGATCGACGGTGCGCAGTGGGTGGATCCGGCCAGTGCCGAGGTGCTGACGTTCGTCGCCCGGCGCCTGGATCCCGCGCGCGTACGCGTGGTCGTCGCCGAGACCACGGATCCGCCGGCCGGGCCGATCCACGGCGGCCGATTCTGTCCCGGCGACCTGCTCGAACTCGAACTCCCGCCGCTGAGCCTGGCGGAGACCCGCGATCTCCTCGACCGAACCGACCGAACCGTCGGGCCCGCCGGCTCCATCGGAGCCGTCGGTCCCGACGATCCGACGGACGAACGCCCCCTGCCCCACTGGCTCGGCCGGCAGGTGCATCGGGCCGGCGCGGGCAACCCGATGTACACGCTCGAACTCGCTCGCGCACTACGCCGATTGGACCGGTTCCCGGCTCGCGATCAACCGTTGCCCGTGCCCGATCGGCTGCGCCGACTGCTCACCACCCGCCTGGAGGGTTGGTCGACCGACGCCCGCTGGTTGTTGCTGCTCGCCGGGGCCGCCGCCCGTCCCACCATCGCGACGCTGCGGGCGGCGGCCGGTTTCGTGCCCGCGGCGCACGACGCGCCGATCCACACGGCGGACCCGAGCGGGGACGATCCGGTCCGGCGCACCGTCGCGGAAGCGACCGCGGCAGGCGTCCTCGACGTGGGCGAGGATGGCGATCGACTGCGGTTCGTCCACCCGCTGTTCGCCGCCGCGCTGTACGACGGCGGCACCGCGGAGGAGCGCCGCGCCGCGCATGCCGCGCTCGCCGAGGTGTGCGGCGAACCGATCGAACGGGCCCGCCATCTGGCCCTGGCCCTGCCCGGTCCGGACGAACGGGTGGCCGGCACGCTGATGGCCGCCGCCGAACAGGCCCGCCGCCGGGGCATGCCCGACGAGGCCGCCGCGCTGGCCCGCCTCGCCGTGGCGCGTACCCCGGACGAGCACGCCGACCGCAGATGCGAACGCAGCCTCGACGGCGCCGCACACGCCTACGCGGCCACCGACTACGAGCTGTGTCGCGAACTGGCCGGTCACGTCTTCGCCCTCGGCCCCGCCCCCGCGCAACGCGTCCGGGCCTGCATCCTGATCATCAACGCGGCCAACCAGGCGCTGCACGATCTGGACGAGGTGTTCGCGGAGGCGTTCGCCCAGGTCGGCGACGACACGTGCGGGCGGGCTCGGCTGCACTATCTGCGCGCGTGCAAGGCGCACATCAGCGACGGCGACTCGGCGATCGCCTGGGCCGAGGCGGCGCGCGCCGCGACGCTCGCCCGGCGTGGCGGCGACCACTCCACCGAGCAGGTGGCGCTCGCCCTCCAGGCGTTCGTGGGCACCCTCCAGGGCCGGCCGAACGCGCGCGAACCGCTGACCCGGGCGCTGGCCCGGCCGCAGGACGCCGGACCGACCGGCAGCCACAACGGTCCTCGCGGGGTCAAGGCACGGTTGGACTTCTTCGCCGACCGGCTCGTCGACGCCGCGGCCGAACTCGACCGCATGTTGCGCCGGGCCAAGGAATCCGACGACGCGGAGGAGAAGGTGTTCCTGCTCTGCGCCAAGGTCGACGTGGATGTTCGGGCGGGGCGGTGCGCTCAGGCGTTGTCGGCCGGGCACGAGGCGTTGCGGGTGGCTCGGGAGATCGGCGCGCAGCTCGGTCCGGCGTACTATGCGGCGGCGGTGGCCGAGGCGGCCGGGGGCGACCCGGCCCGGGGCGCGGAACTGGCCCGCGAGGGCGTACGCGTGGGTCGGTCCGAGCAGGATCAGGTGTATCTGCCGTTGGCGCTGTGCATCCTGGGGCAGATCCAGTATCGGCTGCGCGATCCGGTCGCGGCGGTGGGTTGCCTGAGTCGGGCCCGTACGATCGCCGGGCGGCGCGGCATCGTGGATCCGGCGGCGATCCCGTGGGGCGTGGATCTGGCCGAGGCGCTGGTGGCGGTGGGCGATCACGATCAGGCGCGCGCGGTGGTGGCCGAGGTCGGCGAGGCCGCGCAACGGTTGGGCCGTGACGGGGTGTTCGCGTCGTTGTCCCGGGCCGACGCCCTGGTCAGGGGCGAGTCCGGCGACCTCGCCGGGGCAGCCGAGTGCCTGCGGGCGGCGGCCGAGCGGCATCGCGAACTGGGCCTGCCGATGGAGCACGGCCGCGACCTGTTGGCGCTCGGTGTCGTGGAGTTGCGCCGCCGGCATCCGGCGGCGGCGCTGGCCGCGTGGCGCGGCGCGGAGTTGGCGTTCGTACGCGTCGCGGCGCGTCCGTGGCTGGATCAGGTCCGTACCGAGTTGGAGCGGGTGACCTTCGCGGACGACCCGGCCGCGGGTCGTACGGCCGCCGAGGCGCGCACGCGGGCGTTGACGCCGGCGGAGCATCGGGTCGCGGAGATGGTCGGCGACGGCGCGACCAACCGCGAGATCGCCACCCGCCTGTTCCTGTCCGCCAAGACGGTCGAGTCCACGCTGACCCGGGTGTACCGCAAGCTCGGGATCCGCTCGCGCGCCGAGCTGATCCGCCTCTCCCTGGGTGCGAACGGCGAGTCCCACCAGGGGGAATAGCCGCGCTCCGCGGTTGGTCGCGGCATCGAGGGGGGCTCGGGGGAACCCCCTGCTTTGCGTCCGGGGGGTTCCGGAGCGGAGCGCGAGGGATCAGCGTTGCCGGTGTTCCCCCGCACGACCGGCGAGGGACTTCCTCCGCGTCCCGGACGACTCATCGCGCGCGTCGTCCGGGATGTCCGGCACCGCGTGTCCCGTTCCGTTCGCGGTGCCCCCTCGCCGGTCGCGTCCCCCTCGATCTCCGTCCGGTGCCCCCGCACCGGACGAGAAGGAGACCCGATGACTCTGCGGAATCCCGGTACGGTTCGAAGCGCCGCGAACCTGCCGGTCACGCCGTCGCGGCGCTGGAAGTCGGTCTGTGCCGCGGTGACCGCCGCGCTGTGTCTGGCCGTTCCGTTGGCCGGCACCGCGTCGGCGGCACCGGCCGGGCCGTCCGTCGCCGCGCCCCTGAAGGTCGCCCCGGGTGGTCCGCACGCCGCTTACGGTGCACGGCAGTTGGCCCTCACCGAACTGACCCAGGTGCAGAACCAGTGGTGCTGGGCGGCCACCGGACTGTCCGTGGCCAGGTATCTCGGTCGCGGTCTGAACACCAGTCAGAACACCTTCTGCGACTACGCCCGCGGCCTGCCCACCAACTACCAGTGCCCGAACCAGCCCGGCGAGCTGAGCGACGTACAGCGGGCCTGGTCCCGCCTCGGCATGCGACCGGGGCGGGTCGCCGGAACGCTGAGCCTCGGCACGGTGGCGTCATCGATCGACGCCAACTCGCCGATCGTGGTGGGCATCTACTGGACCGCGGGTGGCGGGCACGCGAACGTCCTGTACGGCTACGACGCGGACAACGGAACGCTGATGTACTCCGACCCGTGGCCGTCCAGTCAGCGCTACGGCGAGATGGATTACAACTCGTACGTCAGCAACTACGAGTTCCAGTGGGCCGAGTCGCTGTACGGAGAGGCGTGAGTGTGATGACCGACATCTTCCGTTCCCGGCCCGACCACTTCCGCGCGCCCGTTCGGCGCGTCGGGGTGTTGGCCACCGTCGGTATCGGTGCGTTGCTGTTCCTCGCACCGACCGCGTCGGCCGCCGGTGACGCCGCCCTGACCGGTGGCGCGCCGACGGCCGCCGACCGGAACGCGGCGCAGCAGGCTCTGGTCTCCCCCGAGACCACGAACCGGCTGGCGACCTTCTTCGTCCACCTCGACCAGCGTGCGACCGCGCAAAACGGCGCGGTGGTCCAGTCGAAGGTCGCTCCCGAGGCCGCGGCGGCGCAGGCCCCGCAGCTCGTGGGCGCCGCGGTTCCGGTGTACTCGCTCAACGCGGACTTCGTGCGCGGCGGCAACCCGTCGGCGCCGGTGGCCAATTTCGCCTACCTCGCCACCGAGGCCCGTTCGGCCGCCGGGGTCGAGGCGACCGTGTGGACGGTGCGCGACCGCACCTCGGGCGCGTGGCGGGTCACCAACGTGCTGTCGGGTGCCGACGAGGTCGGCTATGCCCGCCAGGCGGGCGGAGACGCGGTGTTCACCGAACCGCAGATCGCGGCCTGGTACCGGGTGCACGAAGGTCGCGTCCTGCCGCTGAACCCGGCCGCGCAGCAATCGGTCGGCCCGAACGGCGCGACTCTCGACGACTATCGCAGGCTCGTACACGACCGGTACGCCGACAAGTTGCCCGGGTCGACGTACCAACGCGACGGCAAGTTGGGCGGCTTCGCGGCCACGCCGAGCACACATCACGGCGGATCCTCGGCGGCCGACATCGTGCTGCCGGCGAGTGCGGCCGGCGTGCTGGTCCTGGGCGCCGGCACCCTGGTGATCCGTCGCCGCCGGTCGGCAACGGCCTGATCCCGCCGCTCGATCCGCGCTCCGTGCGGCCACCCGACCGCCACGGACCCGAATCCCACCGCCCCGCGGGCCGAAGTCGCGGGGCGGTGGCCGTTTGCCCGGGGGCGGATCGCGGTCGCGCTCGACCCGGGCCCGGCCGTTCGTGCGGGCTCTATCGGCCGGCGTACGCGCAGGCTCGGGCGGCGATCGTCGCGGGGACGCCCTCGACGCCGGTGAGCAGGGATGCGCAGGTAGCCGCTCCGGCGGGGCCGTTGGCACCGTACCCGCAGGCGGTGCCGGTGATCATCGAGGTGTATCCCTCCACGGCGAGGTAGGCGACGCAGTCGGCCGGGGCGGCCTGTGCGGCGGGTGCGGCGGCGGCGAGACCACCGAGAGCAACGGCCAGGATTCCGGTTGTTGCGGCGATCCGACGGGACAAGCGCATGGGACTCCCGTTTCCTCGGTCACGAACGCGAACGGGCCGATACCCGCGATGCTTCGGGCGGTCACACGAGCCGAAACGGCGGCGGCCCGCCCGTCACCGTAGGTCGTTGCCGCGCCCCGGGACAAGGCTCGAATCGGCCGGACAGGGTGAGCATCCGGTGGCGGAGGCGCGGATCGCCCGCCCCGGGCGAGTGCCTTCGGGGCGGGCGATCGCACATGCCGCCGGGTCAGTGCGGGCCGACTGATCCCGTGGGAGCCGAGGGGATGGCCGCGATCACGTCCTGGTTGGCCACGAGCGCCAGCAACTCGGCGCTGTTCAGGGCCGAACCGCTCAGGATCGTGCCGAACTTGTCGCGGTTGCTCGACGAGACGTCGTAGGTCAGCCCGGCGGGTGTGATCAAGGAGACCGAGACGGAGGTCTCCCGCCCCTGGCGCAGTTTCCCGGTGATCGCCTTCGAGCCGTCGGGCAGGACGCTGCGCACGCACTCGGACCAGTCGGCTTGGAGCATATTGCCCGTCTTGGTGTCGAGTTGTGGACCGAGTTGGCAATGGTTGACCGGCTCGGCGCCCGGGATGGCGGGCTCGCCACCGCCGAGCACGATCGTGGTGACGGTGCCGTCGTCACGGGTCAGTCGGAAGAAGAGCGTGCGGTCGCCCTCGTCCTGGTCCTCGGCCTCGACCACGCCGGCGGGCAGGTGTGCGCGCAGCGCGGCGAGCACCGCGTCGTGGATGGGGCCGGGGTTTCGCAGGAACTCGTCGCCGGACACGGTGGGCGGCTGCGCGGCGCCGGTGTGCGGTGCGGTCTGGGACGGCGGCGGTTGCGGTACCGTCCGGCTGGGGGCGGCAGCCGGGCCGCCCGTGGCGGGTGCGTCGTCGTCCGACGTCAGGGCCAGTGCGCCGACGGCGGTGCCGGCGAGCAGGGCACCCGCGACGAGGCTCGCCACGCCGACGCCGAGGCGACGGCGGCGCCGGCGGCGGGCACCTCCGGCCCGAACTCCGGGCAGGACGTCGGGGATCGGCGGCTCGACATCCGCTGCCGGCAGCATCTCCCGCAGCAGTCCGGGCATCTCGTCTTCGAGAGGCATCGTGCGCTCCTTGGTTTCGGTAGTCGTGCGGCTTGTCGTCGTCGTGCGGCTTGTCGTCGTGCGGGCTTTCCTCACCCCGCGGGGTTGTCGCCGCACAGGGTTGTCGCCGCGCGGCGTCGTCAACGCGCCGGCTTGTCGCCGGGTGCGTGGCTGTCCCGCGCGGTTTTGTCCCGGTCGATCACGCGAGGGCGATGTCCGTCACCGACTCGCCGAGGATCGCCCGCAGTTGGTCCAGTCCCCGACTCGCGGCCGACCGTACGGCCGACGAACTCCGGCCGAGGATCGCCGCGGTCTCCTCGATGCTCCGGTCCTCCCAGTACCGCAGGACCAGCACTGCCCGATATCCGGGCGACACCTTCCCCAGTGCCGCCAACAGCGCCAACCTGCGGGCGTTGTCCTCCGGGACCGCCGAGCCGTCGGGAACGCTGGCGGCCGGGAACTCGCGACTGGCGCGCAAACGTTTGCCGTCCACGAATCCCCGCACCATCACCCGTCGGGTATAGGCGTCCACCGCACCCGGATCACGCATCCTGTGCCACGACGCGAAGACCTTCTCCAACGCGTTCTGGACCAGGTCCTCCGCCTGGTGCCAGTCGCCGCACAGGAGATACGCCGTCCGGCGCAGCGCCTGGTAACGCGCCGCGACGAACTCGTCGAACATCCGCTCTCGTTCCTGCCTCATCGCCGGTCCAGCCTCATCCCGGCCCCCTGCTTCCCGTGTGACCGATGTCCGCGGCGACCGTGTGCTCGCCGGTGTCGGGAGATGGACGGGTCGACGGCCCGGGAATGTTGCGTCACGGTCGCAGGCGGTCGGGGCGCCCGCGCCGGTCACGGACCATCGGGTCCTGCCAGTGCGGGGTTTGCACTGTCTGGGGCGGGGCGTGGTGGTCGATGATCGGTGGGTCCGAGGCGATCGTGGGCGGTATGGAGGGGATCCACGATCGTACGGCGAAGGCGCGTGCCCCCATCCGTGCTCCCCGGATGGGGTCGCGCCGCCTCGGTCGGGGCGCCTCGGGCCGCGTCACCGCGGATGGGTCACGGCTCGCCGTCGAGCAGGGCCAGCGCCGCCGCGGAGACCGCGTCCGCCGGCGCGTACGCGATCACCACCTTGTCCGGGTCGTCGGACGGGTGCAGGGATTCGTAGGTCAGATCGAGCGCGCCCACGAGGGGGTGCCGGATGCGGCAGGTCCCGTGGGCCAGGTCGAACTTCGCCTGGGCCGACCACAGTCGCACGAAGTCGGGACTGGTCGACGCGAGTTCGCGCAGGTGCGCGGCCAGGTCCGGGTCCCGGGGCCGCTTGCCGACCTCGGTCCGCAGATAGGCGACGGTCTCCCCCGCCTTGCGCTCCCAGTCCGCGTACAGGGTTTTGGCGCGCGGGTCGCCGAACATCAGGCCGCCGATCGAGCGCCGCTCGGGCGGGACTTCGCCGAAGTCGAGGAACACCCGGGTGGCCGCGCGGTTCCAGGCCACGATGACGCCGTTGCGGCCGACGACGTACGCGGGCGGGCCCCACGCGTCGAGCAGCACACGCAACCCCGGGCGTACCGCGGCCCGTTCGCGCGCGGTCGTGGCACCCGGCCGGGCCAGGTTGCGCAGGTACTGCCGTTCGCCCCGGGTCAGGCGCAGCGCTTCGGCGACGGCGTCCAGGACCGCGTCCGAGACGCGCGAGGCCTGGCCGCGCTCGAGGCGTATGTAGTGGTCGACGCTGACCGCGGCGAGCGAGGCCACCTCCTCGCGGCGCAGACCGACCACCCGCCGGGGACCGTCGTCGGACAGCCCCACATCGCGCGGCGACAACCGGGCACGCCGGGACACGAGGAATTCGCGTAACGCGGTACTGGGGTCCACGCCGGCCAGTATCCCCATCCAAACGAGTGCTTGGGAAGCATCTCGCCCGCCTCGACGCCGAAGTCGGCCGTCCGTGGGCTTGCACAGCCCGGACGCCCACATGCTGTCGGAGCGGCAGTCGGTGCGGTCCACGATCGCACCGCTGTCCTTGATCCCCTGAGAGAGGGCGACGGCGACGACCGCGGCGGCGAGGATGGACACGAGCGGGTTCAGCGCCCCTTCCCGACGCGCGAGCATGATCAACCGCCCGACCAGGACGACGGCGGGCACGGCGCAGGCGATCGCGCCGACGTCGATTCGGGCGGCGGGTCAGCCGCTGTTGACCGTGACGCGCGCGAGGGCGCCCGCGCCGAGTTGCCAGTGGTCGAGGATCGCCCGGTACTCCCCGGTTTGCAGCAGCCGCTCGAGTGCCTGCCGCACGGCATCCCGCAGCGACGTGTCGGACTTGCGCAGGGCGATGCCGTACGGCAGGGGGTCGATCTGCTCACCCACGACTTCGAGCGCACCGCGCGAGTTCCGGGCGGCGTTCACCGCCACGGGGAGGTCGAACAGGCCCACGTCCGCGCCGCCTTCGGCGATCTGCTTCGCGGCGGCCTCGATGCCGTCGTACTGGGTCGGGCTCGATGTACCGGGTCCGCATCGCGTGTTCGCGCGAGCGACCATGTCCTCCTGGACCGTGCCACGTTGCACCGCCACCTTCGCGCCGCACAGGTCGGCCGGGGTGCGAATGCCCCGGGGGTTGCCCTTCGCGACCAGGAGCGCGCTGCCGGCGGTGAAGTAGTCGACGAAGTCGACCGTGTTCGACCGTTCCCTGGTGTCGAACATCGACGACACGACCAGGTCGACCCGACCCGCGAGCAGCGACGAGATCAGGGCGTCGAACTCGGTGTTCTCCAACTGCGTTTTGGCACCCAGCAGTTGCCCGATCGCTCGGACCAGATCGGCGGACATGCCGACGACGCTTCGGCCGTCCGTGTCCAGATATTCATTGGGTGGGTAAGCGGCGTCCACACCGACCGAGAGGGGTCGCCCGGACCGGTAGGGCTCGGGGAGGAGGTGGGACAGCGGGGCGGCGGGAGGTTGTCCGCCGGCGCCGTTCGGCGCCGAGGTGGCGGTGTTCGGGCCCGGGGGCGAATCGGCGCCGGACGGTTGCGGGTTCGCGGCCTTGCCCGCGCCGACCGCGCCCTTGCCCTCGTCGCGGGTGAACAGGTACGCACCGCCGCCGGCGAGCGCGGCGGCCACGACGGAACCGCCGATCAGCAGGCGGCGGCGCGCGATTCCGGAGCTCGACGGCGCCGGCGGGGCGGGTGGGACGGGGGCGGGGGCGTACGCGGGCTTGACGGGCGGCGGCGGGGGGATCACCGGCGGCCCGGTCGGGCGGGCCGGGGGGCGGTCGGGCCGGGACGACGGGGTGGCGACCGGGCCGCCAGCGGCGGTCGCGGTCGGCGCCTCGGCCGGGTGGTCGAGGTGGTGTGCCGGCCGAACGTCGGTGGGCGGCACGCCGGTCGGTGGGGCGTCCGTGGGCGGGGTGTCCGCCGGCGGGGTGCCCGTGGGCGAGGCGTCCGTTCGGCCCGGCTCTCCCGGCGTCGCCCCGCCGCTCGCCGCCGCCGGCGCGGAACGGCTCCGGACCAGCGCGGAGTGTGCCGCAGGCAGCCAGTCCGCACCCATCGGGCGGGCCGTGGTGCCCAGCATCTCGAGGATCTGCGCCGGGGTGGGCCGCTCGGCCGGATCCCGACGCAGACACGCGGCCACCACCGGCCGCAGTTCCTCGGGGACGGGGTCGAGGTCGGGGTCCCGGTACACGACCCGGAACATCATCTGCGCCGCGTTGCCGGACCCGAACGGGGAGCGTCCGGTCGTCGCGTGGGCGACCACGAGGCCGACCGCGAACACGTCGCTCGGCGGCCCGACCTCGTCGCCCCCGGCCTGCTCGGGCGACAGGAACCCGGGGGTGCCGACCAGGTGTCCCGTCCGGGTCGGCCCGTCGGCCTCCCGCACCATCCGGGCGATGCCGAAGTCGATCACCCGGGGACCGTCGGAGGCCAACAGCACGTTGGAGGGCTTGAGATCGCGGTGCACCAGCCCCACGGCGTGGATCGCGGCCAGCGATTCGGCCAGTCCGGCGGCGAGCAGTCGCGCGCTCGACGCGGGCAGCGGGCCGTGCGCGGCGATCGTCTCGGCCAGCGAGGGGCCGGCGATGTACTCGGTCGCCAACCACGGCGCCTCGGCGTCGGCGTCCGCGTCGACGAACGCGGCGGTCCAGAAGCCGCCGATGCGGCGCATCGCGGCGATCTCCGAGGCGAACCGGCGGCGATAGTGCGGATCCTCGGCCAGGTCGGCCAGGACCACCTTGATCGCGACCAGCCGGCCGCCGGGTGAACGGCCCAGGTACACCTGCCCCATGCCCCCGGCGCCCAGCCTGCCGAGCACCGCGAAGGACCCGATCCGGGACGGGTCCCCGACGCCGATCGTTTCCACGCCGTACCCCCGCTAGTCGAGCCGCCGATCCGTTCGAGGGCTCACCGTACGCGATGGATCGTCTCCCCCGGCCAGGGGAGGCGCTTCCCCCGTTCCGGGGATCCGGTGACCCGGGCGTCCGCGATCTCCTGGGGACATGACAAACGCAAGGCCTGATCGAGACCGGGCGCCACGCGACCCGGGCGGCACGCGGCGGGCCCCGGGCGGCGGCACGACGCCGCGGGGCCGGCGCAGGCTCGCGGCGTTGGCGGTGGGCGCCGCGGTGCTGGTGCCGGCGGGGTCCGGGACGGCGGTGGCGGCCCCGACATCGGCTGCGGCCGGCGTCGCGGCGGCGGAGAGCAGTGGGGCCGACATCCGGGATCGGATCACCGCGATACCGGGCATGCGGGTGGTGGCCGAGAAGCCCGCCGCGCCGGGCATCCGCTACTTCGAGCTGACGTATCGTCAGCCCAACGACCACCGGCACCCCGAGCGGGGCTCCTTCGAGCAACGCCTGAGTCTGCAACACCGTTCGACCGAGCGGCCGATGGTCCTCTACACGAGCGGCTACGACCTGGGAGCCGGAGCGAGCTTCCGCTCCGAGCCGGCGACCCTGCTCGACGGCAACCAGATCTACACCGAACAGCGCTACTTCGGCACCTCCCGGCCCGTCGATCCCACCGATCCCACCGACATGTCCGATCTGAACATCCGCCAGGCGGCCGACGATCACCATCGGCTGATCCAGGCACTGAAGTCGATCTATCGGGGCTCATGGATATCCACCGGCGGCAGCAAGGGCGGCATGGCCACCGTCTACCACCGGCGGTTCCACCCCGACGACGTCGACGGCAGCGTAGTCTACTCCGCGCCGAACAACGTCGACGACCGCGACGACCGCGCGTACGACACGTTCCTGGCCCGGGTGGGCACGCCCGAGTGTCGGGCCGCGCTGCGATCGGTGCAGCGCGAGGCGCTGTTGCGGCGCGACGAGATGACGACCCGCTACGCGCAGTGGGCCGCGACGAACGCGCAGACCTTCGAGACGCTCGGCAGCGTCGACCGGTCCTTCGAACTCGCGGTGCTCCGCCTGCCGATGATGTTCTGGATGTATGCGGGCGAGCCGAAGTGCGCCGGGATCCCGGCGCCGGGTGCATCCGCCGACGAGCTTTACGCATGGGTCGACGGCGTCACCCGGCTCGCGGTCTACGCCGACGAGAGCGTCGAGTTCTTCCGGCCCTACTTCCACCAACTCGGCACCCAGCTGGGCTACATGCAGCTCGCCACGCCCCATTTGGACGGCCTGCTGCGCTACCCCGGCATCCAGGAGGTGCGCAACAACCTGCCGGCCGGCACCCCGCTGCGCTTCGACTCCGGCGCGATGCCCGACATCGACCGCTGGGTCCGCCACCGCAGCGATCGCATCCTGTTCGTCTACGGCGAGAACGACCCGGTACGCGCCGAGCCGTTCCGGCCGGGACCGGGCAGTCGGGACACCCGGGTGCTGATCGCGCCGCACACGGGCCACGGCGCGCGCCTGGGCACCCTCACCCCGGACGACGCCGCGCGGGCGACCGCCGTGCTGCGCCGATGGGCCGGGGTCTGAACCGGACGGGGACACGGGTCGGGCCGGGCGTGCGGTGGGCCCAGGCGTGAGGTCGGCCGGCCTGCCTCTGTGCCGGGGTCCGACCGGCTCGGGCGGACCGAGTCCGGGCGGACCGGGTCCGGTTGGGCCGGGCCCGGGCGCGGCGGGTGCCCGGGCTCCGCGGGTGCCCGAGCTCCGCGGGTGCCCGGGCGGTGGTCAGGCGCGGTCGCGGTGCGGGAGCTTCCAGCCCGGGCGCGGGAAGTGGCAGGTGTACCCGTTCGGGTAGCGCTCCAGGTAGTCCTGGTGCTCGGGCTCGGCCTGCCAGAAGTCGCCCAGCGGCTCCAGCTCCGTGACCACCTTGCCCGGCCACAGACCGCTGGCCTCGACGTCCGCGATCGTCTCCAGCGCCGTCGCCTTCTGCTGCTCGTCGGCGTAGTAGATCGCCGAGCGGTAGCTGCGGCCGATGTCGTTGCCCTGACGATCACGCGTCGTCGGGTCGTGGATCTGGAAGAAGAACTCCAGGATGTCGCGATAGCTCGTCACCGAGGGGTCGAACAGGATCTCGATCGCCTCGGCATGGTCACCGTGGTTGCGGTAGGTGGCGTTCGGGACGTCCCCGCCCGAGTAGCCCACGCGGGTGGCCGTCACCCCGGGCTGCTTGCGGACGAGGTCCTGCATCCCCCAGAAGCAGCCTCCGGCCAGAACCGCCTTCTCCACTCCAGCATTCATCTCGCAACTCCTGACCGACGCCGTTGATCACTCCTTCAATCGTATCGATCCCGACCCCCATGGCGGCGGGTGCGACGGATACGGCAAACGTGGGCCGGGCCACACGGGATCAGCCGCCGATGCGATCGAAGGCTTCGTCGACACCCGGGAGGCCGGCGCGCCCCGGAAGGCCCTGCCAGTCCGGTGCTCCCGGCACACCGGGCACGCCCGGACCGCCCGCCAGCGAGGGCGCCTGCGTGGTCGCCGAGACCGGGTCCGGCTCGTCGGCGCAGATCGTGCCGCGTGCCGGGAGGGTCAGATCCGTCAGGTAGCGGACGGTCGCCGCCTGCGCGCACGCGCTGCGCCCGAAGGCGGTGTGCCCCTCGGCACGGAACGTGAGCAGCCGCGCATTGTCCAAGCGCTCCGACAGCGCGACCGCGTCCTGATATGGGGTGTCCGGGTCACCCGTCGTCCCGAGCACGAGGATGGGCGCGGAGCCCCACGCTCGATACGGGCCCCGGTGCCGGCTGACCCGTTCGCCGTCCCACTGCGCACACGCCGGCGCGTGGTTGTGGTCGTAGGTGGGCGGCCCGTACCCGATCGGCGGGCCGAGCAGGGGTGCGTCGCGCACATTGGCCCGCACGTTCCGCTCCAGTCGGCCCGCGTCGCGCGGGTAGGCCCGGTCGACGCACTCGACCACGACGTTCGCGGTGAGGAAGTCGAAGCTCGCCGCCGACGGCGGTCGCAGCAGGAAGGCGGTACCGTCCCGCAACTCCGCCTGCCGCAGGGCCGCGCCGAACGCGGGCCACACCGCCTTGCCCCCGTTGATGTTGAACATCAGCCGGTAGGCGAGCGTGTACCCGTTCGCCGCGACGCCCGACGGGGTGGGCACCGGGTGTGCGTCCAACTCCCGCATCAGGCGCTCGAACGCGCCGCGCGCGTCCCCTTGGCCGAACCCGCAGCGCACCGGTTCGGCACCGCACCAGTCGAGGAAGCGCCCCATCGCCGCGTCCAGCGCCAGGTATTGCGGTCGGTCGTACTCGTACGGGCGCTCCGCGTAGTGCACCGGATCGTAGGCGCCGTCCAGCGCCATGGCCCGCACCCGGCCGGGATACCGGTCCGCGTAGACCGTGCCGATGTAGGACCCGAACGAACGCCCGTAAAAGGACAATCGCCGCTCCCCCAGGGCCCGGCGCAGCAGGTCCAGATCGCGGGCCACGTAGTCGGTGCCCATGAACGGCAGTACGTCACCGGCCTTGGCCGCGCAGGCCGCGTCGAAGTCCCGCGCGGTCGAGACAGCCCGATCGAACCCGTCGGGCCCCGGCCGACCCGGCGACCGCGTGACCTCGCGCGAGTAGGTGGCGTCGTCCCAGCACTCGTACGGCGCGCTGCGCCCGATGCCGCGGGCGTCGAAGCCGAACACGTCGAAACGTTCCCGCAACTCGGCCGGCAGGGACGCGTGGTTCCCGCGCACGAAGTCCACCCCGGAGTTGCCCGGCCCGCCGGGTTGCAGGACCAGCGTCCCCAGCCGCCGCGCCGGGTCCGCGGCCCGGTGGCGGATCACCGCCAACGTGAGATGGCGCCCACCCGGGTCCCGGTAGTCCAGGGGGACGGAGGCGTTCGCACATTCGAAGCCGGCGTCCTCGACGCAGGGACTCCAGGCCAGGGTCGGGGTCGCCGCCGCCTCCGCCGGTTCCGCCGAGGCGTCGACCACACCGCCGCCGACCGCCGCGAGTGCAACGGCCACGACGGCGGCGGTCCGCCGGTACAGCGCCCGCCATCTCGCGCGCGCCGAACGACGGGTCGGCTCGTGCACCGATTCGTGGGCCGGATCGAATACACGGCGGTGGCGTGTCATGTTCGTCGATTCCCTTCGCCGGAACGGATCCGCACTCGTGTTCCTTCCCTGGGACACCACCGACCGCAAACACCTTCCCCGATCGGAACTCCCGCTACCTCAACGCGAGAACCCCGCGGCGGACACGCGGCGATCACCCACCCGCGCGCGGGTACACCGGCGTCAGGGTGCCCAGCCGGTCCTCGACGGCCTGGGCCGCGTCCAGGCAGAGGTCCTCCCGGAACGCGCGCCCGACGATCTGCGCCCCGGTGGGAAGGGCGCCCACGACCCCGGTGGGCACCGCCACCGCCGGCAGGCCGACGAAGCTGGTCACCGTACACAGCCGCATCGCCGACGCCACCCGGTCCCGACCGGCCCGGTCCCGCGACTCCAGGCCGGGTTCGACCGGGGGCTCGGTGAAGGACGGGCCGATCAACAGCGGGTATTCGTCGAGGAATCCGGCCCATGAGCGGCGGATGTTCAGCCAGGTACCCATCAGCTTCACCAACTCGTCCGCGGTCGCCGGCGGGGTGCGCTCCATCGCCATCCCGATATAGCGGTCCCCGCCCGGGCCGAGCAGCGTGCGCACCACCGGCCAGGTCGGCGCGAACTCGGTCAGGGTGATCCGGTCGTACGCCTCCAGGGCCTCGTCCAGGCGCGGTACGTCCGGCACTTCGCGGACGTCGTAGCCCGCGTCGCGCAGCGCGTCGGCCGCCGCCTCGATCGCGCCGCGCACGGCCGGGTGTACGCCGCGTCCGCCGGGATCCGCCACCACCGCGACCCGCATCGGCCCGCCGATGGGCGGGCCGTACGGCGGCACCGGCACGGCCCGCGGATCGCGGGGGTCCGCGCCGGCCAACGCCTCGTACACCGCGCGCAGATCGCCCACTTCGCGCGCCAACGGCCCGTCGGTGACCAGGTTTTGTGTCGCCGGGCCGGGATCGTCCGCTCCCAGCACCCGATGGTCCGCCGGGAACCGTCCGGTCGACGGCTTCAGCGCGGCCACCCCGCAGAACTGGGCCGGGATCCGCAACGACCCGCCGGAGTCGTTGCCGAGCCCGATCGCGGCCATCCCGGCGGCCACCGCCACCGCGTCGCCGCCGCTGGTGCCACCCGGGGTGCGGCCGGGGTGCCAGGGGTTGACCGTGTCGCCGAAGAGTTCGCTGCGGGTGTGCATCCCGGCCAGGATCAGTGTCGGTATGTTGCCCCGCCCGATCGGGATCGCCCCGGCCGCCCGCAACCGCGCCACGGGCGGCGCGTCGGCCGCCGCCACCAGGTCCCGAAAGCGCGGCACGCCGAACGTGGTCGGCACACCGGCCACGGCGGTGCTCTCCTTCACCGTGAAGGGCACGCCCGCCAGCGGCCCCAGCGCCTCCCCGGCGGCGCGCCGCCGATCCGTGCGCAGGGCCTGCTCGCGGGCGTGGTCGGCGAGCACCCGGGTGATCGCGTTCAACTGCGGATCGACCTCGGCGATCCGCTCCAAGTGCGCGTCGACGAGGTCGACGGCCGAGACGACCCCGTCCCGCACGGCCTGCGCCTGCGCCACGGCCGACATGCCCCACAGCTGGTCCGTCATGGTGCGTCCCTCCACGTGCGTTCCGGTCCATCGGTTCATCGTTTCGATGCAACTGCATCGAAACGATAACCTGGGAACCGATGCACCCGCATCGCAATAACCCGCACCACGACCGGAAGGGCGCAGCAGCCATGCCCAGACAGGTGGACCACGCGAGCCGACGCCGCCTCATCGCCGAGGCCGTATGCCGGCTCGCCGACGAACGCGGCCTCGAAGGCGTGACCCTGCGCGACGTCGCCGCGCGCGCCGAGGTGTCCATGGGCGCGGTCCAGCGGTGCTTCCGGACCAAGGAGGAGATGCTCGTCTTCGCCCTCGGCCACGTCGGCGAACAGGTCGCCGCCCGGGTACGGGCCCGCCTGGTCCGCAGCCCCGCCCAGTCGGCCGCCACCGCCCTCGGCCACGCGGCCTCCGAATTCGCCCTGCTCCGCGACGAACACCGCGCCGAGGCCCGCGTCTGGCTGGCGTTCCTGGCCCAGGCCGCGATCAGCGCCCCGCTGGCCGAGATCCTCAAGGCCGACTACGCCGCGCTGGAGGAGTCCTTCACCGAGCTGATCACCACGGCCGCCGCCACCTCGAGTCCCCCACCCCCCTGGACCCCCACCACGAGGCCCGCACCCTCCTGGCCCTGGCCGACGGCCTCACCACCCACGTCCTCCTCGGCCGCCTGACCCCACCCGAAGCCGAAACCGTCCTCCACACCCATCTGACAAACCTATGGACCACGTAG
The DNA here is from genome assembly GCF_002024165.1 of Embleya scabrispora. Lineage (NCBI taxonomy): Bacteria > Bacillati > Actinomycetota > Actinomycetes > Kitasatosporales > Streptomycetaceae > Embleya > Embleya scabrispora. The sequence continues at coordinate 834,868 of NZ_MWQN01000003.1, forward strand.
ACACGAGCGGCTACGGCGGCGACCTTCCGATCGCGGCGGGGCGGCTCTCGGGGCTCCGAGACTCCGGCCTGCCGATGAAATCGGTGTGTCGCTCGGCGCGAACCCGCCGGCAGCGGCGGGGTTCGTTGCCGGCTTCCCGGCGTGTCGCCGGCGGGCGGTATCTTGCGGCGACCCAGTGACACGACGTCGACAGGAGCGCTCATCGTGATACCCGAGACGGCCCGGGTGACCGACCCCGGCGGGTGGGATGCCGCGCTCACCGGTGCCTTCGAGATACTGCTCGGCGGCCGGCCGGCAGTCGATCCCGCCGCCCGGTACGGGGTGTACTACGCCTCGGATTCTCTCGACGAGTTCCTGTTCCCGAATTCCTGGGTCACCCCTGCTGCGCTGGTGGGTCGACAGTCGAGGGAATTGCCGGATCCGGATGGGGAGTACCCCTTCTCTCCGTGGGCGTGGCGCTTCGACCTGCGCGAGTCGCTGTTCCGGTTCGACGCCGATCTTCTGGCCGGGACGGGACCGTGGGGGGACGGCGGGCACAAGGGTCGCCGGCCGTTCGGCGATGCCTTCGTCGGCGACCTGCGGGCCGTTTCGACGGTCGACGAGGCCGATGAAGTCTTGGCCCGTGGCGCGGAGTTGGGGGCGCTCCTGGACCGCCATGGGGTCGACTTGACCGACGAGGCTTCCGAGAAACTGAACGGCTGGCTGTCCGTGCTGCTGCGCGTCGCCACCGACGGCACTCCGAACGGCGCGATGCGGGCCGCCACCTTCACCGAGCGCGGCCCCGAGCACCTGGTGTCGATCCACGACATGAATGCCGTCCACACCGCCGCCGAGCCCTGGGAGGAAAACCTGAGCGCGGTCGCCCACCCCGCCCTCCGCGACCATCTCCGCATGCTCTGCCTCAGCGAGAACGACGCACGCAGCGAGGGCGGCTTCCACTGCGACAGCGGCCACTGGCCGTGGACCGATGTCCTGGAAGCGGTCGGCTGCTCCTTCGTCGCAGGCTGGGGATTCGGCGAGTCCCAGGCCGGCGTGGCCGTCGTGCGGTTGCCGGAGAGGGTGGACGAATCCGGGCCACAGTGAGCGCGCCCGGCACCCTCCCGCTTCTCCGGCCCGCCCGAGCCGGAGACCGGCCCCGACCCCGGCCCGGTTCGTGCTCGTCTGCGTCGGGGCTCAGTGGACACACAGGCAGAACGGGTGGCCTGCCGGGTCTGCGAGTACTCGCCAGTTGGCTCCTGCGTGGATCTCGTCCGTGCGTTCCAGGACCGTTGCGCCGAGGGCCACGGCGCGTTTTTCCTCGCCGTCGAGGTCGTCCACGTCGAAGTCGAGGTGGAGTTGTTGCGGGACCTGTTGGCCCGGCCACTCCGGTGGGCGGTAGCCCTCCACGCGTTGGCAGGCCAGGGTCGGGCCCTCGAAGCCGTGTACCTCGATCCAGTCCGGGTCGTCCGCGTCCGCGACCACCCGGCCGCCGAGCAGTTCCGCATAGAACTCCGCGAGCCGTGTCGGATCGGCGCAGTCCAGCGCGACCGCCTGCAGCCTTCGAATCACTTCGACCCCCTCGTGTCTCCGGACCGCCGTCGGCGGCACCGTACCCGAGGGTCGTACCCACCGCCCCGGCGGCCATGCCCGACGACGCGGCGACCTGCCGGGGGTCGCACCCGGGCGTCGGGAAGAATGGGTGGGAACGTGCGATCGACAACCGATCGGCAGTCGAGTCCGGCAGGCCGGAAATCGAGTGGTCCAGAAAGTCCAGGAGGCAGGCGTGGGTGCCGAGAACCGGTCGTCCGACGAAGAGCAGGCGCAGCCCGTCAAGCAGCGCAAGAACGGCCTCTACCGCGGCGAGGTCTCGGAGGAGCTGGCCGCGAACATGCGCAGCGGCTGGGCCGACACCGAGCGCGCCGACCTGGCGCCGATCGAGCAGGCGTCCGACACGGCCCGCCGCCGCGCGGCTCTGTCGGCCCGGTTCCCGGGTGAGCGTCTGGTGGTCCCGGCCGGCAACCTCAAGACCCGGTCCAACGACACCGAGTACCCCTTCCGGGCGTCGACCGAATACGCGTACCTGACCGGCGACCTGACCCAGGACGGCGTCCTGGTCCTCGAACCGGTCGCCGACGGTCACGAGGCGGCGTTGTACCTGCTGCCCCGGTCGGACCGGGGCAACGGCGAGTTCTGGCTGGACGGGCAGGGCGAGTTGTGGGTCGGTCGGCGTGCCGGGTTGGCCGAGGGCGAGCTGCTGTACGGACTGCCGTGTCGGGACGTGCGCAAGGTCGCCGAGGAGCTGACCTCGGCCGAGGGTCCCGTGCGTGTGGTGCGCGGCCATGACGCGGGGCTGGAAAGCGCCCTGGGCGAGCGCCTCGACGCCGGGCGGGACGAGGAGCTGCGAGTCTTCCTGGCCGACGAGCGGCTGGTGAAGGACACGTTCGAGATCGGGCAGCTTCAGGCCGCGGTCGACTCGACGGTGCGCGGCTTCGAGGACGTGGTCCGGGTCCTGGATCGGGCCGAGGCCACCTCGGAGCGGTACATCGAGGGCACCTTCTTCCTGCGCGCACGGCTGGAGGGCAACGACGTCGGCTACGGCTCGATCTGCGCCGCCGGTCCGCACGCGACCACGCTGCACTGGGTCCGCAACGACGGCGCGGCGCGCGCGGGCGACCTGCTGCTCCTGGACGCGGGCGTCGAGACGCACACCCTCTACACCGCCGACGTGACCCGTACGCTGCCCGTCTCGGGCCGCTTCACCGCGCTTCAGCGCCGGATCTACGACGCCGTGTTCGCCGCGCAGGAGGCGGGCATCGCCGCCGTGCGGCCCGGCGCCAAGTACCGGGAGTTCCACGACGCGGCGCAGCGCGTGCTCGCCGAGCACCTGGTCGAGTGGGGGCTGGTCGAGGGTCCGGTGGAGCGGGTGTTGGAGCTGGGTCTGCAGCGCCGGTGGACGCTGCACGGCACCGGCCACATGCTCGGTCTGGACGTGCACGACTGCGCGGTGGCGCGGACCGAGTCGTACGTCGACGGCGCGTTGGAGCCGGGCATGTGCCTGACCGTCGAGCCCGGCCTGTACTTCCAGGCCGACGACCTGACCGTGCCCGAGGAATACCGCGGCATCGGGATCCGGATCGAGGACGACATCCTGGTGACCGAGGACGGCAACCGGAACATGTCCGCCGCCCTGCCGCGCGGCGCCGACGAGATCGAGTCGTGGATGGCGCGCCTGCGCGGCTGACCCCGTCGGCACGGCACCACGGCACGACAACGGGCCGCCCTCCCCGGATCCACCTCGGGAGGGCGGCCCGTCGCATGCCGCCCCGCGGCCCCCCGGCGGCCCGAACACCCCATCCCCGACCGGACGTTGCCGCCCGCCCCTCACCGCTTTTCGGCCGCACGGCGACGATCACCGGCCAATCCCCGCACCCACACCAACCGTTATCCCCCTGTGACCTTCGCGGGGCACGGAGATTGCCATGATCAACTTCGCGGCGCGCATTCCGTCCCGCCGCCGCGTGCGACGCACGCACATCCACCAGGAAAGAGAAGAGATGCGCAAGAAGATCGCCGCGACGCTCGCGGCGGGTGCCCTGACGGTGACGATGGCCGCGGGGCTGTCGTGACCGGTGCCGGCACCGCGTCCGCCGGAACGAACGGGCAGCAGATCCACTTCGTGGACCTGTACGGCAAGACCCAGTCGATCCGCATCGAGGGTCCCAACCAGAACGGCCAGTGGGCCGCGCTCTGTGTCAACACGCCGAGTGAGCACAAGTACGTCGACGGCTGGTGGTGGAAGGGCAACATCACCTTCACCCACTACGCGTTCTCCGACTGCCAGTTCCAGTACCAGAGCCAAAAGACCGAGTACGTGGCGCCGTACCTGCCGAACACCGACTACTTCCTCACCACCAACCGGTAGTCGTCCGGCATCCGATACCCGTCGGCGACCGGCCGCTTCGCCGGTCGCCGACCCGGACGAACACGCGAGGCCGCAACGTCGGGGCGGCCTCGGCAGCCCACCCGCCGCCCCCGTGGATCGCGCTCGGGTCGTGTTCGCGCACGCGCCGCGTTCGACCTGCGGTGGACGCGGCGATGAGCGCCCAGGGTGATGCCGAACCCGCCCTCCGGGTCGTACGGTCGGCCCGTGCAACGAATCTATGCCTGGCTGCGGGCGCATCCCCTGTGGGTCGACTCGGTATGCGCGATTCCGCCGTTCGGCCTCGGTGTTCTCCAGATCCTGTCCTACGAGTACGGCATCGTCATGTCGCTCTGGGCCTACACGATCGTGGTGGCCCTGAGCCTGGGCATGGCGCTGCACCGGGTCCGGTCCCGGGTGGCGACGATGCTCGTGGTCGGGTCCGGGGTGGCCCAGTTGCTCTGCGACGGGACGATCACGTTCGCGAACTACGCGATGCTGGTGATCGCGTACACGGCCGCCAAGTCCGGACCGCGTTGGCTCTCCCGGGCCGCGCTCGCCGCCACGGTGCTGGCGCCGGCGGCCCTGCTGGCGCGTTTCCCGCACGCCGACGGCGAGAGCTTCAGGGCGAGCTTGTTCGCGTCCGTCTTCGTCGTCGTACTGCTCGCCATCTCCTGGGTGTTGGGCGATTCGATGCGCACCCGGCGCGCGTTCTACGCCGAGTTGATCGACCGCGCCGCCCGCCTGGAGGTCGAGCGCGACCAGCAGGCGCGGCTCGCCGCGGCGGCCGAACGCGCCCGGATCGCACGGGAGTTGCACGACGTGGTCGCGCACAACGTGTCGGTGATGGTGGTCCAGGCCGACGGCGCCGCGTACGCGATCGACGCCGCGCCCGATTCGGCCCGGGAGGCCCTGGGCACGATCGCCGCCACCGGCCGCGAAGCGCTCGCCGAGATGCGCCGCCTGCTGGGTGTACTGCGTTCCGAGAGCGACGTCGAGGCCTTCGTCCCTCAGCCCGGCGTCGACCAGCTCGACGAGTTGCTCACCCGGGTCCGCGGCGCGGGCCTGATGGTCGACCTGCACGTCGAGGGCCGTCCCGTCGAACTGTCCCAGGGCATCGGCCTGACCGTGTACCGCATCGTCCAGGAGGCCCTGACCAACACCCGCAAACACGGCGGACCCGGCGTCGGCGCCCGGGTCGTCCTGCGCTACACGGGCGAGGACATCGAACTCGACGTGCGCGACGACGGCCGCGGCGAGTCGGCTCCCGGCGACGGCATGGGCCACGGCCTGGTCGGCATGAACGAACGGGTCGCCCTGTTCGGCGGTCGCCTGGAAACCGGCCCCTACCCGTCGGGCGGCTGGCGTGTGCACGCCCTGCTCCCCACCCGCCCCCGCACACCCGCCCTGCCGGGACGTCCGTAGGCACCACCACACGACCGCGCCGACCGCAACGCCCCCCGGCCCTCAGCCCCCTCGGCCCGCCGCCGTACCCGCCCACCGCATCGCCGTGTCCGGGTCGGCCGTCTCCACCACCCGGTTCCGCAGCCGTTGGTGCAGCGCGGCCCGCAGTTCGAGGACGCGCGGGGCCGTCGAGCCGGGCAGCAGCGGCCCCCGGTAGCGGTCCAGGAGGGTGTCGGCCGTGGTGTCGCGGTTCGACAACGCGTGGTCCAGGTCGAGGAAGTCGGCCTCGCAGTCCCCGGTCAGCCGATACGGGTCCGACGCCAGCCGATGGCCCAGGATCGCGCGCAGCCGGGCGAGTTCGGCCCGCGCCGTGGCCGGGCGGCCGGTCGGGCCGTACACCGCCTCGGTGATCGCCTTCGCCGTCATCCCGCCCGGTTCGCTCAGCAGCGTGGTGACGATCTCCGCGTGCCGGCGCGTGAGTTCGTGGGTGGCGCCGGCCACGTGCAGCCGCGCCCGGCGCAGCCCGAGCGCCTCGAGGCGCATCGGCGCTGCGGTCACCGGCCCGGAGGCGCCGTCCTCGGCGATGAGCAGGAACAGGCCGCCCGAGGCCAGCCGTTCGACGAGCACGAGTTGTCCGCCGGGCAGCAGCATCGGGCCTTCGCCGACCGGCATCGGGATCCGATTCGGCAGCCAGCCGGGCGGATCCGCGCGCACCACGCGCCCGCCGGCGTCGACGATCGCGCTCCGGGTGCCCAGTCGGCGGGCGATGCGCTCCACGTAGCGGGTGCGTACCCGCATCTCCTCGCGCAGGCGGACCGTCTCCAACTCCGACTGGGCCAACCGCCGGGCGGTATCGAGCAGGGGGATCGCCAGTGGTTGCCAGTGCCGTTCCGGGCAGGTGAAGTCCAGGATCCCGAGCAGGTCGCCGCTGATCGGATCGTGGATGGGCGTGGCGGTGCAGGTGTAGGCAGTGGCCGCGGACAGGAAGTGCTCGGCGCCGAACACCTGGAACGGCCGCCCTGTGGCCAACGCGGAGCCCACCCCGCTCGTGCCCGCCGCGTCCTCGCTCCACAGCGCACCGGGCAGCAGGTGTACCCGCTCCGCCGAGCGCAGCGACGTGTGGTCGCCCTGGACCCACAACAGGTGGCCCCGGGCGTCGCTGAGGAACAACAACCGGCCCGGATCCTCGGTCAGCCCGCCCAGCGAGCGGCGCAGCAGCGGCCAGATCCCGGTAAGCGCGTGTTCCTCGCGGTGGCGGGCCAGCTCGTCGTCGTCGAGGCGGACCGGGGGCAGGTAGGCGTCGGGAGCCAGCCCGTGTCGTCGGGCGCGCGACCACGAGGCTCGGATCGGGCCTCGAACCCCCGAGGCCGTGCCGCCGCTCAGCGCCCGTTCCCGCGCGTCCGATCGGTGTGCCATGGAGTCATCATGCCGGCACGGTCGGTCGTCGGCGGGGCGGGTGTCCCCGCCGGTTCTGCAACGTTGGTGCAACCCCCCTGCGACGTCTGGCGCAACGGCTGCCGGCTCGCGCAGACTGCCGGCAGTGCGGCGCGGCGAACGGGGTGCCGTGACCGAGACCGGAGGAGATGGCGTGCCCTACCTGGAACTGTCCGACACCGTCCCGCTCTACTACGAGGAGCACGGCGAGGGCCGGCCGGTCGTCCTGTTGCACGGTTGGACGATGAACGGCACCTTCTGGTCCGGGAACGTGGCCGCGCTGGCGGCGGAGAACCGGGTGATCGTGCCGGACTTCCGCGGCCACGGCCGGTCGGGGAAGACGCCCGAGGGTCATTCCCTGGACCAATACGCCCGCGATATCCGCGAGTTGGTTCGGGCCCTCGATCTCGCCGACGTGACCGTGGTGGGCTGGTCGATGGGCACCTCGGTACTGCTGTCGTACGTGCGGCAGTTCGGGTGCGAGGGGCTGCGCGGCGCGGTGTTCGTCGATCAGTCGCCGCGCTTCCTGGACGGCCCCGACTGGGAGTTCCCGCTGCTCGGCGGGTATTCCCCCACCGATCTGGCGGTGTTCGCGCAGACCGTGCGGCACGCTCGGCCGAGCGCCGTGAAGCCGTTCGTCGAGGCCTGTTTCGCCGAGCCGCCGGCCGCCGAGGCGGTGGACGCGGTGTACGCGGAGACCACCCAGACGCACACGTCGTCCGCGCTCGACGTCTGGATGGACATGGCGCACGCGGACTGGCGGTCGGTGCTGCCGCAGGTGACGGTGCCGACCCTGCTGGTCTACGGCGAGCGCAGCCGGATCTTCCCGGGCGATCTGGCCGGGTGGCTGGCGGGTGTGCTGCCCGATGCGCGGATCGAGAGGTTCTCGGTCAGTGGGCACGTACCCTTCGTCGAGGAACACGAGCACTTCGACGCAGTCGTCACGGATTTCCTCCGCCGCTGATCTCCCCAGGCGCACCGGAGGAATACGCGGGCCCGCCCGGCGGGTATCCCCGCCTCGCCCGATCCGGGCGGCCCGTGACCCGAGAATCGGGAAGGCCGATGATTGTGATGCCCCAGCAGGCGCCGGAGACCCGATCGTGCGCGGGCCGGCCGGTGCCGGCTCGACTGCCGGTCCAGGGGTCCGCGACGCGCCGGTCCGGATTGCGCACCGATCTGCCGCATCCCGCTCGCATGTACGACTACTACCTGGGAGGCAAGAACAACTTCGGGGTCGATCGCGAGGCCGCCGACGCGGTGCTCGGGGCGGCTCCCGAGGTACGCGCGATGGCTCGGGCGAATCGGGCGTTCCTGCGCCGCGCGGTGTCGTTCGCGGCGGGGTGCGGGATCCGCCAGTTCCTCGACATCGGGGTCGGCATGCCCACCGCCCACGACACCTACGAGTACGCGGTGGCGGCCACCGAGGAGGCGCGGGCGGTGTATGTGGACAACGATCCGCTGGTGCTCGCGCACGCTCGGGCGTTGTCCGGTCGGCCCGGTCGGGTGCGGGTGGTGGAGGGCGATCTCCGCGATCCGTACGCGTTGTTGGCGCGGGTGTGCGGGCGTTCGGGGCTGGATCTGGATCGGCCGGTGGCGGTGGTGCTGACCGCGGTGCTGCACTACCTGTCGGACGCGGACGATCCCCGGGCCGTGGTGGGCGCGTTGGCGGGTGCGATGGTGCCGGGCAGCATGCTGGTGCTCTCGCATGTCGCCGCCGATCTGCGGCCGGAGGCGGCGCGGGCCACGGCCGAGGCGTATCGCCGCTCCGCCGCCCCGCTGTTCCCGCGCACGGCGGCGCAGGTGCGGGCGCTGTTCCCGGGCCTGGACCCGGTCCGGCCGGGTGTGGTGCCGATCTCGTCGTGGCGCGCCGACCGACTTCCGCGTCCGCTGGTGGAGCGGGAGTGGATGTACGCGGGGGTGGCCCACAAGCCGCCTCCGGGACGCCGGGAGTGTTCGAGCACGGGCCGCATCCCGACCCGGGCCCTGCGCCCCTGCGCCTGAGCCGGCCGCAGCCCCACAGGGGAGGGCTGCGACCGGCCGGCACAGACCCGCCACACGCGTCGGCCACCGGACCGGTATGCGAGGGCAAACCCACGAACCGCCCCCGAATCAACCGACTCCGACACGCGGTCACCCGACCACACCCGGCCCGGCCGCACCGGATCCGGGCACCGCACCCCCACGCCCGAGCCGGCCGCAGCCCCGCAGGGGAGGGCTGCGACCGATCCGGAAACGGACCCGCGCACGTCGGCCGCCGGATCGGCGTATGAAGGGGGCCTCCGCGGTCGGCCCCGAGTCGGCCCACTCCGGCACGAGGTCGCCGGCCGCGTACTCGGCCCCGGCACCGCACGACCGCGCCGAATCCGGGCACCGCGCCCCGGCCGGCCGCAGCCCCGCAGGGGAGGGCTGCGACCGATCCGGAAACGGACCCGCGCGCGCGTCGGCCGCCGGATCGGTGTGGGGGCGGCCCGCGCGACCGGCCCCGAGTCCAACCGACTCCGGCACGGGATCGCTCGGCCGCGTGCCCGGCCCGTTGCCGCACGGCGCCGCCCAACCACCCGCACCGCCGCGCCGAAGCGCCCCGCGCCGCCGAGGACGGTCGGCCCTCAGACCACCGTCACCGCGACCCCCGCCGCCGCGATCCGGGCCAGTTCGTCCTTCGGCGCGTCCGCGTCGGTGACCAGGTGGCCGATTCCGGACAGCGGGCAGATGCGTGCCAGGGTTGCCTTTCCGATCTTGGAGTGGTCCGCCACCACGATGGTGTGGTTGCTGCGGTCGGTGAAGGCCCGGTCGGTGGCGGCTTCGAGTTGGTCGTGGGTGGTGCAGCCGTGGGCGGCGCTGATTCCGTCCACTCCCAGGAAGGTCACGTCGGTGTAGTAGTCGGCGAGGGTCTTCTCGGCGATCGGGCCGACCAGTTCGTAGCTCTCCTTGCGGGCGGTGCCACCGATCACCACGAGCGTGACGTCCTTGTGCAGGACCAGTTCGGCGGCGATGTTCACCGCGTTGGTGACGATGGTGACCGGCCCGCGCTCGGCCAGGATGCGGGCGATCTCGGTGGCGGTGGAGCCGCCGGTCAGGCCGACCACGGCCTCCGCCGGGACCAGGGCCGCCGCGGCGCGGGCGATAGCCAGCTTCTCCGGTCGGCGGCGCTCGCTGCGGTACTGCATCGGCGTCTCCAGGCCGATGTTGCCCACGGACGCCCCGCCGTGCGTACGGCGCAGCAGGTTCACCGCGTCCAGGTGCTGGAGGTCGCGGCGCACCGTGGCCCCCGAGACCGCCAAGATCGCGGACAACTCCTCGACGCTCACGCTCCCGTGTGCGGCAACGTGTTCGAGGATGCGCGCATGGCGCTCGGTTCTCAACATCCGCGCAGCATATCCGTGCGCATTCGCGCAGTCACGGGATCCGTCGGCGCGAACAACAAGGAGTCAGGGAGGGCATTTCCGGCCCCACACGGCAACTCCCGTGCGCACTGTGCGCACTGACGATCCCTTGACATGACGAATGTTGCTCGATTTACTGCTCCGACGCCGAACAGCGCAATCGGCGTCAAAGGTACGCCCAGCCGGTAGCCGGCGTGAAGCCGCAAGCCCGGACAAAGTCGCCAGGATGCCAGTCGACATCCGAGGCGGGGACGTATCCTCCGCACCTGGAGTTCGATGATGAACACCTTCCTCCCGGGTAGATCGGCCCGCCGTCTCGCCGCCCTCGCGGCGACCACCGCGGCGATCGCGGGATCCCTGTTCCTCACCTCGTCCGCGAGCGCCGGCACCGCCGAACCCGCGAACGCACCCGAGAGCGCCGCCGTCACCCCGCCGCCCACCCACGCGAACTTCGACTACCAGATCGGCGGCGCCTACACGCCGCCCAGCGGGGTCGAGGTGGTCACCCGCGACCACTCCGCCACCCCGGCGCCCGGCCTGTACAACATCTGTTACGTCAACGCCTTCCAGGCCCAAAAGGGCGCCGAGGGCGACTGGAAACCGGGCGAGTTGCTGCGCCGCGACGACGACACCGTGGTCTACGACGGCAAGTGGAAGGAGGCGCTGCTCGACATCCGCACCCCCGAGAAGCGCACATCCGTCGCCGCCAAGGTCAACGCCCTGATCGACGAGTGCGCGGGCAAGGGTTTCCAGGCCGTCGAGCCGGACAACTACGACAGCTACACCCGTTCCGAGGACCTGATCACCGCCGAGAACGCCAAGGCGTTCGTCACGCTGCTCTCCGCGCACGCGCATCGGCGCGGTCTGGCCATCGCCCAGAAGAACACCTCCGAACTGGCCCCCGACCGCGCAAGCACCGGACTCGACTTCGCCGTCGCCGAGGAATGCGGCCAGTGGAACGAATGCGGGGACTACACCGCGTCGTTCGGCAACAACGTGATCGTGATCGAGTACACCGCCAAGGGCTTGAACACCGCCTGCTCCAAGTGGGGTGGCAAGCTCAGCGTCGTGCGCCGCGACCTGAACGTCGTCCCGGCCGGCAGCAGCGGATACCTGCGCAAGACCTGCTGATCCCCGGCCACGATCGTCGGCCCGGCGCCCCGATCCCGCGCGGATCCCGCACGGATCCCGCACGGATCCCGCACGGATCCCGCACGGATCCCGCCGCCGGGCCATCCCCTCCGCCGCGCACGCCCACCCCCTCTCGCCCTCGCCCCGTCCGGTCCCGCCCGGGGCGACCGCCGACGCGCGCGCCCACCCGCTCTCGCCCCCGCCCCGCCCCGCACGCGTTCCGACAACTCCCGGAGGTCCAGTGGTTCTCGACCGGTTCCATCCCACCGGCCTCTCCCGGCGCGGCCTGCTCCGCATCGGCGCCGGTGCCGCCGCCGCGACGGCGCTGTCCACGACGTTGGCCGGATGCGCCGGCACCGACGACGGCGTGGGCGCCGACGGCCGGGTCACGATCGAGATGTGGCACGGCCAGACCGACACGGGGCGCGAGGGCCTGGAGGCCCTGGTCGAGCGGTTCCACCAGACCCAGTCGGGCATCCGCGTCGACCTCGGCGGCGGCGTGCTCGCCGACGCGATGCTCCAGAAGATCACCGCCGCGCTCGCCGCCGGCTCCTATCCCGACATCGCCTACGTCTTCGGCTCCGACCTCGCCGGCGTCGCCCGCAGCCCCAAGGTGGTCGACCTCGGCGACACCGTGCGCTCGGCCCCCACCCCGTGGGAGGACTACTGGGATCCGGCCCGCCAGGCGGTCACCATCAACAGCCGGGTACGGGCGGCGCCCGCCGTCCTGGACGCGCTCGCCGTGATGTGCAACAAGAAGCTCTTCGAGGACGCCGGCATCCCGCTCCCGCAACCCGGTTGGACCTGGAACGACTTCCTGGCCACCGCACAGCGCCTCACCGACGCGCAGCACGGCGTCTTCGGCACCGGCTGGCCGGGCGTGGGCGACGAGGACACCGTCTGGCGGTTGTGGCCGATGATCTGGGACCTCGGCGGCGACGTGGTCGCCGAGAACGGCCGCGACATCGGCTTCCGCGAGGTCGGCGCCCGCGCCCTGGAGACGGTCGAGGCGCTGGCCCGCGCCAAGAGCGTCTACATCGACCCCAAGCCCGGCGGCGAGCAGATGTACCAGGTCTTCACCTCCGGCCGTATGGGCATGGTGGTCACCGGCCCCTGGCAGATCCCCGACGTCACCGAGGCGGGGATCGACTACCACGTGGTGCCGCTGCCGAGCTACAGCGGCCGGCCGATGACCATCTGCGGCCCCGACACCTGGACCGTCTTCGACAACGGCGGCGCCCGGGTGCGCGCCGCGCGCACCTTCGTGTCCTGGCTCAACCAGCCCGAGCAGGACGTCGAATGGGGCGTGCGGGTCGGCAGCCTGCCGCTGAGCCGGATCTGCGAGGCCAAACCCGAGTGGCGCGCGCACGCCGCCGAGACACCGGGCCTGGACGTGTTCACCCGCGCGCTGGAAACGGCCCGGGTCCGCCCCGCGCACCCCGCCTATCCGCAGATCTCCACGGCCCTCGGCGAGGCCATCGTGTCCGTGCTGCTCGGCAAGAGCAGTCCGACCCGGGCCCTGAACCGCTGCGCCGCCGCGGCGAAGGCCGCCCTCGTCATACCGCGTTGACGAATACCGCGTTGAGGAGCCCCACCATGTCATCCCTGCCCGCTCCGCTCACGCTGTCCGACCACGATCGCCGGCACCGCACGTTGCGCCGCAGACGCCGGCGCGAGACGGCGACCGCGTGGGCGTACATCCTGCCCGCCGTCCTGGTCGTGCTGGGCCTGAGCATCGTGCCGTTCGTCTGGTCGCTGCTGCTGTCCTTCCGGGCCGACGACCTGGTCACCCCCAGCCGCTGGGTCGGCGTGGACAACTACGACGCGCTCACCCAGGACCCGCACTTCAGCCAGGCGGTGCGCAACACCCTGCTGTACACCGCGCTCTACGTGCCGCTGAGCATGGCCCTGGGGCTGTTCCTGGCGCTGGTGCTCAATCGGCGGATCAAGCTGGTGGGCCTGTACCGCACGCTGATCTTCGTGCCGTTCGTGATCTCCGCGACGGCGCAGGGTGTGTTGTTCTCGTTCATCCTCGACCCGGAGTTCGGCGCGGCCAACTCGGTGCTGCACGCGCTCGGAATCAGCCGGCAGGGCTTCCTCACCGATCCCGGACAGGCGTTGCTGGTCCTGGTGGCGATCTCGGTGTGGAGCGGCACCGGGTTCTGCGTGGTGATCTACCTCGCCGCACTCCAGGACGTGCCGCCCTCGCTCTTGGAGGCGGCTCGGCTCGACGGCGCCGGCCGGTGGCAGTTGTTGCGGCACGTGGTGATGCCGACGCTCACCCCGGTCAGCCTGTTCCTGGTGTTGTGGCAGACGATCAACGCGTTGCAGGTCTTCGACCTGGTCTATGTGACCACCAAGGGCGGTCCGCTCGGCTCCACCACGGTGATCGTCTACTTCGTCTGGGAGCAGGCGTTCAAGAACTTCACCGCCGGATACGGCGCGGCGGCGGCCTACGTGCTGGCCCTCGCGCTCCTGGCCATCGGGGTCGCCTCGCGGCTCGTCCGCGGTCGCAGGCCGGCCGGCGCCGTGCTCGTCGAAGGTGGTGCCAAGTGAGCGCGACCACCGTCGAAGCCGCCCCCGCCCAGGCCCGTCCGGCCCCGGTCGCGGCGCCCCGCCGCCGGCTTCCGTTCAGCCCGTGGCATCTGCTGCTGATGCCGCTGTCCCTGCTGTTCGCCCTGCCGCTGGTGTGGCTGGTGCTCAGCTCGGTGATGAGCAACGCGGAGATCAACCGGTTCCCGCCCGCGCTGTGGCCTTCGGGGATCGACCTGGGCGGCTACCGCTATGTGCTGGGCAATGCGATGTTCCCGCGCTGGTTCGCCAATTCGCTGATCGTCTCGGCGGTGGCGGTGGCCTCGAACCTGGTGTTCGGGGCGTTGGGGGGCTACGCGTTCGCCCGGATGCGGTTCGCCGGATCGCGCGTGTTGATGGTGGCGATGTTGGCGACCATGGCGATCCCGTTCCAGCTCACCATGATCCCGACGTTCTTGATCATGAAGCGGCTCGGGCTGATCGACACGCTCGGCGCGCTGATCATCCCGTCCCTTGTCACGCCGTTCGCGGTGTTCCTGCTGCGGCAGTTCTTCCTGTCGCTGCCGCGGGAGTTGGAGGAGGCCGCCTGGATCGACGGGTGTTCGCGACTGCGTGTGTTGTACCTGATCGTGCTGCCGCTGTCCCGGCCGGCGCTGAGCACCGTCGCGGTGCTCACCTTCCTCACCACCTGGAACGACCTGACCTGGCCGTTGATCGCGATCAACCACGACACCCAGTACACGCTGCAACTGGGCCTGACCACCTTCCAGGGGCAACACCACACCCAGTGGGCCGCGGTGATGGCGGGCAACGTGATCACCGTGCTGCCCGTGCTCCTCGCCTTCCTCCTCGCGCAGAAGGCGTTCATCCAGTCGATCACCTCCAGCGGTCTGAAGGGGTAGCGATGCTACGGGAGTTCGACCCTCTCGTGCTCCGCCCCCTGTCCACCGCACACACCCGGGAAGCCCCATGCCGCACACCTTCGACCTGCTCGTCCTCGGCGACGCCAATCCCGACGTCGTGGTCGGCCCCCTCGACCGGCCGTTGGCCTTCGGTCAGCACGAACACCTCGTCCCCACAGGTCTGCTCACCCTCGGCGGATCCGGCGCGATCACCGCCTGCGGCGCGGCCCGGCTTGGTCTGTCCGTCGCCATCGCCGGCCGGATCGGCGACGACGACGCGGGCCGCTTCGTGCGCGCCGCGCTCGCGGATCGGGGCGTGGACACCTCGGCGCTGCGTGTCGATCCGAGCCTGCCCACGCCGCTGACCACGGTGCTCACCCGCACCGACGGGGACCGGGCCATCGTCACCGCGCCGGGCACGCTGGCGGTGACCGGACCCGACGACGTGCCGGCGGAGTTGCTGCGGCGAAGCCGGCACGTGCACGCCTCCTCCTACTTCCTGATGCCGCGACTGGCGCGGGCGCTGCCCGAGTTGTTGCGCATCGCCCGCGCGGCCGGCGCCGGGACCTCCCTGGACACCAACGACGACCCCGCCGGGCACTGGGACGCCGGCGGGCTCGCCGCCGTACTGCCCGCCGTGGACTACCTGTTGCCCAACGCCCAGGAGGCCCGGGCGCTGGCCGGCTCCCCCGCCGCGTCCACCGAGCAGGCCGCCGCGCGGCTGGCCGGGCACGGGCCCGTCGTGGTGGTCAAGGACGGCGGCGCCGGCGCCTTCGCGTACGACGGCGCCGACGTGCTGCGCACTCGGGGTGTCCCCGCCGAGCCGGTGGACACCGTCGGTGCCGGCGACAGCTTCGACGCCGGCTTGATCGCCGCGCTGCTCGCCGGCGAACCCCTCGCCCGAGCCCTCGATTTCGCCGCCGCGTGCGGCGCCCTGTCCACCCGAGCAACCGGCGGCACCGCCGCCCAACCCACCCGGGACGAGGCGCTGGACGCGCTCGCCCGCAACGGAAAGAACCAGTGATGACCCGCACCAAGATCGTCTTCGTCGGCGCCGGCAGCGTCGTGTTCACCCAGGGCCTGTTGGCGGACCTGTTCGCCTTTCCGGAGCTGAAGGACGCGCACATCGCGCTGCACGACATCGATCCCGAACGCCTGGCCACCGCGCACGGTGCGGCCCGGCTGATCGCCGACGACCGGGGCGCGAGCCCCCGGATCACCGCGCACGCCGACCGCCGCGAGGCGCTGGTCGACGCCCACTTCGTGATCAACATCATCCAGGTCGGCATGCGCGAGGCCACCCGGACCGACTTCGACGTGCCCGCGGGCTACGGCCTGCGCCAGACCATCGGCGACACCCTCGGCATAGGCGGCATCTTCCGCGCGCTGCGCACGTTCCCGGTGCTGCGCGCGCTGGGCGAGGACATCGCCGAACTGTGCCCGGACGCCTGGCTGCTCAACTACACCAACCCGATGGCGATGAACGTCGGCTACCTCCGGCGCGCCACCGGCCTGACCCGCGTGGTGGGCCTGTGCCACTCGGTCTACTGGACCATGCAGGGCCTGGCCGAACTGGTGGGCGTGCCCTACGAGGAGGTGGACTACCTCGCGGCCGGCGTCAACCACCAGGCGTGGGTGCTGCGCTTCGAACACGCCGGCGCCGACCTGTACCCCGAACTCGACGCGCTGATCGCCCGGGACGAGCAACTACGGCGCCGGGTACGGGTGGACATGTACCGCCGGCTCGGCTACTACCCGACCGAGACCAGCGAGCACTCCAGCGAATACGTGCCCTGGTACCTGGGCCACGACAGCGAGATCAGCCGACTGCGGCTGCCCGTCGGGGCCTATCTCGACATCGTCGACGAGAACGTCGCGGCCTACGAGAGCACCCGCTCCGCACTCGCCGCCGGGCAGCCGGTGCCGGTCGAGTCGACCATGGAGTACGCCCCGCAGATCATCCACAGCATCACCACCGGAACCCCGCGCACCGTCTACGGCAACGTGCCCAATCAGGGCCTGATCGACAACCTGCCCGCCGACGGCGTGGTCGAAGTCCCGTGCCTGGTGGACAGGTTGGGTGTACAACCGACCCGGGTCGGCGCGCTGCCCGCGCAGTTGGCGGCCCTCAACCGCACCTACCTGAGCGTCAACGACCTCGTGGTGCGCGCCGCGTTGGAGGACGACCCCCGGCATATCCGCCACGCCGCGATGATCGACCCGGCCACCGCCGCCGTTTTGCCCGTCGAACGCATCTGGGACCTGTGCGACGACCTGGTCCGCGCCCACGGCGACCTGCTCCAGCCGGGCCTGCGGGCCACGCTCGGTCACTGACGAGGAGAACCGGGCCGGCCGGCGGGCCGGACATCGGCCGGCGCCTCCCGGCCCGGTGACCCCCGCGACCCGGGGACCCCCGTGACCCGGTGGTCCTCGTGGCTCAATAGTCCTCGTGCGCGTAGGGCAGCAGGTCCGTGCGGAGCGCCGCGTCCAGGCGGTGCGCCGCGCCGGGCGTGGCCTCGGTGACCAGTCCGGCGGCCACCAGTCGGCGGATCGGCGTGCCGCCCAGGTAGCAGGTGGCCAACTCCCGTACGTCCAGAGCCAGATCGGGCGCGGCGTCGGTGGCGGTGTAGGTCGCCCCGGCCGCCCCGGTCGGGTCGGCGGTGAGCCGGAAGCGGCCCTGGTTCGCGGGCAGCGCGGCGTCGCGCACGTCCAGGACCAGGTCCACCGGCGCCGCCCACGACCGCGCGGTCAGCGCGGTGCGCACGTCGACCAGGCGCAGCCGCAGCGCCGGATACTGCCTGGTCACCCGCACCTGATGGCGATCCCCGGCGAACTGCAGCAGCGGGTCGTCGAGCGGCCGGGCCCAGGCCACCACCTTGTCGATCAGATCGATCGAGACGAGATAGGCCCACAACGCGGCGGCCGCCGGGGCGTCCCGCGCCTCCAGTTCGAACACCTGGAGCACGTTGGCCGAGCCGGCGGGGCCCTTGACCTCCTCCACCCGGTAGACGACGTATCCGGCCGGCGTCTCACCCCGCTCGCCGAGCGCGACGACCCGGATCGGCTCCTCGTCCTCGTCGTCGAGGAGCACCACGGTGCGCCACCACTCCTCGTCCCGGTCCAGCCGCCCGCCGCGCCTGCCCCGCTCCGCCGCGTAGACCGGACCGAGCAGACCCGGCGCCTTGGCCGGATCGACCAGCCGCAACGGCCGGGGGTCGGGCGCAATGCGCAGGGCGAGCGGCCGGCGGGCGTCGATCTCGACGCTGCACCCGAGGGTGCCGTTGCCATAGCCGAACCGGCCGTAGATCGCGTCCTCGGAGGCCCACAGGCAGGACAGCGGCTGGCCGAGTTCGGCGCACCTGCGCCACTGTTCCGCGATCATCCGGGACAGCAGTCCGCGCCTGCGGTGGGTGGGCGCCACGGCGACATAGTCGAGCCCGGCACAGGGCAGTTCGCCGCCGGGCACGGTCAGCCGGAAGCGGTGCGCGACGACGGCGCCGACGAGGGCGTCGTCCTCGTAGGCGCCGATCCGCCCGCAGACGCGCAGCCTGTCCCGGTGTTGTTTGCGTTCGTCGGCCGAGTCCGCCTCGTGGAAGGCCAGGTCGGCGAGATCCACGATGCGATCCACCTGCGACTTGGGGATTTCTCGGATGTCGAGGGTCACCCTCGCGACGCTAGCCGGGTCGGGTTCGCCGCGCATCGCGTTTTCTCCGGGCCCGCGCGGCCCGGATCCGGCTCATCCCCCACTTGAGGGATGGGCCGAGGCCCTCGCACACACGATCGTCGTCGGCACAGTCACCCGCGGATCCGTAATCGCTCATCCGCGGGTCCGAAACGGAAAAGGAGCGGTCATGCGGCTGCGTTTGATCGTCCTGGCCGTCGGCACCTTCGCCATGGGGGTCGACACGTTCGTCATCGCGCCGATCCTGGGCCCGATGGCCGACGACCTCGACGTGTCCCGAACCGCGGCGGGGTGGCTGATCACCGCGTTCGCGCTCGCCTACGCCCTGGGCGGCCCGGTACTCGCCGCCGCCGTCGGACACCGGGCGCCGCGCGGCCTGCTGCTCGGCGGCCTCGTGGTCTTCGCCGTCGGCAACGCCCTGAACGCCGTCGCCGGCACCTACGGCTCGGCGATGATCGGTCGTGCCCTCGCCGGGGCCGGCGCCTCGCTCTACACCGTCAACGCCCTGGCGGTGGCCCGGGCCACCGCGCGGCCGGGGCGGGAGGGGCAGGCCGCCTCGGTGGTCGTCGGCGGCCTGACCACCGCGATCGTGCTCGGTCTGCCGCTCGGCGCCTGGCTCGGCTCGACCACCGGTTGGCGCGTGGCGCTGTGGCTGATCGTCGGCCTGGCGGCGGTGGCCGGCGCGGGCATCGCCGCGGTGGTCCCCGACCTGTCGGGGCTGCCGCGCCGGACGCTGCGCGAGCGCGTCGCGCCGCTCACGGACTTGCGGGTCGTGGTGATCCTCGCCGCCACCCTGCTGTGCCTGACCACCAGTTGGACCGTCTACACCTACTTCGACACGGTGACCCGACCGGCCACCGACGGCGACGCCGGGCGTACCTCGCTGATCCTGCTGACCTTCGGCATCGGCGCGGTCTGCGGGAACCTCCTCGTCGGCCGCCTGGCCGACCGCTTCGGCCCCGCCCGCACGATCGTGGTCGCCGCCCCGCTGCTCACCGCGGTCGCCGCCCTGGTGCCGGTGTCGTCCCGCTCGATGGCGGCGGCGTGTGTCGTGGTGCCGCTGTGGGGGCTGCTGCACTGGATGATCAACGTGCCGCAGCAGTTGCGGGTCACCGCCGCCGCCCCCGACGCGGTCCCGCTGGTCCTCGGCCTGCACCAGAGCACGATCTACCTCGGGATCAGCACGGGCGGCGCGGCCGGCGCGGCGGGCTTCGCCCTCGGCGGTCGCGCGGGTATCGGCTGGGCGGCGCTGGCCACGGGCGTGCCGGCGCTGGTCGTCCTGGCCTGGTCGTTGCGGGTCGGGTCGGGGTCCCGGGACGAACTCCGCTCCGCCCCGGTCGAGGCGCCGGTGACGTCGGGCTGAGTCCGGGTGCGGAACAACCCGTACGGCCCCGTTCCGGCGGGGCCATACGGGTGTCGCACCGGCCGATCCACCCGAGTCGAGTAATGGTTATAGTCTTTTTTCACCGGTTACCTCGGCGGAAGGCAACGTGTGCGCATCCCGATGGCCGACTACGTCGCCGGCGCGACGTTCGCGTCCGACCTGGTCAATACCTCGCCCACCGTGCGTGCCGACACCGGCGACGCGCTTCCCGATCCGGCCGCGCTGACGGGCCTCCTGGCCGGGCACGACCTGCGACTCGACGCCCTGGCGGACGGCGGCGCGCCCACCGACGACGACCTCCACGCGGTCCGGCTGCTGCGCCGGGAGGTGCGCGGCGTCGTCGAGACCGAGACGGTGGAGCAGGCGGTCGCGGGCTCCGGCGTGCTCGTCGCCCGGGCGGGGCTCGCCCCCGTCCTGGACCGGGCGGCCGGCGGCGGCTGGCAGTGGTACGTCCCGACCGAGCCGGGCGCGTCGCTCGCCGACGAACTGGCCGCGTTCGTCGCGGTCGGGTTGTTCGGCGCCGTCCGCACCCTCGGCCACGAACGTTTCCGCGCCTGCGCCGGCCCCGACTGCCGCGGCGTGTTCGTCGACACCAGTCGGGCCGGCCGGCGCCGCTACTGCCTGCCGGACCTGTGCGGCAACCGGGTCAACGTGGCCAACCACCGGGCGCGGCGGCTGCGGGCGGGGGTGGCCCGATGAGCGACGCGAGCGGACATCCGCCTCTGACCGGCGCGCTGCGCCTGCCCGACGGGGCCTGGATCCGGGCGCGCGGGCTGCGCCGTCCGCGGCCGGCGGGTCCGACCCCCGGCTTCGGCCTCTATCTGGGCGACGAGCGGTTGCGCCGCCGCCACGACGAGGCGCTGACGTGGCCGCACGTCTGGCTCGACTGGCCCGACTTCCGGTTGCCGCGCGACCGGGAGGGGGCGATCCGCGAGATTCGCGCGCTGCACGAACGGGCCCGTGCGGGCGAGGCTGTCGAGGTGGCCTGCGGCGGCGGCATCGGCCGTACCGGCACCGTCGTCGCGTGCCTGGCCGTACACGCCGGCATCGCCCCCGCGGACGCCGTCGCGTGGGCTCGCGAACACCACCACCGCCGGGCCGTCGAGACACCGTGGCAACGCCACTGGGCGCGCCGCTTCCCGACGGACGGCTCCGTATCGTCCGCGCCCTACAGGTAGTCGTCCAACCGGGCCAGGGCGAAGCCCTGCGCGGTGGCCGTGTCGACGACGCGGCGCAACATCTGGGCTATGTCGCCCTTCCACTCCCCGGGGCCCCGGAAGTGGGTGAGGATGATGTCGCCCGGCTCGAGGCGGTGGTCGTAGCGGTACTCGATCCGGTCCGGGAACGCCTCCTGGTTCCAGATGGGGAGCGCCACGATCCCGCACGACTGCGCCGCACGCAGGGTGTCCTGGTTGAACTCCCCGTACGGCGGCCGGAACAGCCGCGACGCGACCCCGATCTCGCGTTCGGCGACCTCCTGTTCCCCGCAGATCTCCTGCTGCTGGCGGGCGTAGCCCAGCTTC
Source organism: Embleya scabrispora (assembly GCF_002024165.1). Lineage (NCBI taxonomy): Bacteria > Bacillati > Actinomycetota > Actinomycetes > Kitasatosporales > Streptomycetaceae > Embleya > Embleya scabrispora. The sequence goes on from NZ_MWQN01000003.1 coordinate 856,141, forward strand.
CGCAGGTCCGGATGGTTCACCGTGTGGTTGTTCACCACGACGCCCTGCTCGTGCAGGCCCCGGAAGTAGGCCCAGCCGCCCCGAGCCAGATAGCCGCTGACGAACGCGCTGAACGGCACGCCCAGTTCGCGGGCCATCCGGGCGAACCGCGGGTCCTTCTCCGCGCCGTCGTCGACGGTGAGGAAGACCACCCGGTCCTGGGTGGGCACGCGGTGCACCACCGGCGGCAGATCGCCGTGGCGGATCACGCCGGGACCCGACTTCAGCACGGGCCGCGTGGCCGGCGGCGCGGGAGCCGCGATCGGCGTCTGCGCCAGGCCCCACTTGCGCGCGGCGGCGGCCCGACTCGCCGCGATCCGGGCGGCCACCTCCCGCTCCGCACTCAGCCCGGCGGCGCGGATCTGCGCGGCGGCCTGCTCCCGCACCGCATCCGGAATCGGCGCGGCGGGCGCGGCCGGTACGCCGGGCCCGCCGGGCGCGTTCGCCGCCGCGACCGGCTGTCCCGGCTTGGTCCGCGGCATGTCCGCGTCCTGGTCCGCGCACCCCGAACCGGCCAGGCAGGCACACAGGCCGAGCGCGACACCCCATCGGGTGAGCGCGCGCCACGACGGGGACCTCATCGCATCCACACAGCTCATGGCGCCCCTTGTTGCCCACTCCCACCCACTTCGAACCCGGACGTTTGTTCGCCCGGATTCCCCCCGCGCTCGCACGGCCGAACGAACCGTGGCCCGATCGATTCGCCCGGTGCCGGCCCGCGAGCCGACCACCGCTAGGTTCTCGATCATGGACGCGACTGCGGACGACGCGATGGTCTCCCTCCCCGCCGGACGGGTCACCCTGTGCGATCGGCGCACTCGGCGCAGCTGGTCGGTCGACGTCGCGCCGTTCCGGTTGGCGGTGTTCCCGGTCACCCAGGCGCGGTACGCGCGGATCACCGGCGAGCGCCCGAGTGCCGGCGTCGGGGCCCGGCTACCGGCCGAGGGGGTGTCCTGGCACGACGCGGTGCGCTTTTGCAACGCCCTGTCCGCGCACGATGGCCTGGCTCCGGCGTACCACCTCGCGCCGGACGCCGAGCGGGTCGACTGGGACACCTCGACCGACGGCTACCGATTGCCGACCGAGGCCGAATGGGAGTACGCCTGCCGCGCCGGAACCACCGGTCCGCATCACGGCCCGCTCGACGACATCGCCTGGTATCGCGCCAACTCGGCGGAGCGGATCCACGACGTGGGTGGCAAGCAGCCCAATCCGTGGGGCCTTCACGACATGCTCGGCAATGTCTGGGACTGGTGTTGGGACGTGTACGACGCCGAAGTGTACGGCGAATACCGGGTGTTGCGGGGTGGCGGCTGGTTCGACGAACACTGGAGCCTGCGCGCCGGCGCCCGCAGACGCAGCCACCCGAGCTACCGCGTCGACGACGTGGGATTCCGCGTCGCCCGGTCGTTCGTGCCCTGACCGGGCCGCCACGTCGGGGCTGTCGAGCCGCCGGCGGCGTGGCAACTGCCGTACTGTCGACGGGATTTCGTCGGTGTCGGGAATTCCCCACGCGGTCGGCGCCGCAGGACGCGTGGGGGCGGCCCGGCGGGCGGACGGGGGGCCGGACGCCGGGCCGCGGCGGGGCCGGCCACGGGGGGAGCCGGCGCCCACCCGCACCACTTTCCGCCCCGGCACCGGTGCCGCACAAGCCCGAACACGCCGACACCGAGGGATAGTCGGCCGCCGCACACCGTGGGAGCGCGCTCATCGGCCTGCGGCGCACCCCGGCGCGCGCCCGGCCCGGGGACGGGCCGATCCAGTGCCTCCGGCGGAACCAGTGCCTCCGGCCGAACCCGCCTGAACCCCGACCCGGCTCGGGCCGGCCGCGGCCCCGACTCGGCGTCGAATCGCGGCCCCACGCCGCCGGCAGGCGATCGTGACGACCGGGCCATGGCCGAGGCCCGTCCGGACATCGCTCCCGGGTCTTTCGATGCGGCGGCGCCCGCCACCGCCGACCGAGACGCCGGACGACGGGACCGACCCGGCCGCCACCCCGGGGCCGGGACCTGGTCCTGCCCGCGCCGCTCCTCGCCCCCACCTCCCCGACCGAACAAGCGTGCCCCTCCGGGTGGTTGACAGTGGAACCGAGATCACCTCTATTATTCTATCCGGAATCATATACGTTCCACGATGGCATCGCCGATCCGGCGGGCGGTACCAGGCACGAAGGACGGTGGCGAGTGACGCAGGACGCGGTGACCGCATCGACGGGACGGCGGCCCGGCAAGGTGCTGGCCGTACACCTGAACTACCCCTCCCGGGCCCGCCAGCGCGGCCGTGTCCCCGAGCACGCCTCCTACTTCCTCAAACCCGGCAGCTCGCTCACCGGATCCGGCCGCGTCGAGCGCCCGGCGGGCATCGAACTGCTGGGCTTCGAGGGCGAGATCGCCCTGGTCGTCGGCCGCGCCGCGCATCGGGTGGCCCCGGCCGAGGCCTGGGCGCACATCGGCTGGGTCACCGCCGCCAACGACCTCGGTCTGTACGACCTGCGGCACGCGGACAAGGGCGCCAACGTGCGGGCCAAGGGCGGCGACGGCTTCACCCCGCTGGGGCCCACCCTGCTGCCCGCGGCCGAGCTGCGTCCCGACGCGCTGCGCGTACGCACCTGGCTGGACGGCGAGTTGGTCCAGGAGGACACCACCGCGACCCTGCTCTTCGGCTTCGCCCACCTGATCGCGGACCTGTCCCGGCTGCTCACCCTGGAGGTGGGCGACGTGATCCTGACCGGCACGCCCGCCGGTGCCGGTGTGGCCGAGGTCGGGCAGCGCATCGAGGTCGAGGTGGACAGCCTCGACGACCCGACTCGGAGCACCGGTCCGCTGCGCACCGACGTGGTCGCCGGCCCCGCGCTCGCCGACTGGGGCACCCCGCCGCGTGTCGACCCGGCCACCCGCGCCGACGCCCACGGCACCGTGCCCGACGTCGCGCTCACCGATGATGTGCGCACCCGGCTCGGTCGGGTCGCGGTGGCCACGCTCAGCGTGCAGTTGCGCGCCCGCGGCTTCGACACCGTCTCCATCGACGGCGTACGTCCGCTCACCCCGGGTACCCGCCTGGTCGGCACCGCCCGCACCCTGCGCTACGTCCCGTTCCGCAAGGACCTGTTCGCCGCCCACGGCAACGGCCACACCGCGCAAAAACGTGCCGTCGACAGCCTCGAACCCGGCCAGGTCCTGGTCATGGAGGCCCGGGGCGTGGACACCGCCGGCACACTCGGCGACATCCTGGCCCTGCGCGCCCGCACACTCGGCGCCGCCGGAATCGTCACCGACGGCGCGGTCCGCGACAGCGCCGCCGTCGCCGCCCTGGGCCTGCCCGTACTGGCCGCCGCCGCCCACCCCGCCGTGCTCGGCCGCCGGCACGTGCCCTGGGACGTCGACGTCACCGTCTCCTGCGGCGGCGCCACCATACAGGTCGGCGACGTCGTGGTCGCCGACGACGACGGCGCGGTGGTGATCCCGCCCGCCCTGGTGACCGAGGTCCTGGCCGCCGCCGAGGAGCAGGAGGCGCGCGAGCGCTTCATCACCGAACAGGTCGCCCGAGGCGCCGCGTTGGCCGGCCTGTACCCCATCGGCCCCGACTGGGAAGCCGCCTACCGCTCCTGGCGGGCCGCGCTGCCGCCCACCCACGACCCGGCTTCGCCCATCACCCGCGAGGAGTACCGATGAAGTACCGCGCCGACCCGTCCCTGATCCGCGGCTCGATCGCGCCGCTGGTCACCCCCTTCACCGCCGACGGCGCCCTCGACACCGCCACGCTGCGCCGCCTGGTCCGCTGGCAGCTCGCGGCCGGCTCGCACGGGATCTCGCTCGGTGGCTCGACCGGCGAGCCGTCCGCGCAGACCCTGGCCGAGCGGGCCGAGGCGATCCGGGTGGTCGCCGACGAACTCGACGACCGGGCGCCGTTCCTGCCGGGCACCGGGTCGGCCAAGCTGGAGGAGACGCTGGAGTTGACCGGCGTCGCCCGGGACGCGGGCGCCGACGCGGTGTTGGTGATCACTCCGTACTACGCACGCCCCACCCAGGACGCGCTGTTCTCCTGGTACTCCACCGTCGCCCGCGAATACCCCGACCTGCCGGTGGTGATCTACAACGTGCCGAGCCGCACGGCGGTGGACATCGATCCGCCGACCGTGGCCCGGCTCTTCCGCGCGCACGAGAACATCGTCGGCATCAAGGAGACCACCAGGGACTTCGAACACTTCTCCCGGGTGATGGAGGCGGCCGGCCCCGAACTCCTGGTCTGGTCCGGCATCGAACTCCTGTGTCTGCCCGTGCTGACCCTCGGCGGCGCGGGCTTCGTCTCCGCGCTCGCCAACATCGCGCCCGCCGCGGTGGCCGGGATGTACGAGGCGTATCAGCAGGGCGATTTCGGTCGGGCCCGCGAACTGCACTACGCCGTACAGCCGTTGGTGGACCTGCTGTTCGTGGAGACCAACCCGGCGCCGGCGAAGTGGCTGATGCACCGGCGCGGCCTGCTCGGCTCCGACCTGGTCCGCCCCCCGCTGCTGCCGCTGTCCGAATCCGGCCGGGCCACCGTGTCCGCCCTCGCGCAGAGCCGGTTCGACCTGCTGACCGACCCCGCCCTTGGAGAATCCGCATGAGCACCACCACGACGACGCCCGTCGAGCCCGCCGAGGTGCCCGCCGGGCTGCCCACCCGGCTGCGTCACTTCATCGACGGCCGGCACGTCGACTCCCTGGACGGCGCCACCTTCGAGGTCTGCGCCCCCGCGTCGAACCTGCCCTACGCCACCGCCGCCGCGGGCAAGGCCGCCGACGTGGCCGCCGCGGTGGCCGCCGCCCGCCGCGCGTTCACCACCGGGCCGTGGCCGCACCTGCCCGCCAGGGAACGGGCCGTGGTGCTCAACCGCATCGCCGACGAGGTCGAGCGGCGCGATGCGCGGTTGGCCGAACTGGAGACCTTCGACACCGGCCTGCCGATCACCCAGGCGCTGGGCCAGGCGCAGCGCGCCGCCGAGAACTTTCGCTTCTTCGCGGACCTGATCGTCGGTCAGACCGACGAGGCGTATCAGGTGCCGGGCCGCCAACTCAACTACGTGCACCGTCGACCGGTCGGCGTCGCCGGGTTGATCACGCCGTGGAACACGCCGTTCATGCTGGAGTCGTGGAAGTTGGCGCCGGCCCTGGCGGCCGGTTGCACCGTCGTGCTCAAGCCCGCCGAATTCACCCCGCTGTCCGCGTCGTTGTGGGCCGACATCCTCACCGAGGCGGGCCTGCCCCAGGGCGTGTTCAACCTGGTCGGCGGAATCGGCGAGGAGGCGGGCGCGGCCCTGGTCGAGCACCCCGAGGTGCCGCTGATCTCGTTCACCGGGGAGACCACCACCGGACGCACCATCTTCGCCGCCGCCGCCCGACACCTGAAGGGGCTGTCGATGGAACTGGGCGGCAAGTCACCGGTGATCGTCTTCGCCGACGCGGACTTGGACGACGCGATCGACGCCGCGCTGTTCGGCGTGTTCTCGCTCAACGGCGAGCGCTGCACCGCCGGTTCGCGGATCCTGGTCGAGCGCGGGGTGTACGAGGAGTTCGTCGAGCGCTTCGCCGCGCGGGCCGAGCGGATCGTGGTCGGCTCCCCTGCCGATCCGGCCACCGAGGTCGGCGCGCTGGTGCATCCCGAGCACTACGAACGGGTGTTGGCGTACGTCGAGGTGGGTCGCACCGAGGCGCGCCTGGTCGCCGGCGGCGGTCGCCCGGCACATCTGCCGACCGGCAACTACCTCGCGCCCACGGTGTTTTGCGACGTGCCGGCCGATGCCCGGATCTTCCGGGAGGAGATCTTCGGCCCCGTCGTGGCGCTGACCCCGTTCGACGACGAGGAGCACGCGGTGGAGCTGGCCAACGCGGTCGACTACGGGCTGGCCGGCTACGTGTGGACCAACGACATCCGCCGCGCGCACCGGGTGGCACACCGGGTCGAGTCCGGGATGGTGTGGATCAACTCGCACAACGTGCGGGACCTGCGCACCCCGTTCGGCGGGATCAAGGCCTCCGGCCTGGGGCACGAGGGCGGTCACCGCTCGATCGACTTCTACACCACGCAGCAGGCGGTACACGTGGCCATGGCACCGCTGCACACCGCCCGGTTCGGCGCCGCCTGACGACCGGGTGAACCCCGCGCGATCCGGCCGTCGGTTCGTCCTCGGCCGTATCCGCGCAGGTCGCTCGCTTGCTAGGTTCCGCACAGCTCTCGAAGCCGGATTCCCTACGACCTCTCGAACCGAACAGCGCGTCGAACAGGAGGAGAGCCCCATGCCCACTCCCGCCGTTCCGCCCCCGCCGCCCGTGCCGGCCGTCCGCCCCGGCACCCCCGCCCCCGCTCCGCGGCCGGGGGCGATACCCCCGCCCGACATCGTTCGGGCCGCCTACGCCGAGCTGGTCGTCACCGACCCCGCCGCGTCCCGCGAGTTCTACGTCGACCTGCTCGGCCTCGTGGTCACCCACGAGGACGAGGACGCGGTGTACCTGCGCGCCTTCGAGGAGTACCTGCACCACTCGCTGGTGCTGCGCCGCGGCGAGAGCCCGGCGCTCGCCGCGCTCGCGTATCGGGTGCGCTCGCCCGGGGAGGTCGACGCCGCCGAGCGCTACTACCGGGCCCTGGGCGTACCGGTGGAGCGCCGTGCGGCGGGCGCCACCCGGGGGATCGGCCCGGCGGTGCGGGTGGTGGACCCCTTGGGGTTCCCGCTGGAGTTCTTCTACGCGGCCGAGCACGTGCCGCGCCTGCATCAGAGCTACGACCTGCACGGCGCGGGCGCGATCGCCCGGCTCGACCACTTCAACATCGTGGTGCCGGACGTCGCACGGGCCGAGCGCTACTACCGCGATCTGGGCTTTCGGGTGACCGAGGACATCCGGGGCGCCGACGACACGCTGTACGCGTCCTGGCTGCACCGCAAGGACACGGTGCACGACATAGCGCTGACCGGCGGCGACGGTCCCCGGCTGCACCACATCGCGTTCAGCACCCACGAGCGCGGCCAGGTGCTGCACGTATGCGATCTGCTGGGTGCCCGGCGCCGATCGGCACACATCGAGCGCGGTCCGGGGCGCCACGGGGTGTCCAACGCGTTCTACGTGTACGTGCGTGATCCGGACCTGCACCGCGTGGAGATCTACACCACCGACTACTACACCGGGGATCCCGACCACCCGGTGCTGTCCTGGGACGTGCGGGACAACCAGCGGCGCGACTGGTGGGGCAATCCGGTGGTGCCGTCCTGGTACGCGGAGGCGTCCACCGTGCTGGACCTGGCCGGGAAACCGCAGCCGGTGTTCGCCCGGGAGGAGAACTCCGAGGCGGAGGTGACGGTCGGCGCCGACGGCTTCTCGTTCGCGCGCGACGCATCACCGCAGGTCGGGCCCTCGACGTGAGCGTCCGCCACTGGTGTAAGATCCGAAATCGTATCCGAAATAGCCGAGTGGAGAAGTAGGATGCGCACACGGCAGCCCCTCGCCGTCACCACCTATCCGAGCGTCGGGCCCTCCGAAGACGTCGGGGAGTCCGAGCAACCCCCGGTGCTGCTCGTGCACGGGTTTTGTTCCGATGCCCGCCGCTCCTGGCTGGAGACGGGCATGGTGACGGCCCTGATCGACGCCGGCCGTACCGTCATCGCGCCGGACCTGCGCGGACACGGCGCAAGTCCGGCCCCGACGAGCGGCGACGAGGCGGACGCGCATGCCACCGTCGACGACCTGCTCGCCGTGCTCGACGCGTACGGGGCGGACCGGGTCGACATCATCGCCTACTCCCTCGGCGCCCGACTGACCTGGGCGTTGGCCGAACGCGCGCCGGAGCGGGTGGGCCGCGTGGCGTTCGGCGGGATGAGTCCGGTCGAGCCGTTCACCGCCGTGGACGTCGCGGAACTGCGCCGGGCCGTACACGGCGAGCCGACCACCGCGGATCCGCTCACCGGGATGATCGCGGGCCTGATCCGCGCCGAGGGCGACCGCGCCGACGGTCTGGTCACGTGTGTCGAGGGCCTGCGGAGCACACCCTTCGAGCCCACGCCATGGGCCGGCCACACCCCGCCGTGGTTCGTGGTCGGCACCGACGACCCGATGACCCGGGACATCGACGCACTGGTCGCGGCGGCCCCCGGATCACACATGGTCGTGGTGACCGGCGACCACCACGGCGTCCTGGTCAACCCCAACTTCCAGGGTCTGGCCGTGCTGGTCGTCGGCCGCTGACCCACCCGCCGCATACCGCGCCGCACCGGACCACACCGGGCCGGGACATCGTGTCCCGGCCCGCGACCGTGTCCGGTCGAGACTGAGGAGACCGTAGTTGAGCCCCGCAAAGGCAACCGCCGCGAGCAAGGCGTCGAAGTCGTCCAAGTCCGAGATGTGTTACGAGCTGCTGCGCGGCCGGATCCTGGACGGCACCTACGGCCCCGGGTACCGGCTGGTGTTCGACCAGCTCGCCCGCGAGGCGGGGGTCAGCACCATCCCGCTGCGCGAGGCGGTGCGCCGACTACAGTCCGACGGCCTGGTGGAGATCGTCCGCAACGTCGGCGCCCGGGTGGCCGTGTTCGACCGCTCGCAGGTCGAGCACTCGCTCAACGTGCTGGCCCGCCTCGAGGGCTACGCGACGGCGATCTCGGCGCCGCTGATGAGCCCCGAGAACATCGCCGAGGCGAGGGCGATCAACGACCGGATGATCGAGGCGCTGGCCGACTTCGACCCGACCGCGTTCACCGCGCTCAACCGGAGGTTCCATTTCTCGCTCTACGCGCATTGTCCCGATCGGCACCTGAACGCGCTGCTCGAATCCGAGTGGGCCCGCCTGGACCACATGCGCCGCTCGACCTTCACGTACGTCCCCGGCCGGGCCCGCACCTCGGTGCGCGAACACGAGCACCTGCTCGACCTGATCGGCGCCGGCGCCGACCCCGGGGAGATCGAACGCGCCGCCTGCGCCCACAAGATCGCCACCGCCGCGGCCCTGCACCAGGCCAAGACCGGGACGCCGTAGCGGGACGCCGAGCGCCCCGGCCGATCCGATCGCGGGGCGCCGAGGGCCCCGGCCGGCTCGGCCGGGGCCCTCGTACGCCGGCCGCGACCGGAGCGAGGTCGCGGCGTCGTCAGCCCACCTTGCGCCCGAACCGCAACTTCCAGGGGGTCAGGGCGGATTCGATCTGCACGGCCAGGCTCATCTTCGACGCGCCCTCGGCCCGTTCCTCGAAGCGGATCGGCACCTCGACGATCCGCGATCCGCGCCGGACCGTCCGGTGGTTCATCTCGACCTGGAACGAGTATCCGTTGCTGTGGATCGACGGCAGGTCGATCGCCCGCAGCGCCGTCGCCCGCCACGCCTTGAACCCGGCGGTGGCGTCCTTGACGCCGAGCCGCAGGATGGCGTTGACGTAGAGGTTCGCCCACGTCGACAGGGCCTTGCGGTACCAGGCCCACTCCGCGGCGGTCGAGCCGCCGCGCACGTACCGCGAGCCGATCACCACGGCGGCGTCGCCGGTGCGCAGCGTGTCGAGCATGGTCGGGATCACCGCGACGGGGTGCGAGAGGTCGGCGTCCATCTGGATCACCACGTCGGCGCCCTCGTCCAGCGCGCGGGTGATCCCGGCGACGTAGGCCCGGCCGAGCCCGTCCTTCTCCTCGCGGTGCAACACCCCGACGAACCCCGGGGACTCCGTGGCGAGCTTGTCCGCCACCCCGCCGGTCCCGTCGGGCGAGTTGTCGTCCACCACGAGTACGTGCAGGTTCGGCAGGCGCAGATCCGCGAGCAGGCCGACCAGGACGGGCAGGTTCTCCCGCTCGTTGTAGGTGGGAACGACGACGACGATCCTCGCGAAGGTCTCTACCACGATCCGGTTCCCGCGCGATCTCCGGGAACATCGCGCGGCGGCGCCCAGGCGCCGGCGGACGACAGGTCTGTGTGCATGAGGCGCGAGTCTATCGGCGCACGGGCGTCGGCCGTCCGCACCCGGGCGGCGTGTCCGCCCGCGCGGACGGCCGCACGGCGACCGGGGCGGCTCCCGGTCGCCGTGGCCGGGCGCTCCCGGTCGTCGTGGCCGGCTCAGACCAGCAACTGGCCGCCGTCGACCTGGACGATCGTGCCGGTGATGTGCGCGGCGGCCGGCGAGGCGAGGAACACCGCGAGCGGGGCGACGTCCTCGGGGACCGCGATGCGGCCGAGCGGGATCCGGGCCTCCCACGCCTGCCGGGCCTGCGGGTCGTCCATCAGGCCGGCCGTCATCGGCGTGTGCACCGGGCCCGGCGCCACGCCGTTGACCCGGATGCGGTGCGGAGCCAACTCGATCGCGCCGGTGCGGGTGAGCGCGTCCATCGCGGCCTTGGTGGCCTCGTAGTGGCCGAGACCGGCGGTGGGTTGCCGGGCGCCGATCGAGCTGATGTTGACGATCGCGCCGCCCGCGTCCTCGGCGATCATCCGGCGGGCCGCCGCCGCGGTGACGGTGAACGTGCCGCGCAGGTTGACCGCCACCACGGTGTCGAACACCTCGATCGGCAGGTCGACCAGGAGCCCGCCGCCGGCGACCAGGCCGGCGTTGTTGACCAGGACCGCGAGCGGGCCCACCTCGGCGAGCACCCGGTCCAGGCCGGCGGCCACCGACGCGGGGTCGGTGATGTCCATCGCGACCGCGGTGCCGCCGATCTCCTCGGCGACCTTGTCGGCCGCGGCGGCGTCGATGTCGGCGATCACGACCCGGTCGCCGCCCTCGGCGAAGGCGCGGGCGACGGCCGCGCCGATCCCGCTCGCGCCGCCGGTGACCACGACCACCCGGCCCGGCCGCGCGTCCGGGGCGGTCATCGGGCCTCCGCCACGATCACCCGGGGGCTGCCGGGCAGTTCGAGCAGGTCCACCGGGTGCCAGCCGGCCTCGACGAGCCATTCCTCGACCTCGGCCCGGGGATACACCGTGGTGCCGTCGATGACCAGGTATTCCCCGGCGTGCAGCGTATCGATCAGGCGCGGTGTCCCGGTCGGCTCCAGGAAGAAGTCGAGCAGCAGCAGTCGGGCCCCGGGCTCGGCCGCCTTGCGCGCCGCCGCCACGATCCGCCGGTTGTGCTCGGCGTCGAAGCGGTGCACCACGTGTTCGAGCAGCACCAGGTCGAAGCCGGTGGGCACCTCGCCGGACAGCGGATCGCCGCCGATCACCTCGACCCGGTCCTCGACGCCGGCGGCGGCCAGGGTGTTCTCCGCGTGCCCGACGAGATCGCCGTCGGACAGGAACGTCGCGGACAGTTCGGGGTGCGCGCGCAACGCCTCGGCGAGGAACGAGCCGGACAGCCCGGCCAGGTCGAGCACCCGCCGGTGGGCGCCGAAGTCGTAGGCCCGGGCCAGCATCGTCGCGTGCAGCGCGTTGTAGGTCATCACGCCGCCGAGGAAGGTGCCCAGCCGGTCGCCGCCGAGGTCCAGCGGAGCGGGGCGGGCGGTGCGCGAGGTCTCGCCGAAGCCGAGCCAGTGCGGGTAGCTGACGCCGTCGAGGAAGGTCAGGAACGGGCGCAGGTCCACGCCCTCCCCCGTACCGGCGAGGTGGTGCGCGGTGGCGGGCGAGTTGGCGTAGCCGGCGTCGCGGCGCTCCAACAGGCCCAGGCCCACCATGCTGTCGGCCAGGATCAGCGCGGTCCGCGCGGGCAGTCCGGTACGGGCGACGATCTCGTCGAGCGGCGCGGGGCCGTCGGCCAGGGCCGCGAACAGTCCGGCCTCCCCGGCCGCGAACAGCTGCTTGGCGGCCATGTATCCGATCGCGACGTCGACGATGGGAGCCGGATCGACCGCGGCCCGGGCGTCCGAGGGAACTGGCATGCGGATCTCCTCGAGGGGCAGGAAGTTGGTATCTGGAATGCTATATGATTACCGATGCCATCAACAATGCCGATCTTCGTTTCCACGCCGCATCCACGCCGCGCCCGAACCACCCTGGAGGACCCGTGACGCTCTCCCCCGGCAGCAGCCCCGTGCCCCGTCGCCGCCTCGGCGCGCACGGCCCCGACGTACCGGTCCTGGGCCTCGGCTCATGGAACACGTGGGACCGGATGCGCCCCGCCGACGCCGTCGCGCTGATCCTGGACGCGTTGGAGCACGGCGTGGAGTTGTTCGACGTCGCGCACTACGACATGGGCCCGCACGCGGAGAACGCGCGCACGGACCTGATGTTCGGGGAGGCGATCCGCGAGGCGGGCGTGGCCCGCGAGGACTGGCTGCTGTGCGGCAAGCTCTGGCTCTGGGAGTACCCGAGGAAGGGCTTCGCCGAACAACTGGACGTCGCCCTGGACCGGATCGGCACCCATCGCGCCGATCTGGTCGTGGTCGGCGACTTCTTCGGCGAGTTGCCCATCCCGGCCGTGGTCACCGACGTCGCCGAACAGATCGCGGCGGGCCGGTTCGGCGCGTGGGGCGTCAACAACTGGTCGGCGCGCGACGTGTGGACCGCCCGCCGGTTCGCCGCCGCCGAGGGGCTGACCCCGCCGACGTTCGCCCAACTCAAGTACAGCCCGGCCCGCCGGGCGGTGGCCGAGGGCGCGCCGTTCGCCGAACTCTTCGCCGACGGGATGGCCTTGCAGGCGTCCGACGTCCTGGAGGGCGGCATCCTGGCCGGCAACCTGCACCCACAGCGCAAGATCGGCGCCGACCCCGGCAACCTCCGCGAGCGCATCCGCGAGGTCTACCCGAAACTCGCCGACGCGGCAGCCGGGTTCGACGCCACCCCCGCCCAACTGGCCATCGCCTTCTGTCTCACCCACCCGGCGGTCGCCACAGTCCTCTTCGGCGCGAGCCGCATGTCCCAATGGCACGACAACCTCAAGGCACTGGACCTAGTCACCAAACACGGCACCACCCTCCGCGAGTCCCTCACAGACGTCTGGGTGGACGCCAACGTCACGGACCCGGCAGCCTCCGCCACCTGACCCCAACAGACGAGACCAACCGCCCGAACCCATACAACCCGACCGGCACTCGAACCCAACCCAAGCCAACCAAACCCCCAGGTCGGCCAAACCCATACAGCCCGGCCGACACTTGAGGCCAACCCAAGCCAACCAACACCAAACGCCGGTCGGGCTCCCCCCTCAGCCCGGCCGGCGTTTGAGGCCAACCCAAGCCGACCGAACCCCAAGGCCGGCCGAACCCACACAGCCCGGCCGGCGCTTGAGGCCACGCCAAGCCAACCAACACCAAACGCCGGTCGGGCTCCCCCCTCAGCCCGGCCGGCGTTTGAGGCCAACCCAAGCCGACCGAACCCCAAGGCCGGCCGAACCCACACAGCCCGGCCGGCGCTTGAGGCCACGCCAAGCCAACCAACACCAAACGCCGGTCGGGCTCCCCCCTCAGCCCGGCCGGCGTTTGAGGCCAACCCAAGCCGACCGAACCCCAAGGCCGGCCGAACCCACACAGCCCGGCCGGCGCTTGAGGACAACCCGGGTCGGCCGAACCCTCACGGCCCCTCCGGGGACACCACCTCCCGGTCCGCGTAAAACGGCACCAACCGCGCCCGCAACGCCGCCGCCCCGACCCGCTCCAACAGCCGCAACCCCCCGATGTTGTCGGCCAACTGAGACACCTGCGTCGCCCCGAACAACACATTCACCGTCGCCGGATGCGACAGCGCGAACGCCACGCACACCTGCGCCGCCGTAGCCCCCAGATCCGCCGCCACCTCGGCGATCCCCGGCGCGGAGGCGATGATCCGCTCCCGCACCCCGCCCGGATCCCGCCCGATCTCCCGCGCCGGCGCCACCTTGCCCGCCAGAATCCCGCCCTCCAGGACATCGGACGCCTGCAACGACAGCCCCGCCGCGAACAGTTCCGCGAACGGCGCCCCGTCCGCGATCGAGCGCCGGCACGGGCTGTACTTGAGCTGCGCCACCTGCGGCCCCGGCGACCCCGCGGCGAGCGCATGCCCCCCGATGGTCCGAATCGCGGTCGCCGACCAGTTGTTCACCCCCCAGTGCCCGATCAGCCCGCTCTTCTCCAACTCGGCCAGGTCCCCGGCCAGTCGGGCCAGATCCAGGTCCGGATCCCGGATGTCCCCCAGGATCGCCAGGTCGGCGTGATCCGTCCCGGCCCGGAACATCGCCCGCTCCACCTGCTCGCGCAACGACTGCGCGGGATACCCCTCCAACCAGATCTTGGTCGACAACTGGTAGTCCGTACGGGCCAGTCCCGCCGCCCGCACGATCGCCGAGAACAGCACGTCGGTGAACACCGGCCGCTGCCCGGGGATCCCGTACACCGCGACGTCGAAGAGGTTGACCCCCCACTCCACCGCCTGCGTGACCAGGTCCACCGCGTCGTGGAAGTCCATCCGGTCGTAGGTGTGCCACGACCCCAACGACAACAGCGGCACCTGCGGCCCGTCCGCACCCAATCGACGCCGCGGCACGATCGCGTTCGAAGTCTCACCCATTGCAATGGTCCTTTCGGCACCGCGAGCATCGTCGCGGGCCATCGATCTCGGGGACGATACGGGACGTCACGGCAGCCAGGGGTGCACGACCGCCTTGACCTGCTCCTGCCGATGCATCGCCGTGAGCGCGTCGGTCGCGCCCGACAGTCCGACCGGAGCGGCGAACAGCCGATCCCACGCGAACCGGTCACGGAAGTCGCGCAGGAACTCGACGGCCCGGTGGTAGTCGCCGACATCGCCGTTGAGCGAGCCGACGACGGTCAGTTCCTTGCCCATCACGGTCCCGAGCGGCAACCGCTCCGGGGTGGGACCGGTACTGCCGACGATCACGAAGGTGCCGCCGAACGCGGCGAGATCAACCGCCTCCGCGCCCACCCCCGGCGCCCCGGCCAGGTCCAGCACCAGGTCCGCGCCGCGCCCCCGGGTGGCCTCCTGTACCGCCTCGCGCCGCTCGGCCGGGTCGAGGGCCAGGCCCAGGGTCAGGTCCGCGCCGAACTCCCGGGCCAGGTCGAGCCGGGCATCGGGCGCACCGATCGTGATCACCGTCCGGGCCCCGCTCGCCCGTGCCATCGCACCGGCCACGATGCCGAGCGCCCCGGCGCCCTGTACCACCACCGATGCCCCGGGCCGCACCCCGCCGGCCCGGTCGAACGCGTGCAGCACGGTCTTGACCGCGCATCCCGCGCACGCGGCCCAGGTGTCCGGCACGTCGTCCGGGATCACCACCTTCTCCGCGCGCGGCCCGACATAGGCGAACTCGGCCAATCCGGCCGTGGCGTACGGCCATTGATCCGCGCGCTGACGGAACCCATAGCCCCGATCCACGCACCCCACCGGCCGGCGCAGCACCGTACAGGCGTAGCAGGTCCCGCACGTGGACTCGGACCAGCCGATGCGATCGCCCACGCGCAACACCCGGCCGAGCGCGTCGGTGGCGCCCACCCCCACCGCCTCGACGGTGCCGGTCATCTCGTGGCCGAGCACCATCGGCAACATGCCCGGGAAGCTCATCGCGCCGCGCCACAGGTGCACGTCGGTGGCACACAGCGTGGCGCAGCCGATCCGGACCAACACCGCGCCGGGCTCGCAGCGTTCCGGCAGCCCGATCTCCTCCAGGGTCAGCGGTTCCTCGTGCGCGCGCAACACCGCGGCGCGGGTGGAGCCGTCCGGGACGGCCCGGGTTCCCATGATCATCAACGCTCTCCGGTTCCTTGTGTCATCGACTGTGCGCGGTGTCCCACACCTCGTGCCGGCTGCGCCACCACAGCAGCACGAGGATCACCAGGAAGGGGATGACGCCGCGGTATTCGCGCACCTCGCTCAGCGAGGCGGAGACGCCTTCCAGGCAGCCGAGCAGCAGCCCGCCGCCCAGGGTCAGCGGCAGATTGCGGAACCCGCCGACCATGGCGACGGCGAGCGCGGTGACGATCAGCTTGCCCAGGGTGGAGAAGTCGCCGCCCAGGCGCGGCGCGACCAGGATGATCACCAGCGCGGTGAGCGCGCCGATCGCCACCCACACCGCGGTGGCCAGGCGCGGCGCGGAGATGCCGACCACCTGGGCGGTGCCGGGCCGCTCCGACAACGCCTGCAGGCGCAGCCCGACCAGCGTCCGGCGCAGCATCACCTCGACGCCCACGGTGATCGCCACCGCGAAGGCGAGCGAGACCACCACCGCCCAGGACACGACCACGTCACCGATCCGGAACACCGCCCCGTCGAAGGGCGCGGGGAAGCGGCGCGCGCCGGTGGAGGTGGCGCCGAACAGCCGCAGGCCCACCGCCATCACCGCGACGTACACGGCCACCGTCACCGCGGCCTTGGTGCGTTCGTTGTGCTCGCCGAACCAGCGGATCAGCAGCGCGCCCAGCACACCGGACAGGGCCGCGCTGACCGCGACGCCCAGGAACAGCGCCGGCCATACGTTCAGGCCGTCGTCGGTCAGCGACACCATGGTGAAGGCGCCCATCGCGCCGACCGCGGCCATCGCGAAGTTCACCACGGCCACGAGTCGGTAGGTCAACACCACACACAGTCCCAGCAGGGCGTAGCCGCCGCCGCTGCTCAGGCCCGCGATCACAGAGTTCAGCATGTCGACACCTCGTTCTCGGGCGGTCCGCGCGGGGCTACTTCTTGCCCGGCACGATGAAGCCTTCGGGCAGTACCTGCCACTTGCCGTCGACGGCCTTGACGAACCGGCTGCCCTGGACGGGGTTGTGCTTGTCGCCGGGGCCGAACACCCAGGGGGAGCCGACCATCGGGTACTCGATCGGGCTCATCTTCTTGAACGCCTCGGTGACCGTCTTGCGGGTGATGTCGCCCTTCATGCCCTTGAGCACCTGGACGAAGACGTCGGCGGCCATCACCGCGCCCTGGCTGAACGCGGTGCGCTGGATGCCGCGCTTGTCCATCAGTTCGGCCCAGCGCCCGTTGCCCGGCAGGGTGGTGTCGGTGTACGGCTGCCATTCGGTGCCGACGTAGGCGCGCATGCCCGAGGGCACCAGCTTGGCGTTGGCGTCGGTGTAGCTGTTCGCGCCCATGATGAAGTCGACGTTTTGCATGCCCTGGGTCTGCGCCTGGGCGAACCAGGGGCCGACCTGTGCGTTGTAGAGCACGGCCTGGCAGCCGGCCTGCTTGGCGGCGATCAGGTGCGGGGTGGGGTCGCCTTCGCCGACCGCGGTGTCCTTGGCGGCGAGTTGTTTGCCGGTGAGGGTCTCCCACTCCTTGATCGCGTCGCTGATGCCGCCGCCACTGCCGGGCAGGGTCGTGTAGTAGAGACAGACCTTGTCGTGGTGCAGCGTCTCGGAGGCGTAGTAGAGCATCGCGGTGAGCAGTTTGAACGGGCCGGGGTTGACCGGTGCGATATCGGGGCTGTTGAAGCACGCGGGGTCGACGCCGACGGCCGGGATGGAGACGATCTTCGCGGTCTTGTACGCGGCGCGGTTGACCCCGCAGTCGACCGCGCTGGAGGAGCCGACCAGGGCGACCACGCCCTTGGACTGCACGAGTTCGACCTCGTTCTCCGTGGAGCGTTGCGGGTTCATCGCGTCGTCTTTGCTGATCAGTTCGAGTTTGCGGCCGTTGATTCCGCCGGCCGCGTTGACTTCGTCGAAGACGGCCTTGACCGCCTGCGGGACCTCGGGGGTCTGGAACAGTCCGGTGATTCCGTTGATCGAGCCGACCTTGATGGCGCCCTTGGTGGAGCCGCCGTCGCTGCCGTCGTCGGCGGCGCAGGCCGTCGCGGCGAGGGTGAACGCGAGCGCGAGCACGGCCGCGGCCGGTCGGCGCACGAGGGAACGCTTCATGGGAACGTCCTTGTCTTCGTGGGGGGATGGATCGGCACGGGGCTGATCCGGTCGAAGGCATGCCGGGGGATCCGGGTCGGCGGCGCGAGCGGGCGCCGCCCCCGGAGGACGGTCGGGGTTCAGCCGGTCGGGGTGACGAGCGCGGTCGCGGAGGCCGCGCCGTCGGCGGTGTCGGAGCTGCCGAGGTAGGCGGCGGTGACCGCCGGATCGCGCAGGACCTGTTCGGTGGGTCCGGTGGCGATCACGTGGCCGAAGTCCAGGACGGTGACTTCGCGGCACGCGACCCGTACCAGTTCCATGTCGTGTTCGACCAACAGGACGGACACGCCGTAGCGTTCGGGTACTCGGGCCAATCGTTCGGCCAGGCGCCGCGATTCGGCGGCGGACTGGCCGGCGGCGGGCTCGTCGAGCAGGGCCACCGCCGGTCGGGCGGCGATGGCGGCGGCGACGTCGAGCAGGCGCCGGGTACCGGCGTCGACGATCGAGACGGGCAGGTCGCCGACGGGACAGCCGAAGAATTCGAGCAGTTCGTCCGCCTCGGCCCGTTCCAGGCGGCGGCCGGCGCCGATGTCGAGGTATTCGTACTGGGTGAGTTCGGGTGCGATCAGCGTGGTCTGGAACGTGCGGCGCAGGCCGCGTGCGGCGCGCACCTGCGGGGCGAGCCGGTCGATCGGTACGCCGTCGAGGCGAACCGTGCCGGGGAGGGTGCCGAGGAAGCCGCCGACGGCGGAGATGAAGGTGGACTTGCCCGCGCCGTTGGGGCCGATCAGGCCGACCACGGCGCCGGCGGGGACGGTGAGGTCGACCGCGTCGAGGGCGGTGACCGGGCCGTATCGCACGGTCAGGCCGGTGACCTCGAGGGCGGGCCCGGTGCCGATGGGCCGGGCCGGGGCGCCGACGGTGCGCTCCGCGGGCGGGCCCGCGTCGGCCCGTTCCCGGTCGGCGGCCGGGGCGGCGTCGCGTTGTTTGCGGGCCTTGGCCAGGCGTTTGCGGTTGCGGGTGAAGTCGGTCTGGCTCATCCCGCTGCGCAGCGCGAAGATCGGCACGATGCCGAAGACGATGCCGCCGAGGTCCTGGGGCAGTCGGACCTTCTCCAGGATGGTGGCCATCGCGGCGCCGAACACCCCGCTCATCAGGGCGCCTTCGGGGTGGTGTGGGCCGATGAGGATGGCGATGGCGAACAGGGTGACGGATTGGCCCATGGCGAAGTTGCCGGCCACCACCAGGCCGAGTTGACCGGCCATCAGGCCGCCGCCGACCCCGGCGACGAAGGCGCTGATCGCGAACGCGGCGAGTTTGCTGCGGGCCACCGAGATGCCGTGCGAGGCGGCCATGCGTTCCGAGTGGCGCAACTCCAGCCAGGACCGGCCCAGTCGGGTCTTGTCGAGGGCGGCGAGGGCGAGCGCGATCACGGTGAAGACGATCACCACGAGCACGAAGTAGTTCGCGTTGGTGCTGAAGGCGGCGGGTCGGGCCACCGTCTTCAGTTCCTCGGTGCCGGGGAACTGCTTGGCGCCCAGCACGATGTCGGTGGACACCGCGGCGCCGAAGGTGATCACCGCGAGGTTGACCCCGCGTACCCGCAGTGCGGGCAGGCCGATCAGCATGCCGACCGGGGCGGCGGCGAGGCCGCCGAGGACCACCCACACGATCAGGCCGCCGGGGGCGTCGGCGAGGTTGAGCCGCATCACCACCCAGGCGCCGATCGCGGCGAAGGAGAGTTGGCACAGGGACATCACGCCGGCGCGGCCGACGATCACGCCGTAGCTCTGCATGACGACGGCGCCGATCACGCTGGTGATGGCGAGGTAGAGCCAGTAGGGCGACAGGATCGCGGGAACGGCGACGCAGGCGACCGCGGCCAGTGCGACGCCGATCGCCGCGCGGCGCGGGTCGATCAGGTCCGAAAGGGTCTTCGCGGCCCGGGACTTCATCGGGTGCCACCACCGATCGGGGTGTCGAGCGGGTGTGGGTCGGGGGTGGCGGACGCCGGCTCGGCCGGGTCGGGAGTGGTCGAGCCGAAGTAGTACTCGTGCAGCAGCTCGTGCCGGCCGCGCAGGTCGGCGCAGGGTCCGTCGTGCACGATGCGGCCCTTGCGCAGCACGTAGGCGTGGGTGCCGACGTCGAGGGCGAGGTTGGCGAACTGTTCGATGAGCAGTACGGCCAGGCCGGCTGCGGCGAGTTCGCCGACCACGCGCATCAGCCGGCGCACGATCAGCGGGGCCAGGCCGAGCGACATCTCGTCGACCAGGACCACCTTGGGGTCGGTGACCAGGGCGCGGCCGAGCACGAGCATCTGCTGTTCGCCGCCGGAGAGGTGGCCGGCCTGGAGGGTGCGCCGGCGGGCCAGTTCGGGGAAGAGCCGGTAGACCTGTTCCGGATCGCCGGCGCCGGCCCGGGCGACCAGGAGGTTTTGTTCGACGGTGAGGGTGCGGAAGGTGGTGCGGGCCTGTTCGACGTAGCCGACGCCGGCCCGGGCGCGTTTGTACACGGGCAACTTCTGCATCGGGCGGCCGGCGAGTTCGATGGTGCCGGCGGTGGTGCGCACCAGACCGGCGATGCCGTCCATGAGGGTGGTCTTGCCCGCGCCGTTGGCGCCCAGGAGCACGGTGACCGCGCCGGGGGCCACGTCCAGCGAGACCCCGCGCACCACGGGGATCTCGTCCCGGTCGATGTCCACCTCGCGCAGCCGCAACACCGGTGCCGCGCCGGCCGGGCTCTCGGTACTCACCGCGCTCTCCCGTCGAATGTGTCGCGCAGCGCGCGGATCACCAGGTCGTGTGCGCGCCGTGCGTCGGTGAGGTCGGTGGCGAGCAGGCCGAAGAAGCCGTGGATGAGCCCGTCGAAGCGCACCACCTCGACCGGGGTGCCGGCCGCGCCCAGGGCCCGCGCGTACTCCTCGCCCTCGTCGCGGAGCACGTCGTATTCGGCGCCGAGCACCAGCGCCGGCGGCAGGCCGGAAAGGTCGTCGGCGCGCAGCGGCAGCAGGTACGGGTCGGTCAGGTCGGCGGCGTCGCGCGGGTACTGGGTGAAGAACCAGTCCATGCTCGCCTTGGACAGGAAGTAGCCGTCGGCGAAGTCCCGGTAGGAGGGCCGCCCGTCGTCGGGATGGCCGACCACGGGCGAGACCAGCACCTGGAGCGCGATCGGCGGGCCGGCCAGGTCCCGGCTCATCAGCGCGACCACCGCGGCCAGGTTGCCGCCGGCGCTCTCCCCGCCGACCGCGATCCGGTCGCCGTCCACGGATCGGCGCGCGCCGTCCTCGTGCAGCGCGCGGACCACGGCGTAGCAGTCCTCGGCGGCGGCCGGGTAGGGGTTCTCCGGGGCGAGCCGGTAGTCGACCGAGACCACCACCGTCTCGGCGCCGGCGCACACGGTGCGGCAGGCGTACTCGTTCTCGTCCAGACAGCCGATGGTCCAGCCGCCGCCGTGGAACCAGACGAGCGCGGGGAAGGGGCCGGCCCCCTCGGGGATGTAGATCCGGACCGGGATGTCGCCGCCGGGCCCGGGGATCGTGGTGTCCTCGACGGCGCCGACCGCCGGCAGGTCGGCCGGCATGGTCCAGGTCTGCGCGAAGCCCTCACGCATGGCCTGTGCGTCCAGGGCGAGGGGGGCGGGGCCGGATTCGCCGATCCGAGTGCGCTCGATGATCTGCTGGGCTTCCGGATGCAAGGGCACCGTATGCCTCCCAATCGACTCGCAAATCGTATCTGATTGCGTGTACGGTATGGGCTCTCGCAGGGCCTGTCCAGATCCCAGGAGGAATTAAGGTGCGCAACCGCGAATCGTGGAACGCCCGCCGCTCGGCCGCCCCCGCCGGCGACGCGCCCGCCGACCTGGTCCTGACCGGCGGACGGGTGCACGTCTTCGACGAGGGCGACCACCTCGCGCAGGCGATCGCGGTGCGGGCCGGTCGTATCGTCCGGGTCGGCCACGACGACGAGGTCGCCCCGCTGATCGGACCGGCCACCCGGGAGATCCCGCTGCGCGGGCGCGCGGTGTTGCCCGGCATCAACGACTCGCACCTGCACGGGGTCTGGCTCGGCGCGATGTGGCCGCACCTGCTGATGGACGCGCTCACCGCCGGCGCATCCGACGCCCCGCCGCCGGCCGCGCCCGCGCTGCGCACCTCGGCCGACCGCCGGGCCGCCATCCTGCGCACCCGCGACCTGCTGGCCTCGCTCGGCGTCACCAGCTACACCGAACCCGGCCTGGGCCCGGGCGAGGACGGCGGCGAAACGGGCTGTTTCGGCTCCGCCGCGCTCGCCGACTACGCGCAACTGGCGGCCGAGGGCGAACTCGCCGCCCGGGTCACCGCGTTGCTCCTGTTCGGCGAGCTGGACGGCCCCGGCTCGGCCGACGCGTTCACCGTCGGACTGCGCGAGTTCGCCGCCCCCGCCGAGGTGCCGGGCTGGTTCCGGGTGGCCGGCGTGAAGATCTTCGCGGACGGCATCCCGCCGATGCGCAGCGCCTGGGTGTGCGAGCCCTACCCCGACGGTACGCACGGCGGCCTGCTGATCGACGGCGACTCGGCCGAGCAGCGGCTGCACCGGCTGACCGGGATGATCCGCGCGGCGCATGCCGCCGGGCACCAGATCGGCGTGCACTCCACCGGCGACCGCACCTCTGCCGCCGTGGTCGCCGCCCTCGGCGCGGCGCAGGCCGACGACCCCCGGGCGGCCCGGCACTACCTCATCCACGGCGACCTGCTGCCGCCGGCCACGCTCGCCGAGATGGCCGCGGCCGGCATCGGCCTGAACACGCAGCCCGGCATCGCGGTGGCCACCCGACACCTGCTGCACGACACGCTCGGCGCGCACACCCTGGCCCGGATGTGTCCGACCCGCGACGCGCTCGACGCGGGCGTCGACGTCTGCCTCAGCTCGGACTCCCCCGTGCTGACCCCGGACTGGCGCCGCGGGGTGGTCGCGGCGGTGACCCGCGCCGGCGTCGACGGCTCGGTGTGCGGCGCCGACCAACGCCTCGCCGTGCGCGAGGCGTTGCGGGCGTACACGGTCACCCCCGCCCGCCAGGACGGCGCCGAGTCGTGGAAGGGCTCGTTGGAACCGGGCAAGGTCGCCGACCTGTGCGTCCTCGCCGCCGATCCGCTGCGGGTCGAGGTCGAGGCGCTGCCGCAGGTCCCGGTCGAACTGACGGTGGTGGACGGGCGGGTGGTGTACGAGGCGGCGAGTCGGGGGTGAGCGGCGGGCCGCGGCCTCGTGCGAAGATCACGGTGATCGAGAACGGCCACCGTGGAGGACGACGATGTTCGCGATATCGCTGGGCGAGGGTGCCGAACTGCGCCCGCTGGAGCCTTGGCGGGCCGAGGAGTTCCTGGCTCACATGGATCGCGGCCGGGAGTTCGTCGGTCGGCACATCGGCCTGGCCGATGCCACCACCGACCTAGCCGGCGCGCGAGCGTGGCTCCAGTCGTACGCCGACAAGGCCGTCACGGACACCGGCCGGCTGTACGGCATCTGGCTGGACGGGCTCCTCGTCGGCGGCGTGCTCTTCCGGACCTTCGACGCGACCGCCGGCACCTGCGAGGCCGGTTGCTGGCTGGAGCCGGCCGCCGCCGGGCACGGGCTGGCCACGCGCGGATCCCGGGTGATCATCGACTGGGCGATCCGCGAGCGCGGGATCCATCGGGTGGAGTGGCAGGTGTCCGACCTCAACACGCCGAGCATCAACGTGGCCAAACGACTCGGCATGACCCGCGAGGGCGTGCTCCGGCAGAACTACCTCTACCGCGGCGAAAGGCAGAACACCGAGGTCTGGGCCGTACTCGCGCACGAATGGCTCGCCGCGAACGCCCTCGCCTGAACCCGACGCCCGCACCCGGCACCCGGCACCCAGGACCCACCCGAACCCGCACCGGGTGCCCCGCGTCGCCGCGACCGACCGGGGCGCCCGAACCGGCGGGCGCACCCGGCCCGTTCGGGCTCAACCGCCGGCCGTCACCTCCGCCGGGCCGTAGTACCCGTCGCCCGCGAACCGCACCCGCACCGGCTGCCCGACCACCCGGTCCGGAACCCGCAGCACCGCCTCGCCCCGCGCTCCCGTCAGTGCCCGCGCGACCTCCCCGTCGGCGCCGAGCAGGACCACGTCCACCTCGAACAGCGGCGCCCCGCACGCGTCCCGCAGCACCACCGCCGCCGTGCCCGCGTCCCGTGCGGTCACCGCCAGGACGGGCTCCCGGTTCGCGCACAGCTCCCGGGTGAAGTCGCCGACCTCGAACAGTTCCGCCCCGCCGAACCCGCCGCCGAACCAACCGATCCCGCCGTTCCCGCGCACCACCGGCCGATAGTGGCCGCGGTCGCCGAGCACGGCGAGCAGCAGGTCCCGGTCCGCGTTGCCGACACCGAGCAGCAGGTACTGCGCGCCGGAGGCCCGCAACCGGCGGGTGAAGTCCGCGACGTCGTGGGGCTCGCCCAGATTGGTGATCCGCCGCTGTCCGTGCTCGCCCATGATCAGGTGCAGGAAGTCCGCCCGGGTGAAGTCCGTGAAGGCGATCGTGCGGCCGTCGGGCACCCGGTCGAGCCCGGCGTAGGCGGCCGTGGGCAGGATCCGCCGGTCCCGGTCCGGATCCCGCATCAGCTCCACCGCCTCCCGCACATTCGCCCGATGCGCCCCGAAGCGGTCCCCCGTCCAGGTGTTGGTCGGCTGCGTCGCCCACCACATGGACACCGCCGTGGTCCCCACGAACACCGCCGCGAGCAGCCCCGCCACCACCCGCCGCAGTGCCATCGGCACCGCCACCCGCCCCCGCGCACCCGGTCGGAGCGTTCCGCGAGCGCGGTCAGCACCACCGCCAGCCCCACACAACCCAGGGCCGGCACGATCATCTGGTAGCGCGCCCACCACGGCGCCGGCGACGCGATCCCCCACACGATCACCGGAAGCACCAGCCCCCACAGCAGGTCGAAGCGCCGCCGAACCCCAAACAACACCAGGCCTCCCACCAGGACCGGCAGCAGCAGGTAGATCCACTGCAACCCGAACCCGCCCGGCTGCTGGTCGTAGGTATAGGCGAACCGCTCCCGATCCAACAGCCACGAGTGCC
The DNA here is from genome assembly GCF_002024165.1 of Embleya scabrispora. Taxonomy (NCBI): domain Bacteria; kingdom Bacillati; phylum Actinomycetota; class Actinomycetes; order Kitasatosporales; family Streptomycetaceae; genus Embleya; species Embleya scabrispora. The sequence goes on from NZ_MWQN01000003.1 coordinate 880,953, forward strand.
ACGTGGCCCGCACCTTCCCCTCCCCGATCACCAGCGGCGAGACGGTGGTCCGGATGATCAACTCGTCGACGGTGCCCCTGCCCGGGAAACCGAACATGCTGAACGGATAGAACGGGTTGCCGTAGCGAACCCAGGTGCGCAGATACCAGTAGCCGCCCAGCGCCGACATGAACAGGCCGAGCAGTGCCACATTGGACAGGGCCACCCGCACCAGTGCGGCGGCATCCGCGCGCGGCCCGGCGCCGCGACCGCGCGGCGGCGCGGCCCGGCGCACGTCGGCGAGCACGTACCCGGTCCGCACCACCACCAGGACGCCGACCATCGCGGCGGTCAACAGGTTCGACGACTTGACCCCGACCGCCACCCCGAGCGCGATCCCGATCCACGACACCTGGCGGCGCAGCGCCCGCAGCGGGTCCACGCCGCGCGTGGTCGCCGCCGCCACCGTCGAGCGCAGGCCGAGCGTCAGGTGCAGCGCGGCGAGGGCGGTGGCCGTCGTACCGAAGTCGACGTAGGTGGTCGACGCCTGCACGAACACGGCCGGGACGGCGAGGATCCCGAGCCCGGCGAGCGTCGCGTGTGCGCGTCGGGCACCGGCGGTGCGGGCGATCCCGGCGGTGGCGACCGCGCCCAGGGCCAGGAAGGGCAGTCCGGACGCCCAGCCCAGGCGGGTGTCGCCGAGGAACGCGCCGGTGAAGCCGGTGAGCAGTTCCTGGCCCTGCGGATACACGTCGGCCCACAACACCTGTGGGGTGTGGCCGACATACCCCTGCTGGAGCCAGATCGCCGGCCCGGGCAGGTGGTACCACAGCCCGTCGTAGTCGAGCGGACCCAGGAACACGGCCAGCGCGCCCCGCCAGCAGTACTGCGCTCCCACCAGGACCGCCACCACCACGACCGCCGGATGCCGCCACGACCGCCGCGCCCGGGGGGCGAGCGCGCGGACCAGGTCCCGGCCCCGCCGGCGCTCCCCGTCGACACGGGCCCGCCGGGTCGCCGCGATCTCCGCCGCCGCGACCACGAGGGCGGCGACGAACAGGGGAAGCGCGTGCAACCGGCGCAGCAGGGCGCCGACCAGCAGGGTCAGTGCGGACAGTTGGGCCGTGGTCAGCAGCAGCCACAGCAGCACGACGTCCACCGCGCGGCGCATCCCGCTCGCGCACGCCAGGTGCCCGCAGCCGGCGAGGGTGGCCACAAGGGCGATCACCAGGGCCGCGGCGTTCACCGCAGGCCCGGGGCCGCGTCGCGACGGACGTCCGCCGGGGCGGAAGCGGTATCGGTCGCCGCGCGGAAGACCCAGGTGCGGTAGCCCCAGAAGCGGAACCCCGTGGCCAGGCCCATCCCGATCACGTTGCCGGAGAGGTTGTCCGCGAGCAGGCTGTCGAAGCCCAGGACGTGCCGCGACACCCACAGGCAGCCGACCTGGATGACCAGACCGCCCAGGCTCCAGCCGATGAACAGCAGCAGTTGCCGACCCGGGTCGTGCGCGGCGCCCGACGTGGTGCGCTCGCGGTAGGTCCACCGCCGGTTGCCCAGGTAGGCGACCATCGTGGCGACACTCAGCGAGATCACCTTCGCCGGCAGGGCGGAGACGTCCAGGAAGGCGCGCAGGACATTGAACAGGACGACGTCGACGCCGTAGCCGGCCCCGCCCACCACCGCGAACCGCGATATCTCGGGGAGGAATCCGCGCAGGTGCTTCGGTGGTGCGGGGAGGATCATGAGCGGTCTCGTCAACCTCGGGAAGTCGGATGCGGGCGCGTCGGTCGCGGACCGAGGCGTCTTCGGATGTCGCCGGCCGGTTCGGCGGTACGGACGGCCGCCGACGCCGATCGCGAGGGCGGCACGCCGTTTCGGGCAGCGCGGGACCCACCCCCGGCATCGGGTCGGCGCCGGAGGCAACGCGGTGGGCCGTATGGGGAGTTCGGTGGTCAGGACGCGGGTCGGGGACGACCGGCGTGCGGCGTCAGCGGGCGTCCCAGCGCGGCGAGGCGGCGATCACCTTCAGCTCTTCCAGCTCCAACCCCGGTGCTCCCGTGGCGAATTCGCCGTAGGTCGTGGTGGACTTGGCGGCCGGCGCGTCCACCTCGAACCGGATGCGCAGGCCGTGCGGCCGGTAGGCGGTCAGGCTCAGGGGCACGACCCGTCCGTCCACGTTCCGCTTGAGTTCGACCACGGCCGGATTCCCGTCGGGAAGGGTCACCTCTGCGCAGGTCCACTCCAGTGGGCCGGTCGGGCAACGCTGCCCCTCGCCGGGGGGAGCCGGGTCGACTCCGACGGTCAACAGGTGCCGGCCACCCCCGGCCTGCACGACGAACTCGCCGCTGCGCGAGTCCCCGTCGCGGGAGATCACCTGAATCTTCCCGGGCAAGAGCGCCGGCACCAGGCCCAGCACCTGCTCCGCGGCCGTCGGCTCGGCGGCGATCACGGGTGCCCAGACCGGGCTGCGGGCGATGTCGGTGATCTGCTGGATGCTCATGGTCGGCGCGCCCACCGCCTCTCCGGCGTCGTCGTACGCGCCGGAGACCCGGACCCCGACCATCGCCCCGTCGGCCCGAGTGTGCACGACGCTCCACTCCGCGTCCGAACTCCCGGGCTCCTTCGTGGCCTTGCGTGCGGTCAATGCGCCGCCCCCGGGCTGGAGCACCCGAACGCACTCGTTGTCCGGGCGAACTCCCGTGCAGTAGGCATAACTTCCCAACTCGTTACGGCTGCCGGGCACCGGTCGGGAGATCGACACGATCAGCGACGACTTGCCCGCGGCCGTGGCATACGTCCCGGAGACCTCAGCCTCGGTCCGGAGCACCTTGGGCACGTCGGCCTCGAAACGGCTTTCCGCGTCGGTCAGCACCCCTCCCGGGGCAGCGCCTCCATCAGGTACGGCACCAGTTCCCGGCGCACGTCGGCTGCCGAGGTGAACCGGGTCCGGTCGGCCGAATCCGACGACGAACGCCCGAACCCGCCGTACGTCGCGGCCCATCCCCCGATGCTCGCCGCCACCAGCACGACCGCCAGTGCCGACCGACGCAGGGTGCGAGCCCGCCGGCGCTGCCGGCCCCGGGCGAGCGACCGGGCCACCAGATCGGAACTGGGCACGGGGAAACCCTCGACGGCGGAGCTCAGCGCTGCGGGCAGGTCGCGCTCGTACCGCTCGAAGTCCTCGTCGGTGATCACGGCCACCATGTCCTTTCGATCGCGATCGCCGGGAATGGGGGAAGCGTTCGGCTCGGTCAGCATGTCGTCGCCAGATCCCGCAGTTCGTTCCCGAGCAGCGCCCGCAGGCGAGTCAGCGCCCGTTTGGCGCGGACCGGAACATTGCCGGGCGCGATGCGCAGGATGTCGGCGGTGTCCTTGATCGAGTAATCCTCCCAGTAGCGCAGCACCAGCACCGCCCGATCGTTTGGGGACAGCCGGTCCAGGCCCTCCAGGAGGGTCAGCCGCAATTCGATGTCGGCCCCGTCGGGTGACTGTCGGTCCGGCACGTCGCCGGCGGGCCGCTCCGACCAGCGCCGGAGGCGGCGGGCGGACAGGTACGTCCGGACCAGCGTGGTGTGCGCGTAGGCCATGGGCGCCTCCATGACCCGCACCCGACGCCACACCGGGAACAACTTTCCGAAGGTCTCCTGGACCAGGTCCTCGGCGAGATGCCAGTCTCCGGTGAGCAGGCACGCGGTACGCAGCAGTTGTCCACTGCGTGCGTGCGCGAACTCCTCGAAATCCGCAGCCATGCTTCTCGACATGGAGCCTCCGTACTTTGGCGTCGCACGAGTAACGCCACGACCCGCGGGTTACATGACACCCTCACCGAAGATTTTTTCGACAGGTGTCCGCCGCGGCTCCAGGGGGCTGGGATCCACCCCTCGCGGGAACGCCGAGGAGAGGCAACACCTCGGATCAACCGGGATGTACGGTGATCATCCGGGCTCCGATCGATGCAGGGCGTAGCGCAGTGCGTGGACCAGCGCGCCCGCGTCGACGGACGGGTCCAGTTGCCCGAGCGGCGCGAGGTGGTCGGCGGCGAACGGATCGGGGGCGGGCCCGGGGGCGGCGACGGGTTCCGGGGCCGGCACGGCCTGCGGATCCAGGCGGGCCAGCGTGTCCTCGATGGCGTCGATGAGGCTGCTGAGCGCCTCGTCCAGCGGTGCCGGTGCGGTCATGGACGGTTAACGAGTGCCCGGTTCGCCCGAAACGGTGTACCGCCCGGAGCCATCCGATCGACTGCTTTCCCGTCACTCCCACGGTGCCGCTCCCCGGGCGGACCCCGCCGGCCCCTGCGAGCCCCTGCCGGGCGCGGCGGGTTTATCGGGCCCGGTTGCCGGGGGACTCGTACCGGGCGTCGGTGGCGCTTCCGCCACCGGCCTTTGCCGTTCAGGAGGTTGTCGTGACCATCGCCCCCGGGAAACTGTCGGATCCCATCGTCGGAGCCTTCGTCTCCGCCGTGAACGCACACGACAAGGCCGCCTTCGTGGCATTGATGGCGCCCGGGGCGACCATGTCCGACGACGGGACCGACCGTGACGTCGACGACTGGGTGGATCGGGAGATCTTCTCGTCGAACGGGCACATGAGCGTGCGCTCCGAGGCCGACGGCGGACGGGCGCTCGTCGTCGACTACCGCAACGACACCTGGGGCGAGATGCGCACCGCCTGGCGCTTCACGGTCGAGGACGGCCTGATCACCCGCTTCGAAACGGGCCAGGCGTAACGACCCCGCGCCCCCACGCCACGGCGGCCCGCCCGGTCACCCCGCTCGACCGGCGAGTTCCCGGAACCAGCGAAGCGCGGCGGCCGTGCCCAGCCGATTCGAGCCGCCGTGGTCGACATCCGCCCCGAACCGGGTCACCCGGACGTCCGCGCCCTTGGCCCGCATCGCCGCCCGGCAGTGCGCGGTGTTCGCGGGTGCCACCTCCTCGTCCCCGGCCGCCACGTACAGCCGGACCGGCACCCGGGGCCGCCAGTCGGTGCACACCGCGTCGGTCTCCCGCAACGCGGCGGCCAGTGCCCCGGTGGGTCGCTCCAGCAGCGCCCGGCCCGGCTCGGTCAGCAGTTCGCCAAGGGAGTCCGGGGTCGCGTCCAGGATCTCGTCGTCGCGATGCGAGCCGTCGAGCAGGCCCTCGATGGTGTCGGCGTATCGGCCCTCGAAGACGTCCGCCGGGGTGTCGTAGATGTGGTGCAGGCGGTTGAAGGCGACCAGGAGCAGGGCGCTGTAGAGCACGCTCGGCTTGTCGGCCAACTTGCCGCGGAGCAGCGCGGGCAGTTGAACCCCGCCGAAGTCGTACGCGCCGCCGATCGGGGCGATCGCGCCGACCCGGAACCACGGATCGGCGCCGGATTGCAGCGCCCGGGCCAGCCCGAGGGCCGCTGACGCGCCCTGCGAGAAGCCGCTGACGTACACCTCGCGCTCCGTCGTGTGCCCGTGCCGGCCGACGAACTCGCGCGCCGCACGCAGCAGATCGAGCGAAGCGGTGGTTTCCGAGGGAATGTCCATCCAGGGGTGCGGCCCGGGCCCCTCGCCCTGGCCGAGGTAGTCCGGCATGGTCACCGCGAAACCGGCCGAGGCGTAGGTCAGCGCCGGGGCGATGCCCCAGGTCTCGTCACTGGTCGAGGGCGCGTCGCCGCGGTACAGCTCGGTGCCGTGCGCGTACGACACCACGCGCAGCCGCCACTCGCCGTGAACCGGCAGCGCGAGCAGGCCGGTCGCGGTGGTGGGGCGCCCGTGTGCGTCGACGGTGCGGTACACGAGGCGGCGCAGCACGACGTCGTCGCGTACCGCGCCGGCGTCCCATCCGTCGTCGGCGAGCGCCCGCGCGGCCTCGGCCGCGGGCACGGTGCGCAGGTCCACGGCGTCCACGAGCGTGCCGCGTCCGCGCGCGTCGGCGGCGGCGACGGTGTCCGGCGCGGCGGGGGTATCGGCGCGGGCGCCGCCGGCGAGCGGGACCACGAACAGGCCGGCGAGGGCGAGGCCCGCCACGATCCGGCGACCGGTGGACCGGCCGAGCAGGGGGTGGGCGAACAGGGGCTGGGCACCGTCGTGCGATGCCGTGTGCTTCTTGGTCATGTCTCGACGGTAGATTTCCCGAACCCGGCCGGGCAGCCGGTCGGCCGGGGGGCGACGCGGCGGCATCCCCGGCGCCGAACACCCCGGCCGACCCCGGGGACCGACCCCGGGGCGTGCCGGGTGGACGCGGCGCGGATCCCGGGTCCGCACCCGGTCCGCAACCGCGCGGGCACCCCACCGACACGCCGCCGTCCCTCGACGCCTCCCCGGATCCGCGATGCCGCGCTGCTGGAATGGGTAGGACACCGCTCGGCACGAGCCGAAGCCGAATCCGCGCCGAACCCCAGGGAAGTGCCCCATGCCGACGGCCCCCCACCCGCCCCGCGACCCGGCGCCCGTCGCCCGCGCCGGTCGGGCTCCCGGTGCCTGGCCCATGGCCGGGCACCTGCCGCACCTGCTCCGCGCGCCGCTGCGCTTCCTCGACTCGCTGCCCGCGCACGGGGACCTGGTCGAGATCCGCCTCGGCCCGCGCCCCGCGTTCGTCCTGTGCCACCCCGAACTCGCCCGCCGGGTGATGAGCGACGGCCGCACCTTCGACCGCGTCGGCCCGCTCTACGAGGGCTCCCGCGCCGCCCTCGGCAACGGCCTCGCCACCTGTCCGCACGCCGACCACCGCCGCCAACGCCTGCTGATGCAACCGGCGTTCCGCACCGAGCACCTGCCCGGCTACGCGACGGCGATGAGTCACGAGATCGGCATCGCGCTGGACCGGTGGCGGCCGGGCACGACCGTGGACATGGTCGACGAGATGTTCGCGCTCACCACCACGGTGGCCGTCCGCACCCTGTTCGGCTCGGGGATCGACGACCGCGACATCGCCGAACTGCGCGACAGCCTCGACACGTTCCTCAAGGGCGTCTATCTGCGCGCCCTGCTGCCCGCCGTCGACGCGGTACCGACCCCGAGCAGCCGCCGCTACCGCCGCGGCCTGGCCGGCTGGCGCGCCCACGTGGCACGCATCGTCGCCGACCGCCGGGCCGGCGGCGCTGCCGGCCGCGATCTGCTCGCCCGCCTGCTCGCCGCCCGGGACGACGACGGCGGCGCCCTCGGCGAAAGCGAACTGCACGACCAGGTGGCGGTGTTGATCCTGGCCGGCGCCGAGACCACCTCCTCCGCGCTGGCCTGGTCCCTGCACCTGGTCGCCGGCCATCCCGACGCGGAACGCGCCCTGCACGCCGAGGTCGACGCCGTCCTCGACGGACGCGTCGCCGGCCCGGACGATCTGCCCCGCCTGGAATGGACCGGCCGGGTCGTGCGCGAGGCGCTGCGCCTGTACCCGCCCGCCTGGGTGCTCCCCCGCACCACCACCCGCGCGGTCGACCTCGCCGGCCGCCGACTCGCCGTCGGCAGCACCCTCGTGTTCAGCCCGTACATCCTGCACCGCCACCCGGACTTCCACCCGGAGCCCGAACTCTTCCGCCCCGAACGCGAGTACGCCGACGGCACCGGTCCCGGCGCCTGGTCGCGGTCCGCGTTCGTCCCCTTCGGCGCCGGCCCCACCAAGTGCATCGGCGACACGTTCGCGCTCACCGAGAGCGTGCTTGCCCTGGCCTCCATCGCCGCCCGCTGGCGGCTGCGCCCGGCCTCCGCCGCACCGGTGCGCGCCGTCCCGCGCAGCGTGCTGACCCCGCGCACCCTCCCGATGCGCCTGATTCCCCGCTGACGCGCGCCGCTCAGCCGCCCGTCGCGACGCGCTCCCCCATCGGCCCGAAGAGCGCTGCCCAGTTGCCCGGGAACCCCGGCACCGCCGCGGACAGATGGAAGCGCACGACCGTCCATTCGTCGGCCCCGGCCGCGCCTGCCCGGATCGCCTCCAGGCAGTGGTCGACGCAGTCGTTGACGTCGTCCTCGTCGAATCCGAGCCGGTCGTACGCCTCCCGCACCTCCGCCGGCAGCGACCGCGACTCGTCCCACCCGGCGACCGCGTCGAACAGGTAGAGCAGGTGGCTCCCGGGTTCGGGGAGTTCGGTCCGCAGCCGGGCCGTCTCGAACTGCCGGTGCGCGTCGTCCGGGACCAGGCCCGACAGCGTCACCGCCGCGTCCACCAGCTCGGCCCAGTAGGCCGCGTCGTGCTCGCCGTCGGTCTGCCGCAGATGCGCGCTCGCGAACACCGCCATCACCCGCGGGTCCTCGATCAACGGCGAGACGACCATGTCGCTCTGGTAGTCGAAGCCGAACCAGAGCCGGTGCCCGTCGAGCACGAGCGACTCGATTCCGGCCACATGGCCGACCCGTCCGGGCAGCGGCTCGGGGCATTGCGCGGAAGTGATGTCCATGCCGCAGACCGTACCGGCGCTGCCCGACGCCGGCCCGGGTCCGTCTCGCGCGCTCCGACGCCCATCGGGTGATCCCGGTCACCGGCGGCGTCCGGGACTGGACGCGGCGGCTGTTTTGTGCGCCGTCGCGGGCGTGCGAGAGTGGTCGACGGAGCCCGAACCGGCTCCCGGACGAGGCACGCCGTACCCGGTCAGGACAAGACGGTGTCAGGGAGTGCTCGTCATGGCCTGGATCGTGCTGATCGTCTCCGGCGTTCTGGAAGCCGTCTGGGCGACGGCCCTCGGCAAGTCCGCCGGCTTCACCCGCCTGTGGCCGACCGTCGTCTTCGGCGTCGCCCTGACCGCCAGCATGAGCGGCCTCGCCTACGCACTGCGCGACCTGCCGGTGGGCACGGGCTACGCGGTGTGGGTGGGCATCGGCGCGGTGCTGACCGTCACCTACGCGATGGTCTTCGACGGCGAGGCGTTCTCCGTCGTCAAGCTGCTCCTGCTCGCGGGCATCGTCGGCAGCGTGGTGGGCCTCAAGGTCCTGCACTAGCGGGCGGATCGATCGACGGAACCCGGCGCCGGACGTCCGCCACGGACGTCCGGCGCCCCCGCGCGGCCCGGAGCGCCGGCCGGCCTCAGTCGATCTGCAATTCGCCCATCGCACTCCACCCGCTCGCGTCCGGGATCACCGTGCTGACGATCTCGGGCGTATGCCGAATGAGCGGCCGGAACCGCTCCAGCGCGTCCCTGAAGTGGTCGGAGTTCACGTGCGCGGCCGCCGCGTCGTCCCGGAACGCCTCGACCAGCACGTACGTGGTCGGATCGTCGAGACTGCGCGACCACTCGAACCACAGGTTGCCCGGCTCACCCCGCGTGGCCTCGGTGAACGCCGCGGCGTGTTGCGGCCACTCCTCGGCGTGCTCGGGCTTCACCGGGAACTTCACCACGATAAAAATCATTCGGTAACTCTAAGTCGTCACCGTCGTCGTCGACACCGGCGCCGCGAGCAGTTGGCCCGTTCGGGGGCCGGCAGTCGGGTCGCTCATGCCGCGCCATTCGGTGGCGACGATGTACAGCGTGCGCCCGTCGGCGTCGAGCACGCAGGAGAAGCAGCCTCGATCCAGGTCGAGCGTCGCCGTCACGTCCCCGCCCTCCCGGACCCGGACGCAACGTTTGTTCGGGACGTCCGCGTACCAGACGGCCCCCTCGGCATCGAGGCAGATCCCGTCCGGGACGCCCGTGCCGAGGTCGGCCCACACCCGGCGACGCGACAGGCCGCCGTCGGCGTCGATGTCGAAGGCGGTGAGGCGGTTGGCGTAGGACTCGGCGACGATCAGCGTCGTGTCGTCGGGGGTCACGGCCATGCCGTTGGGGAATTCGATGCCGTCCGCGACCCGACGTACCGACCCGTCCGCGGCGATCACCGCGACAAAGCCCGGGCGCGGCGCCTCCCCCCTCATGGGGTCGAAGTCGGCGCCGTTGACGAACACGTTGCCCCGCCCGTCCGCGACGATCTCGTTGAAGCCGCCGCCGACCGCGCTCAGATCCGCGTATGTCGCGAACGATCCGTCCGCCTCCGGCGTCACCACGCGTGCCTCGCTCGACGAGACGATCAGCAGTCGCCCGTCCGGAGCCCGATCGAAACACATCGGCAGGGACGGGAACGGCACCCGCACGACCACCTCGCGGATCCCCTCCGGATCGACCGCGACGATCTCCCCCGTGCCCCAATCGGCAAACCACGCCCGCCCGTCGTGCCATCGCGCGGACTCGCCGAAGACGATGCCCTCTCGCAGAACCGTGCTCCCGGACATCGTCACGCACCCTTCTCGACACCGCGCTCGAAACCGTTGCCGGCCCCGATGCCTGTTCCGACCCCTTTCCCGATAGACCCTCGCCGGCGACGAAACTCATCGCCCGCGTCGCCTCGCTACCCGACGAAGCGAATCTCCGGATACGCCCTCGACGGTCGATCGAGCAGATTCCCCGGCCGGCCGCGCAGGTGCCGGTCGAGGAAGGCCCGCACATAGGCGCGGGTGATCGCGGTGGCCCGATCCCCACCGAGCGTGCCGTACTGCCAGGCCGCCTCATCGGGCGGCACTCCGTCGCGGATCCCGAAGCGGTCCACGATCCACGGCATGTCGCAGAACGTGTAGTGCCCGCCGGCGGGCACGTCGAGCCAACGCCTCGGGCCGGTCAGCCGGTCCCACATGCCCTGCCAGTTGGCGTCGGGCGTGCCCGTCCGTACCCGTTGGGCGCCGAGCAGCAGTACCGGGCGGTCGATGCCCGCCGCCGGGGGTTCGGTCCAGAAGTTGCCGTCGAGATCGACGGCGGCGTCGATCCGGCGATCGGTGCGCAGCGCCTCCACCGCCGCGGCGCCGCCCATCGAGTGGCCGAACACGCCGATCCGCCGCGCGTCGACGGACAGTCCCGCGTCGGGCGCGGTCAGCCGGTCGATGACGAAGCCGATGTCGGCCGCCCGGGTGCGCACCACGCGTGCGTCGTCCGGGATGCCGACGCAGATCCGACAGGGCTCCAGTCGGCCGTCGGGAAATTCCACCGGGGCCTCGTAGGTGTGATCGACCACCGCCACCACGTAGCCGTGCGAGGCGAGTTCCTCGGCGGAGGCGGTCAGCGAGGTACGGCTGCCGCCGAAGCCCGGGGACACCACCACCAGCGGCGCGGACCGGCGACGCGGCGGCGCGTCGAGGAACGCCCGCGTCCGCACCCCGGCCAACGCGTCGGATCCGAAGACCACCCTGGACAGCGCCGCCGACATGTACGGTGCCCGGGCCCGCGACGCGCCGGCCGTCGGGTACCACACCGACACCATCAACTCCCGGGCCGAGACCGCCGGGTTCCACGGATCGGACCGCGAACGGTCCACGAGCCACAGCGACTTCGTCCCGACCGCCGACGACCCCGTCGGCTCCGGCACCTCGACGCGCGGCGGCCGGCCCCGCGCGGGCAGGGCCGCCACGGGGGAGGCGACCGTCGCCACGATCGCCGACAACAGCGCGACGAGCAGCACGAGCCGCGCCACGCTCCGGCGCGCCACCCCGAGCACCGCTTCTTCTCCCGACTCGAGCATGGGCATGGACATGGGCGGACGCTAGCCGGCCGGGAATCCGGCGGACAAGAGAATTCGCGACGTCGGCACATCTCCGCACATCCCCAAGGTTCTCCCACCGACACCACCACCCGGGGCGGCACCGGTTCCGACGTCTCGGCCCTCGACTCGATCCGAGACCTCCCCACCACCAACTCCCCGCCCCCACCGGGAACATCAGCCCATCGCGTAAGGTCCCCAGGACCGCACCAGCCCCCCGGGAGGCCCCGCATGCACGAGACCGGCACATCCGGAACCGCCGCCGTGGTGGCGCTCCGAAACGTCGGTCGGAACCGGTCCGGCGCACTGCTCCGGCGACTGGGCGGTTCCGGCCTCCTGGCCCTGCGCCGTGCGCGGTCGCTGCCGCGTGCCCTGATCGAGGCCGTGTTCGAGACGGACGACACGGACCTGCTCCGGGCGTTGGCCGGGAACCCGGGCCTCGACCACGACACCCTGCTGCGCGTGGCCCGACTCGGCCGCCCCGCCCTGGCCCGCACCCTGTACCGGCCCACGAACCCCGAGCGGCACGCGGTCGTGCTCCGGCGCGCCGTACTCGCCGCCGCCGATCCCGCGGATCCCGACTGGCGCACGCCGCACGGCTTCGTGCCCTGGCTGCTGACCCAACATCACGAACGGCTGCTCGAACCGGCGTTGTGGGCCCCCTTCGGCGAACTGGTCGCACACGCCCTGCTCGAACTCGGCCCCGACCTGCCCCCGGCCGTGGTCGCCGAACGCCACCGGGCGCTGCGCTCCCTTCTCGACGAATCCACGTTCGCCCGCTTCCGCCGGGCGGCCGGCGACCTCGACCACGGCGACCTGCTCGACCGCCTCGACGACCCGGCCGCCGCCGAGGGACACCAACCCTCCTCCGCCACGCACCTGTTACTCCTGCGCGTCCGCCGCGCCAAGGGTCCCGTCCCCGTCCCGCCCGACTGGTCCGTCGCGCGCGAGGAACACCTGCGCAAGCCCTTCCCCTCGTCGGTGACCGCGGTCCTCGCCCGATGGGCCGACTGCCCCGACGAGATCGTCCGCGACGGCGGCCGATCCGCCCGCCCCACCCTGCGCGCCCGCGCCTTCCGCCTCCCCACGACCGCCCCGACCGGTCCGGGCCGAAACTCCGACCACGACCTCGACCACGACGAATGGGAATGGACCCCCCTCCTGCGCCGAGGACTCCGTCGCGGCCGATTTTCCGCATCCGCGCTGCTCACCGAGGCCGGACCGGCCGTTGCGGTGCTCCTGGCCCTGCCCGACGAGGACCCCGCCGTGCACGCCGCCGTACGCGCACTCCTCGCCCCCCTGGGCACCGACGCCGACGCGTGGTCCACCGTCCTCGCCGAACTCCCGCGCTTCCCCGGCACTCCGGCCGCCCTCGTCGCGACGGCCCTCGCCGGCCTCGCCCCGAACCGGGCGCGCCCCCGTCCCTCCGGCGGTGACCCGGCCCGCATCCTGCTGTTCCGCTGCGCGAGCAGCGCACAACAACACGCGCTGGTGTCCCTGCTCGACCCGCCCGCACTGCGCCCCCTGCTGGCCGCCGCCCCGCCCGACCGCGCGCTGCGCGAACGCCTCCGGGCCGTGCACGGTCCCGCCGCGAACCTGATCCTGGCCGGCGTGGCCGAGCAACCCTCGGAGACCGTGGCCGAGTTGCTGGATCTCGACGATCCCGCGGTGAACGCCCTGCTGTTCCGCCGCGCCCACCTGGACGACGCGGCGGTCACGCGGCTGCTGTCCGGCGTGGACCGCGCGGGCCGCCCGGGCACGGTCCCGCTCGCCTCCTCCCTGCTCGGCTGCCTCGAACGCGACGAAGGGCCCAACAGCCGGCTCGCCGTCGACGTCGCCCCCGCCTCGGACGACCCCCGCGTCGCGCGGATCGTCCTGCGCCGGCGCGCCCTCTACACCGACGCCGGCCGACTGCGCGCGCTGCTCGACCGGTGGCGGAACGCCGGCCCCGACGGGGTGCGTACCCTGATCGACGAGGCCACCCGCCACGGCCTGGAGGACTCGCGCAACCCCTTCCCGGCCGAGACCGTGAAACTCGTCCGCGCCGCCCTCGACGACGTCGACGGCCCGGCCCTGTTACACGCCCGGCTGGCCGAGGTGACCACACCGGCGGCGATCGTCACGGCCCTGCGCGGCCCGGCGCACGCCGCCGGCGTCGTCCTCGCCGAGTGCGGACCACCGCCCTGGGACACGCTGATCGAGACCCTGACCCGCGACACCTGGCCGGACGAGGTCCGGGACGCGGTGGTCGCGCACCCCGAGTGCCCGCGCGAACTCCTGCTCGCCCGGCTGGCCTGCCCACCCGAGCATCCGCACCACGTGGGCGCGTGGGTGCGGGCCGCCCTGGAGCGCGGCGCGTTGACCGTCGAGGACATCGTCCGCACATGCCGGCCGGCCCGCGTCGCGTTCGATCTCCTGGCCGGCTCGGCGATCATCGAGGCCCCGGCCGCCCGTCGACCCGCGCTCGACCCCTGGCGGCTGCCCGACGAACTGCGACCGCATCGCCTCCGGGCCCGCCTCGGCACAACCCCGGACGCCTGGACGGTGGCCGTACGACTCCTGCCCGACTTCTCCGGCACGCTGATCGAACTCCTGGACACCGCCACAGCCATGGCGGCACCCGTCGACCGAGCGAAACCCGCCGATCGAACCCGGCTCAGCCGAGGCGTTTGACGAAGATGTACTCGATACTGCCCGGCGGGTAGTCCGGCACGGTACCCACGAGTTCGTAACCGTGCCCGCGGTAGAAGTCCGGAGCCTGGAAGTCCCAGGTCTCCAGTCGCGCGTGCCGACACTCCCGCTCGGTCGACGCGATCTTCTCGGCCCGCTCCAGCAGTTCCGAACCCAACCCGGCGCCGCGCAGCCGGGCGTCGACCCACAGCAGGTGCACGTGCAGCCAGTAGGCCCAGGTGTAGCCGGTCAGCCCGCCGACGAGTTCACCGTCGTCGTCGCGGACGTAGAGCTGGAGGGGTTCCTCGTTCTCGGCGGAAGTCCCACGCAGCGTCGCCAGATTCGGGGAGACCGCCGTATTGGATTCGGTGAGCATGCGCCCGAGCCAGGCTTCGCGTTCCGGGTCCACGATTACTTCGAACTGCGCCACCCGCCCACTGTATCCGGACACCCGGGCCCCACGACAGCGGCCGATCGGCGGCGACTCCCGGCCTTCGGAAGCCGCCGCCGAAGTCCCGGACCCCGCCGAACAACCCGAACCGGCCCGCTCAGTCTCCGTCCACCGCGTACCACACCGCCGTGTCGCCCGGCAGCACACCGCTTCCGGGCAGTTCGCCGCTCGCGAGCAACACCGGCCCGTACTCGGGCAGCCGCACCGATCCCGCGCGCAGGTTCACCGCGCACACCGGCCCCTCCCCGCGCCGGAACACCAATGTGCCCTCCGGCGACGGCAACCACCGCAGTTCCGCGCCGTCACCGAGGTCCGGGTGCGCCCGACGGATCGCCAACGCCGACCGATACAGGGACAGCGTGGACGCGGGATCGTCCCACTGCGCCTCGACGCTCAACCCGGCCCAGGCGCTCGGCTGCGGCAGCCACGTCGGCGCACTGCCCGGCGCGCCGAATCCGTACGGCGCCCGCCCGCCCGACCACGGCAGCGGCACCCGGCAGCCGTCCCGCCCCCGCTCGGTGTGCCCGGAGCGCTCCCACCTCGGGTCCTGCAACACCTCGTCGGGCAGGTCCAACACCTCCGGCAGGCCCAGTTCCTCGCCCTGGTACACATAGACCGAGCCGGGCAGCGCCAGCGTCAACAGCGCGGCGGCCCGGGCCCGGCGCAGCCCCGTCTCCCCGTCGCCGTAGCGCGTGACGTGGCGGTGCACGTCGTGGTTGGACAACACCCAGGTCGCCGGCGCACCGACACCGGCGGCCCCGGCCAACGACGCGTCGATCACCTCACGCAGCGCGGACGCGGACCAATCGGTGCCCAGGTAGTGGAAGTTGAACGCCTGGTGCAGCTCGTCGGGGCGCACGTAGCGCGCGGTGCGCTCCGGGCTGGGCGTCCACGCCTCGGCGACGGCTATCCGGGCGCCCGGGTATCCGTCGAGGATGCGCCGCCAGCCGCGGTATATCTCGTGCACCCCGTCCTGGTCGAAGAACGGCAGTTCGGCGCTGCCGAGCAGTTCGATCCCGGCGCCGCCGCCGATGTCGGGCAGGCCCTCGGCCTTGACCAGGCCGTGCGCGACGTCGACCCGGAAGCCGTCCACGCCCAGGTCCAGCCAAAAGCGCAGCACGTCCTCGAACTCGGCGTGCACCTCCGGGTGTTCCCAGTTCAGGTCGGGCTGCTCGGGGGCGAACAGGTGCAGGTACCACTCGCCGTCCGGCACCCGGGTCCAGGCCCGGCCGCCGAACACCGACTGCCAGTCGTTGGGCGGCAGTTCCCCGTCGGCGCCGCGACCGGGACGGAAGTGGTACCGGGCGCGGGCAGCCGATCCGGGGCCGCCGGCCAGCGCGTCGACGAACCACGCGTGCGCCTCGGAGGTGTGGTTGGGCACCAGGTCGACGATCACCCGCAGGCCGTGCGCGTGCGCGTCGCGCAGCAGCGCGTCGGCGTCCCGGAGCGTGCCGAACAGCGGGTCGACGGCCCGGTAGTCGGCCACGTCGTAGCCGTGGTCGGCCTGCGGGGAGGCGTAGAACGGGGTGAGCCAGACGGCGTCCACGCCCAGTTCGCTCAGGTAGCGCAGCCGGCTGCGCACGCCGGGCAGGTCGCCGATCCCGTCGCCGTTGCCATCCGCGAAGCTGCGCACGTACACCTGGTAGATCACCGAGTCGCGCCACCAGCCGGTGGTCGTCGGGGTGTTCGTGGTCGTGACGGTCATCCGAGAGCTTCCTTCGAGGGAGAAATCATGGGAACGACGGGGAACGCGCGCCGGGTCAGTTCTTCACCGCACCGGCCGTCAGCCCGCCGACGATGAAGCGTTGCAGGAACTGGAACAGCACCAGCACCGGCAGCGCCGCGATCAGCACACCCGCCGCGAACACGCCCCAGTTGCGGCCCACTCCGTACGAGATGAAGTGGTAGAGCCCGACCGCGAGGGTCTGCTTGTCCGGGTCGTTCAACACCAGACTCGCGATCACGAAGTCGTTGAGCGTGGCCACGAAGGACAGCAGGGCGACCACGGCCAGGACCGGTGCCACCAGCGGCAGTACGATCCGGAAGAACACCTGGGCGTGCGAGGCCCCGTCGATCCGCGCCGCCTCGTCCAGGTCGCGTGGCACGGTGTCGAAGAAGCCCTTCATCAGGTAGGTGTTCACCCCGAGCGCGCCGCCGAGGTAGATCATCACCAGACCCAGCCGGCTGCCCAGACCGATTGCCGGGAACACGTCGTCGAAGCTGGACAGCAGCAGGAACAGTGCGACGTATGCGAGCAGTTGCGGAAACATCTGGACCAGGAGCAGCGTGGTCAGTCCGGCCCCGCGTCCCCGGAACCGAAAGCGCGAGAAGGCGTAGCCGGCGCACGCGCCCAGGAACACCGACCCGATCGCGGTGGCCAGCCCGACCGCCATCGAGTTCAGGAACCACCTGCCGAACGGGTGCAGCGGGTCGTCGAACAGTTCCCGGTAGTGCGCGTCGGTGGTGTCCGAGAACAGTTCGTTGGATCCGGTCAGGGTGCCGCTGGGATTCAGCGACGCGGACAACACGAACACCAGGGGGAAGATCGCCACCACGACCGCGAGCACCCCGATCAGGTGCCGCCATCCGGTGCGCGCGAACCAACGGATCATCAGGACTCCTCGAACGCGCGGCTGCGGCGCAGGCCGACGACGGAGATCGCGGCGACCACCACGAAGATCAGGATCGACACGGCGCAGGCCATGCCGTATTGGCGATTGCTGCCGCCGAAGGCGAGTTTGTACACCAGCGAGATGAGCAGGTCGGTGGAGCCGACCTCGATCGGCGCGTCGGGGTCCTTGGGACCGCCGCCGGTGAGCATGTAGATGACGTTGAAGTTGTTGAAGTTGAAGGCGAAGGTCGCGATGAGCATCGGGGTGACGGCGGTGAGCAGGAGCGGCAGTTTGACGTGCCGCAGAATCTGTCCGCGTCCCGCGCCGTCGATCCGCGCCGCCTCGGTGACCTCGGCGGGGATCGCCTGGAGTGCGCCGGTACAGATCAGGAACATGTACGGGAAGCTGATCCAGACGTTGACGGCGAGCACACTGAGCCGGGCCAACCACGGATCGGTGAGCCACGCGATGTGCGCGCCGTCCAGGAGGGAGACGTTGACGTAGCCGTAGTCGGTGTTGAGCAGGCCCTGCCACACCAGTGCGGCCAGGAACGCCGGGAAGGCGTAGGGCAGCATGATCAGCGAGCGGTAGATCCGGTGTCCGCGCAGCCGTTTGCCGTCGAGGACCGCGGCCAGGACCAGTCCGATGGCGAACGGTACCGCGACCGAGATGCCGGCGAAGACGAAGGTCCACACCAGCACGCCGAGGAAGGGTCCGCGGATGTCGCGGTCGGTGAGGATCGTCTCGAAGTTGTCCAGTCCGACGAAGACCTTCCAGCCCGGGCTGAGCCTGGTGCCGTCGTCGGCGGCGAAGACCCCGTCGGAGGTGGGTCGATAGACCTTGCCGGTGCCCCGGTCGGTGATGGTGTCGGCGCCGCGGTCGTAGTCGAGCGTGGATCGGTAGGCGGCGGCGCTGATCCCGTCGGCGGTGCGCAGGCTGCCGCTGTTCGGATCCTCGCTCGCGGGCACCCGCAGTTCGCTGATCTCCTTCTGCCGGCTCGCGATCTGCGCGTAGCTCAACCGGTGCCAGCCGGGTGCGGCGATCGCGCGGCCGGCGGAGTCGTACACCGGGTCCGCGACGGGCTCCAGCGGGTGCCCCGCCCAGCCGAGGCGCACGCCCCGGTCGGGCAGGGTCACCAGCAGGCCGACCCGGTCGCCGCGGGCGACGACGGTGGCCGGGCGTACCGGCGAGTCGGGTACGCGGGTCTCGCTGTGGGCGAGGATCGCCGCGACCGCGTCGGGCTTGTCGCTGTTGTGGCCGTCGCCGTAGTTCGTGAAGGCGGCGAACCCGGTGTAGAACACCACGTACACCTGGTACACGAGCAGCAACACGACGCCGGGGGCGAGATATTTGGCCGGCACGTGGCGTTTGCCGGCGTAGATCACGTTGACCGCGACCGTGCCCACGAGCAGGGCGCCGAACATCGCCCACTTGTGCTGCGCGGCCAGTGCGAGGAGCCCGTAGACCGCGAGCGCGTCGACGACGGCGAGCAGGACGATCCGCACGGCGAGGCCGACGAGGCCGCGGCGGGCCGGGGGGTGGCCGGGGTCGGCCGTGGGTCGCCGGCCCGGTGGGGTGTGCGGCGGCTGGGTGGGCGGGATCTGGGTCACGGTCTCGGTCTCTCCTCGTCGCTCCGGCTCAGCCGGCAACGATCTTGGCGCGGATGCGTCCGGCCATCGCGCTGGTCAGCTCCCCCGGGTCGCCGTGTCCCTGGATGATGGCCAGTTGGGTCAGGCCCCAGTCGGCCCACACGCTGTCCATCGCGGGCAGGTTCGGCGTCGGCAGGCCCGCCTGGGCGGCGCGGGCGAAACCGGCCACCACGGGGTCGTTCCCGACCTGCTCCAGCACGGCGGTGGTCGCCGGGACCCGGCCGCCGGTGTCGTA